>ONED01000010.1:0-39395 GCA_900316755.1 uncultured Eubacteriales bacterium
TTATTTTTGTTTCTGTTTCTGGAAATATCCTCGAATTTTGAGAAGATTTTCTAGAACGTTTGAAATCTTTTAAACTTGAAATAGATATGTGACAGCTTCTTTCTACAGAGCCATCATCTATGTGGAACTTCAGTATAAGCGATTGGAGATGGCTCTGTCAAGAATATTTTTATTTCAATTCAAATACTGCTGTTTCATACGGAGCATAGAGACCACTGACTTCTTTTCGTTCTCTATAATTTGACAATAGAAGGGTTCCGATTACATCCTCTACTAAAATCTCCGATGGTTCTTCAAAATTGCAGATGACCAAAATTTTTTCTCCGTCTGCTTCACGCACATAGACAAAAAACCGGTCTTCTTTTTTAGACAGAACCTGAAGACTGCCACTTAGAATCGCATCGCTGGACGCACGAAGCTTTAGGAGTTTTTGATAGAATCGAAACACTGATTTTTCCGAAGCAAGGTCTGTTTTCAGATTCTGTGTCTTCACTTCACTGTGCACTGCAATCCATGGCTTTACATCAGAAAATCCGCCGTATTCGCTATCATCCCAGCACATCGGATGGCGCGTATTATCCCGACTTCCAAAGTTGATTCCCTCTAGTGCCTCTTTCGGACTCATCGTCTTTAAGAGTTCCTGATAATAATTGATACTTTCAATATCATCGAAATCTTCGATAGCATCATAATGTGCCGCAGTCATCCCGAGTTCCTGTCCCTGATAGATTACCGAAACCCCTTTCAGTAAATAAAACATCGCAGCCAACATCGTCGCTGCTTCATAACGAAGTTTCGAATATCCGGTTACTCTGGAAAGAAACTGTGGTTGATCATGATTATCTGTAAACAGAGTATACAGCAAATTGTGCTCCTCACAGAGCGTTTCCCAATCTATTACGATATCCCGAACCTCTCGTAAATCCGGTGTTTTCGGAACGAACTTGCTTTCCCTGCCACATTCCATATGATTAAACTGGAATACGGTACTTAATTCGCCTCGTTCAAACGCAGTATGTTTGTACAGTTCCTCAATATCCTGACACCAGCATTCACCAATGGTAAAAAGGTGCGCTACTTCTTCCCTTCCAAACAGCGCGTGAATATATTCGTGAAGTCTTGGTCCGAACATATTCTGATTTTGCTCCCAGTCTTTTGAAATTTGGTCAATGACATCACATCGGAAACCATCTACACCCAGATTTATCCAGAAATCAATCACTCCCTGCATTTCCTTAACCACAGCCGGATTGTCCCAATTCAAATCTGCCTGAGATACCGCATAGGAATGAAGGTAATATTGTCCTCTCATCTCATCGTATTCCCATGCACTCCCACTAAAAGCAGACTCCCAGTCATTCTGTGGCTCGTCAAACCAATAATAATAATCACTGTACGGATTGTCCTTTGACTTTCTGGATTCTTGAAACCACTTATGGCTTGTAGAGGTATGATTCGGAACAAAATCCATAATCAGCTTCATTTCCCTGCTGTGCAGTTCCGAAATCAAACGTTTTATATCTTCCATTGTTCCAAATTCATCCATAATGTCACAATAATCTGAGATATCATATCCATTATCATCATTTGGACTTTTATAACAAGGACACATCCAGATAGCATTCACTCCCAGTTCCTTCAGATAATCCAGTTTTTCAATCACTCCGTTGATATCACCGATTCCATCTCCATTGGAATCCCGGAAACTTCTCGGATATATCTGATAAATCACCATTTTTAAGAAATTTTGATATTTTTTATTCATAACCAAACCTCCAAATCTATTACACAAGTGCACCTATGCCCGGTGCAAAACCTTCAGTACCTTTGAAAGCTCCCCTGCCGGAAGCTGCCCCGGTGCGGAAGACTTCTTTGCCGAACCAAAAGTGACGGCCGAACCGAACGCTTCCCCGGCAATCCGACTGATAATACCCATTTCTGCCATAGACATAGTAATAACCGGTTGTTTCGCAAAAAGCCTTATCATCTCTTCCGTTGCCGCAAGCAGAGTGAGCACATCTTTTTTCTCCTGCGGCATCACCGCGATTTTCAAAATGTCCGCTCCAAGCTCCTGCATCTTTCGCAGACGTGACACAATCTCCTCTTTTTCCGGCGTTTTCTGAAAATCATGATTTGATGCGATTACCTTCACTCCATTTTGATGTGCAGTTTCTATGAGTTCCTTCACAAGCCCATCTCCCATGAAAAGCTCTGCATCTATCAAATCTGCCAATCTCGACTCTGCCACTTCCCGATTTAGTGCAAGATAATCCGCCTCGGCAATGGACTTTTCTCCGCCCTCCCCGGAAGTTCGAAAGGTAAAGAGAATTGGTTTTTCTCCCAGAGCACACCGCAGATTACGGAGTACCTCTTTTACCTTGGCAACATCAAATACACCTTCATACCAGTCTGCTCTCCATTCCACCAGATCTGCCGGAATGCTAAGGAGTGCCTCTGCTTCTTTTCTGATTTCCTCTGCAGTTACACCCACAACAGGCACACATATCTTTGGGATACCTTCCCCGATTTTTACATTTCTAACGATTACAGGATTCATCCTCTTATCTCTCCAATCTAATTACTATCATTATCATAAGCGAAAAATGCGCATATTTCAAGAACTCTCTTGACATTTTGCTCTTTTTCGATTTACAGTATAGAAGTATTGATTTGACTGGAAAGGACATGACCTATGAAAGAAATTACAGGACACACAAGATTAACCGGTCTTTTAGGAAGCCCGGTTTCCCATAGCATCTCACCTATGATGCATAATGAAGCCTTCCGGCAGTTAGGATTGGACTTCGTCTACCTTGCATTTGATGTAGGCACCGATACTCTCGAAAAAGCGGTAGAGGGGCTTCGCGCAC
Organism: uncultured Eubacteriales bacterium; assembly: GCA_900316755.1. Lineage (GTDB taxonomy): Bacteria > Bacillota > Clostridia > Lachnospirales > Lachnospiraceae > Faecalimonas. The sequence continues at coordinate 2,871 of ONED01000010.1, forward strand.
TCAATGTCCGCGGCTTCAACCTGACCATGCCGGATAAAAACCGGATGAGCGAGCTCTGCGACAAACTCTCCCCTGCCGCTGAAATCATCGGTGCCGTAAATACGGTTGTCAATGATAACGGTATTTTCACCGGTTATACCACAGACGGCATTGGATATATGCGTGCGGTAGCAGATGCCGGACATAATATTATCGGAAAAAAAATGACGCTGCTTGGTGCAGGCGGTGCAGCCACTGCTGTACTGGTGCAGGCAGCACTGGACGGGGTATCTGAAATCTCTGTTTTCAGCATCCGTGACAGCTTTTTTGAACGTGCAGAAAGAACCGTTGCTGCATTAAACGAACGCACCAACTGCAAAGTGACATTATATGACTTTGAGGATGAATCGATTTTACGCCGGGAAATCGGTGACAGCGCCATACTGACCAACGGAACCTCCGTAGGAATGGCACCAAATACAGACCGCTCTATTATTACAGATTCGACCATGTTCCACAAGGATTTAATTGTGTCGGACGTCATCTACAATCCGCGCGAAACAAAACTGTTGAAATTGGCAAAAGAGGCGGGATGTGCTACATTTAATGGGCTTTATATGCTCCTCTACCAAGGTGCAGAGGCATTCAAACTCTGGACCGGTCAGGATATGCCCGTATCCATCATCAAAGAAAAATACTTTTCCTAACAGTTCAACCATAGCATATAGCAGAGGCGAATCATGCTTGCATGAATGAGCATATGCTATATGCTATGAGAGGAGCGCCCGATAATGAGCAATCCAGACGCGACAGCGTCGGTGAAGCACGCAGTGCGAGATTGCGAATGGCGCGGGTTGAACTGTGATGGCAACCATAGCATATAGCAGAGGCGAATCATGCTTGCATGAATGAGCATATGCTATATGCTATGAGGGGAGCGCCCGATAATGAGGAAACCTACCTCTTCTTCCTCATATAAAAATACAGCACAATTTTCTCCAGCTGTCGCTTGAGCACAATCTGGATTTCTTCCTTCGGATGAATGGGCTTTACCAGAATAGTTCGAATCCCGGCGCGTTTTGCTCCCCACACATCTGTAAATAACTGATCTCCGATAAAAATCGTACTATGCAAATCCGTTCCCATGAGCTCCATGGCTTTTTGATAGTTCTTGACGGATGGCTTATGTGCGTCATAAATGTAGTGTACCTGAATCTCTTCATTAAACATCTGTACCCGCGACTCCTGATTATTGGAAAGCAGACAACAATCAAATCCAATCTCTTTCAATCTTGTAAACAATTTTTTTGCGCGCTCATCTGCCGGCGCTCCGTGCGGTACAAGCGTATTATCAATGTCAAAAATCAGTCCCCGATACCCTTCTTCATACAGTTTTTCAAATGGTATCACATAGGTGGATGCAACAAAGTCATCCGGAAAAAAAGTTTCAAACATGCTGCCGTTCCCTTTCCTCTAGTTTCTGCTTAAGCTCTTCACAAATCTCGGAGACCGGTTTCTTATCCGTGTGAATTACGATGTCTGCCGCTGCCTCATACTTTTCTCGCCGCGCTTCCATCAGCTCCGTAATCCCTTCTACTGTTTTCTTCCCCTTTAATACAGGACGGTTCTCGTCATCCTTTACCCGCTCCAGAATCGTCTCCGGATTCGCTGTCAGCAAAACAATCTGTCCGTTTTCTTTCATCTTCGCAACGTTTTGCTCCCGCAAAACGACGCCGCCTCCACAGGACACAACTTGATTTTCCATTTTCCGTATCTCCGCAACCAATGCAGATTCTAAATCACGAAAATACGTTTCTCCATAGGTTTCAAAGATATCCGGAATGCTCATCCCCTGACGTTCCGAAAGGAGCTGATCCATTTCCACGACCTCCATACCATATCTCTTTTGGAGTTCTGACGCAACTGTACTCTTTCCACAGCCCATAAATCCAATCAAAAAAATATTTCCCTTCATTGTCCCTCTTTTCTCCTTACATACTCTCTAATCTTTTTCCTACATCCTGCTTAAAGTCATCCCATACATCTTCGTGTTCCACAAAATATTTCGGGCAAATCTTTCCGGTCACATCATAATGGCGAATCACATCTTTTTCCGTCAAATCAAACTTCTTACAAAGCCATGCGGTGAGCTCCACCATAGACTGATATGTCTCTTCTGTATAAGACCCATCCGCACTCCTGTGACAGGTTTCAATCGAAATCGTATCCGAATTGCGTTCGTTGGAAGCATATGCAACCTCCCATGTAGGAATGCACTGCACAATCTCTCCTTCCAGCCCCACAATAAAATGGCTGCTTGCCTTCGTCTCGTGACTGTCCTTTAAGCCTTCAAAATAATTCCGGTTCTGCATGGCTGTGGAACCCGGATTGGCAGTATAATGAATGACGATTCCCCGTATCTTTGAGACGGAATCTCCCGGTCTGGAATAAGGATTTTCTGTCAACAGCGCCACTTCCATTTTCGGTCTTAAAGCATCTATCTCTTCCCCTGTCCGCTCAACATACTGCTGTGTAAACGGCTCAGCTCCAAACAACTTCATGCCGGCAAACACAATCATCAGCAAAAATAAAAGGAGCACCCCTACTCTCATATACAGTTGCATTCTTCTATAAAATCGTTTCTTACGCCTTCTTCTCATCTAAGTTCCTCTTTCGTCTTTCTTTTATTCTGTCTCAAAAGCAAATATCTCGCCATGTGTTTCCATCATACCACACTTTGAAAAAAGAATGTAGAAAGACTTGCTTAGAAGTTGCTTAGGATTTTCTTAATCCTCTCTAAGGTGCTTTCCCGAGATGTAAAATACCCCGCAGGCAAATGCCCTGCGAGGTATCTGATTTACCTTGATGTTCTTTATTTTGTGAGAAATACCTTTCTTGGTGCATAATATTTCATCCCCTGCAGAATCGTATCATTCGGTTCAAAAATCACTCTTACATTCTGGTCTTTTGCCTTTGCCACCAACTCGTAAGTTGCGTTACCGGAATTTGAGCTATAATCAAAGACTTTTAAATTCTGGAACGGCTGCAATTCAATAGATCCGGTAGGCGCCAGCACTTCCATATCCTTTGCGCTCGTAGAGAACACTCTCTTCCGGCTCTCCATGCCCATAATCCGGTCAATATCAATTTCTCCGTTATAATAGATATACTCATACTCCAGACAACTCCATCTCTTCCAGAAAAACCCGATTACTACAATTGCAATCACCGGAAGGATTGCCAAAAACGGAATCACAAACACCAAAAGAATCGAAATCACAAGTGCCACAATCAGTCCAAACTTTTTCAGCATGGTCTTCGTACTTGTTTTTTGTTTTACTAATTGCTCAGTATAAGAATCACCCATAATTACCCTCCGGTCATATTTTCTGTTCCCATTGTAACACAAGTTACAGAAGATGGAAAGAGGAAATTACATCATTCCCATTCCGCCGCCTGCCGGTGCTACAGGAGCCTCTTCTTTGATATTTGCAACAACAGACTCTGTAGTCAGCAACGTAGAAGCTACGCTGGTTGCATTCTGAAGAGCACTTCTCGTTACCTTGGCAGGATCAAGAATGCCGGCCTTTACCATATCCACATATTCTTCTTTATATGCATCAAAACCGATACCCGGCTCCTGCTCTCTTACCTTGCTGATGATAACAGAACCTTCCAATCCGGCATTTGCCGCAATCTGATAAAGAGGAGCTTCCAATGCCTTTAAGATAATGTTGACACCGGTCTTTTCATCTCCCTCTAACTCGTCAGCCAGTTTTGCAACTTCTTTTGCTGCATGAATATAAGCAGAACCACCGCCTGCAACGATACCTTCCTCCACTGCCGCTTTTGCTGCAGAAAGAGCATCTTCCATACGAAGCTTCGCTTCTTTCATCTCTGTCTCTGTCGCTGCACCTACACGGATTACTGCAACTCCGCCTGCCAGTTTTGCAAGTCTTTCCTGTAATTTTTCTCTGTCAAATTCAGATGTCGTCTCTTCAATCTGTGCTTTCATCTGTGCGATACGTCCTGCAATCTTCGCTTTGTCTCCCATACCGTCAACGATAACGGTGTTCTCTTTCTGAACTTTCACAGATTTTGCCTGACCCAGCTGATCCAATGTAACTTCTTTCAAATCCAGTCCCAGCTCATCTGAAATTACCTGACCGCCGGTTAAGATTGCGATGTCTTCCAGCATTGCTTTTCTTCTGTCACCATATCCCGGAGCTTTCACAGCTACTACGTTGAATGTACCACGCAGTTTATTTACAATCAAAGTCGTAAGTGCTTCTCCTTCAATGTCCTCGGCAATAATCAATAATCTTGCACCGGACTGTACAATCTGCTCTAACAGCGGAAGCAGTTCCTGAATGTTAGAAATTTTCTTATCGGTAATCAGGATATAAGGATTTTCCAGTACCGCTTCCATCTTTTCCATATCCGTTGCCATATAAGCAGAAATGTAACCGCGGTCAAACTGCATACCTTCTACCAAATCCAATTCTGTCTTCATAGTCTTAGATTCTTCAATCGTAATGACACCATCGTTAGAAACTTTCTCCATGGCATCTGCTACCATTGCACCCACTTCCGCATCTCCTGCAGAAATAGCTGCTACATTTGCAATTCTTTCCTTGCTTTCTACTTTGCTGCTCATAGCTGCGATTGCTTCTACAGCAGCGTCGGTTGCCTTCTTCATCCCTTTTCGAAGAACGATTGGATTTGCACCTGCCGCAAGGTTTTTCATTCCTTCCTGTACCATAGCCTGTGCTAATACTGTGGCTGTCGTCGTTCCGTCTCCGGCTACATCGTTTGTCTTTGCAGCTACTTCTCTGATAAGCTGTGCCCCCATGTTTTCAAACGGGTCCTCCAATTCAATCTCTTTTGCAATCGTAACACCGTCATTGGTAATCAGAGGTGCTCCGAAAGATTTGTCCAGAACCACGTTTCTTCCTTTTGGTCCAATCGTCACACGGACTGTATTTGCTAATTGATTTACTCCTGCTTCTAATGCTTTTCTGGCTTCTGCGCCATATTTAATTTCTTTTGCCATAATGTATCGCCTCCTAAAACTAATTTTTATTATTTCACAATGGCTAAAATGTCATTTTGCTTTACTACCAGGTATTCTTCTCCATCCAATTCCACTTCTGTACCGGAGTATTTGGAGTAAATGACCTGATCTCCGACAGAAACAAGCATCGTCACTTCTTTTCCATCCACGCATCCGCCCGGTCCGACTGCCACAACTTCTGCCTGCTGTGGTTTCTCTTTTGTCTGTCCCGGAAGCACAATCCCTGATTTTGTAGTTTCCTCTGCTGCGATTTGTTTCAAGACAACTCTGTCTCCCAATGGTACTAATTTCATATGAACTACCTCCTAATATCTATTTTCATTATTTTTCAATCTATTAGCACTCATTTAAATCGAGTGCTAATCAATTTATTATTAAGATATCACTCTAACCTCTATTTGTCAACAGAGTTTAGATTTATTTTATAAAATCCATTTTCTATTTTAAATTCTAACATTTTCCCATGTTCATCATGATACCTTTGCCGGATTCTTCCGCTGCAGCGAAGCCCTCTTTCCGCTTCCCAAATCCTGCATTCATAAATTGCATCCAGTGAAATGTCTGTGACGGCTGCATTTTCCAATATAAGAAAAATGCACTCCTTTGTCTCATCATATTTTAAGACTTTACAAAAAAACGTTTTTTCATCCGCACTTCCCCCCGGACAGAGCATCTTCCTCATCCGCATAGATACTTCATTTCCCTGTTTCATGGTTTCCTCCTGTCTAAAACGAAAGGGCATCAGAAAACTGATCCCCTCTTTCGTGTGTTATTTTCGCTTTTTGATTGCTTCCAGTTCCTCAAAAATATAATCGTTTACCACTTTAATATAAGTCCCCTTCATCCCGGAAGAGCGGGATTCAATCACTCCTGCACTCTCAAACTTTCGAAGCGCATTCACAATGACGGATCTCGTAATTCCCATACGGTCGGCAATTTTGCTGGCTACCAGAATCCCTTCTGTACCATTCAGTTCCTGAAAAACATGGACGATTGCCTCCAATTCCGAGAAGGAAAGGGTATTGATGGCAGACTGTACAATCTGTTCCTTACGTACCTCTTCTGCATTTTCTTCGTTGACCGAGCGAAGCATCTCCAGTCCGACAACTGTCGTTCCATACTCACTTAAGATAATATCATCTATTTCATATGCTCTTTCTTTTTTGTAGAGGAACAGCGTCCCCAGCCTTTCTCCTGCAATCTCGATTGGCGTCACGATTGCCTGATACTCCTTTGCAACTTCCGATGAAAAGCCAAGCGTCTGAAGATTTACATTCTCTTTCGTAGACAAAATGCTGAGCATCCTCTCATTGAGCAGTTCATCCACATAACTTCCCACTTTTCCTACTAAAAGCTCCGGAATTGACTCCACGCCCCGGCAATGCCCTACGCCCAGCACCTTTCCTTTTTTGCTCACTACAAGGACATTGGATTCCAGAATACCTGTCAGCACCTCACAAATATCATTAAAAACAACTTTACTGGAATTGTTATTATGCAGCAGACGATTGATTTTTCTCGTTTTATCTAATAATTGTACACTCATTTTCTTCCTCCTGCGTGTATATTATCATACAATTCCAAATTTTACAACTTTTTTGCCAAATTTTCAGTCGGTTCCTTGTGCCCACACGCTTCATTTGCACACACAAGCTTATTTCCTTTTTCCACCATATAACTGCCGCATTCCGGACATTTTTTCCCCGCCGGTTTTTGCCATGACATAAATTCACAGGCCGGACTGTCCTCACATCCGTAATATTTTCTGCCTTTTTTTGTTTTGCGGATGACCACTTCTTTCCCACAGAGCGGACAGGCTACTCCCGCCTTCTCCAGATAAGGCTTCGTATTTCGGCACTCCGGGAATCCCGGACATGCCAAGAAACGCCCGTGTGGACCATATTTAATCACCATGTTCCGTCCGCATTCCTCGCAGACAACGTCTGTAACCTCATCCGAAATCTCAACCTTCGCCTGCTTTTCCTCTGCAATTTTCACGGCTTCTTCCAAATCCGGATAGAAATTCCGGATAATCGTTTTCCATTCCACCTTGCCCTCGGCAACCATATCCAAAAGTCCCTCCATATTGGCAGTAAAGGTGACATCTACGATACTTGGGAAAGATTCTTTCATGATATTGTTTACCGCCTCGCCAATTTCGGTCAGGTACAAATTCTTGTTTTCTTTTGCCACGTAGCGTCTTGCGATAATGGTGGAAATCGTCGGCGCATAGGTACTTGGACGACCAATTCCCAGTTCCTCCAGAATCTTGACAAGTGATGCCTCAGTATAATGTGCCGGCGGCTGGGTAAAATGCTGCTTTGGTTCAAATGAATCTTTTTTCAATACAGAATCCCTGTCAAGACTTCCTGCCAGTACGTTATTCTCTTCCTGTTCCTCGTCTGATTCCATGTAGACTGCCCGGAATCCTTCAAACACCACCTTGGACGCAGCAACCGTAAAACAATACTGCTTTGCGCCAATCTTCACAGAAGTGGTCTCATATTTTGCAGGAGCCATCCTGCTGGCTGTAAAACGTTTCCAAATCAATTGATACAGGCGGAACTGGTCTCTTGTCAGGGAATCCTTCAAAACCGCCGGAGTCCTTTTGATATCCGTCGGCCGGATTGCCTCGTGTGCATCCTGAATCTTCTTGTGGTCTTCCGTCACCTTTCCACCCTTTGCAGCATACTCTTTTCCATACGTTTCCTCAATGTACGCTTTTGCATTGGTCTCTGCCTCTGCGGAAATTCTGGTAGAATCCGTACGGAGATAGGTGATGATACCAACGGTGCCGCTTCCCTTGACATCTACGCCCTCATAGAGCTGCTGTGCAATCCGCATCGTCTTCTGTGTGGCAAAGCCAAGCACCTTGGAGGCTTCCTGCTGTAAAGTACTGGTCGTAAACGGAAGCGGCGCTTTTTTAAGCCGTTCTCCCTTCTTCACATCTTCCACGGCAAAGCTGGCGTCTTCCAATTCGCCCAGAATCCTATCCATTTCTTCTTTGGAGTGAATCGTCATTTTCTGTTTCTCTGTACCATAAAACTTTGCAATCAGGGGTTTTCTTTCCCCCTGAACCTTCAATTTTGCATCCAATGTCCAATATTCTTCCGGAATAAATGCACTAATTTCCTCCTCGCGATCTGCAATAATGCGGAGTGCCACAGACTGCACGCGTCCCGCGCTTAAGCCGCGTTTTACCTTTGTCCAGAGAAGCGGACTAATCCGATATCCTACTATGCGATCCAGTATTCGTCTCGCCTGCTGTGCGTCTACCAGATTCATATTGATTTCCCGGGCTTCCTTCAGGGATGCTTTCACTGCATTTTTCGTAATTTCATTGAAACTAATCCGGTATACTTTTTTATCCTCCAGTTTCAGCGCCATATATAAATGCCACGCAATCGCTTCTCCCTCCCGGTCAGGGTCGGTTGCAAGATAAATTTTATCTGCCTTCTTTACTTCTTTCCGTAAATTGGCCAGAACATCGCCTTTTCCTCTGATTGTAATATATTTTGGTTCAAAATCGTGCTCCACATCAATTCCAAGCGAACTTTTCGGCAAATCACGCACATGTCCGTTGGAAGCAACCACCACGTAATTACTTCCCAAAATTTTCTTTACGGTTTTAATCTTCGCCGGGGATTCCAGGATTACAAGATAACGTGCCATGCGTTTCTCCTCCACAATCGTCTATTGTTATCTAACTTTTACATAAAAATTCTTTGAGATTTCCCGAATTATTCCCTTTAGCTCCAGGCTGATTAACGCATTCGTGAGAGACGAAACAGAAAGGTTGCTCCTCTCAAGAAGACTGCCCAGGCTCCTGGGTTGGAAATCAAGCAAACTATACACCAATTTTTCTGTACTTTCAAGTGCTATTTTATTTTCTCCTATTTTTTCTGTCTGTCCTTTCTCTAATATTCCCCAATCTTCCAGCAAATCTTCCGGAGATAACAAAATTTCCGCACCCTGCCGGATGAGCTCGTGACACCCTCTGCTCAAACGGCTGTTTACCGGTCCTGGAAGTGCATACACATCCTTTCCCTGTTCCAACGCCATATCTGCAGTAATCAAAGAACCGCTCTTTTCCTTTGCCTCTATCACAAGAACCGCATCTGAAAGGCCGCTGATGATACGATTCCGTGCCGGAAAAAACTGCGGAAGCGGCTGCACGCCCGGCGGCAGTTCTGAAAGAATCCCTCCCGCTTTTTGGAGTTCTGTATAAAGCTCAATGTTTTCCCGTGGATAACAAATATCCACGCCGCATCCCAATACACCGAAAGATCTCCCTCCTGCCATCAGGGCACCTCTCTGTCCCGCTCCGTCGATCCCCCTTGCCATGCCGCTTACAATCTGAACGCCTGCTTCCGCCAGCCTCTTTGCAAAATCTACTGCCATTTCTCTTCCATAGGGGCTGCACTGTCTGGCTCCCACGATTGCAATCGTCTTTCTTTGCTCTTCCGGCAGTCTTCCTCTGACATACAGCGCATAGGGCGGTGACGGTATTTCCTTCAGCTTTGCAGGATATTCCGAGCTTAGAATAGTATAAAAATTGATATGTTTCTCCCTTAGTCTGTCATATTCCGTCTCCGGATTCCATCCTTTGACACTCTCCAGTATGGTTCGACGGTCTTTTTCCTCGACTCCCCACTTTTTCAGCGTCGTTTCTTCTATATAATATAATTCCGCGGCAGACACTACTTTGGAGCGCAGAAACACCTTTTTCTTACAGCTAAGTCCCCTAAGCGCTGCAAACCAATATTCGTACTTCATGCTGCCCCACCTCCCCAATATTTCTGATCCATAGAGCGGTAGCTCAGGGCTTCCCCCAGATGCACCGCAGTAATCTTTTCTTCCCCCTCCAAATCGGCAATGGTTCTTGCAACTGCAAGCACCTTATAGTACATCCTTGCAGTCAGATTCATCTGTTCAAAGGCCCGGCGCATCATCTTTTCTTCCTCTAATCCCAACCTGCAATACTGTTCTACCTCTTTTACACATAGTTCTCCGTTGGTGGAAACACGGCAGTTTTGGTATCGCTTCCTCTGCACGCTGCGTGCAGCGCAGACTCTTTTTCGGATTTCCTCCGAAGACTCTTCCCTGCGCGCTTCTTTCAAATCCTGATACCGGATTTTCTCTACCTCTACACAGAGGTCTATCCGATCCAGAAAAGGCTGGCTTAATCGTCCCAGATAATTTCGAATCTGGACGGAAGTGCAGACACATTTATTCAAATCCGGATAATGTCCGCAAGGGCAGGGATTCATCGCTGCGACAAGCAGAACATCCGCCGGAAAAACGTATTCTCCCTGTTCCCGGATAATTTTAATCTGCCTCTCCTCCAGTGGCTGCCGAAGTAGTTCTAAGACCGGTTTTTGAAACTCTGCAATCTCATCGAGAAACAAGACACCTTTATGCGCCAGACTCAACTCCCCGGGTTTTGGAAACACCCCGCCGCCAATCAGCGCCGCTCTCGTCACCGACTGATGCACCTCCCGAAAAGGCCTCGCTTTCATCAAAGGAGCCTCCTGATTCAGACTGCCTGCCACACTGTATAGCTTTGTCAGCTCTATTCCCTCCTCTTTCGTAAGCGGAGGCAGTATGGTGGGAATCCGTTTCGCTATCATACTCTTTCCGGAGCCGGGCGGTCCCATCATCAATAGATTATGATTTCCTGCCGCTGCAATCTCTGCAGCCCGTTTCGCAATCCGCTGTCCGTGGATATCACTATAATCTAATGCAGATGGTTCACAGGGTATGACAGATTCTCTCATATCCTCCCTTATTTCCTGCCGTCTGATTGTTTCTCCCCTTAAAATCCGGCACACCTCTTCCAGCGTTTCCACTCCAATGACCGTAATACCGTCGGCAAGCGTGCCTTCCCTCTGATTTTCTTTCGGCACAATGCAGGTCTTAATTCCTCGTTTTTTTGCTTCCATCACCACCGGAAGCACCCCGGGTACCTGTTTTACCCTGCCGTCCAGACTAAGTTCTCCTACGATTAACAAATCATGAAGCCTCTCCTCCTCCACTTCCCCCAGGGAAGCTAAGATTGCGATTGCAATCGGCAAATCAAACATGGTTCCTCTCTTTCGTATATTTGCCGGAGATAAATTAATCACGACCTTCTTCGCCGGCAATACAATCCCCGAATTTTTGATTGCGGTTCGAACCCGCTCTCCCGCCTCTTTCACTTCCGAAGACAAATATCCCACCATGTGAAACATCGGAAGTCCGTTACTTGTATCTGCTTCGACGTGGACAAATTCGACAAAAAGCCCCCGCAGCGAAGCTGACAATACTGTGCTGAACAAATTTCTGCACGCTCCCTTCTTTCAGTTTTTTCTTTGAAATATTTGGCGGACTCGCCAGATATACTTATGGAGGCTAGCATTCCTCCGAAAAGTTTGTGTGTTTATTCTTTCATACTTTTGTCTTTTTGTCAAGAATTAAAAATGGAAAAGCACATACCAACCAAAATCATCATAGATTATATTAAATCCGCTATGAGGTGCTTTCTTTGAAAACATTTCCGCCGCCGCTTACTGCTTTGGAAGAACAATATTATATGCAAAAATATATTGAAGGAGACCTTGAGGCGAAACACATCTTAATCGAAAGGAACTTACGCCTGGTTGCCCACGTCATCAAAAAATATCAGTATTTGGATGAGGACACGGAGGATTTAATATCGATTGGTACAATCGGCCTTATCAAGGCCATCATCACTTTTAATCCCGAGAAGAACAACCGTCTGGGAACTTATGCCGCAAGATGTATTGAAAATGAAATCTTAATGATGCTGCGTGCCAAAAAAAAGACCTCGAAGGAGGTCTCTCTCTATGAACCCATCGGCACCGACCGGGAGGGAAACGAAATTCAATTATACGACATCATCGAAACCAGTGATGATGATGCCCATACCCAAATTGCGTTAAGAGATGACATCCAGACACTTTACGGCAAGCTGGAATCTGTGCTCTCCCCCAGAGAACGTCTGGTGCTGAAGATGCGTTATGGACTCTATAATCAGGAAGAATATACCCAGCGTGAAATCGCTAAGCAGCTAGGGATTTCACGCTCTTATGTTTCCCGCATCGAAAAAAGTGCCATCGAAAAACTGCGGGAGTATTTTTAAGGGAGCATAACCGGGCTTTCTGCGGCTCGCTGATGGGCAGCTCTGCATACGTTTTCAGGCTTCCTGCCGTCTGAGAATATCGTACGGCTCCGCTTTCACTCCCAAATCCACATATAAGACCTGCTTCGAGTGGGGCGCACTTTCCTGGGGTGCCCCATCTTCGTCCAGAATCCGCTTCACAGTCACTTCCACATTTTCCCCGTTCGGTTTCATAATCTCGATGGTCTCTCCCACGGAAAATTTATTTCTCTGCTCAATGCGGTAGGTTCCCTCCCGCTCCTCACCGATAATTCCGAGATACGTGTATTCCTTCACGTATGTGTTGCTGTCGTAAATCTGGCTGGTTTCATCCGGCTTCCCGAAAAAGAACCCAGTGGTAAACTGTCGGTAAGTACAGTTAGAAATCTGATCCAGATACCACGGCATATTTTTGCGGTAAAGTTCCGGGTCTTTCTGATAATCGTCTATGGCTTTCCGGTAAGTCCTTGCAACCGTGGCAACATAAAGGGCTGTTTTCATGCGCCCTTCTATCTTCAGACTGTCCACCCCGGATTCTATAAGCTCCGGAATGTGCTCAATCATACATAAATCTTTGGAGTTAAAAATATAGGTACCTCTCTCATTTTCATATACAGGCATATATTCCCCCGGTCTGGTCTCCTCCACAACTGAGTATTTCCAGCGGCACGGATGGGTGCAGGCTCCCTGATTGGCATCCCGTCCCACCAGATAGTTGCTTAAAAGGCACCGACCCGAATAGGAAATGCACATGGCGCCATGGACGAATGTCTCTATCTCCATATCCTCCGGAATCTTTGCTCGGATTTCGCGAATCTCCTGAAGAGACAATTCTCTCGCTGTCACCACACGGCTTGCCCCCAGTTTATGCCAGAATTGGAATGTCCCATAATTTGTATTATTTGCCTGTGTGCTGATGTGCCTCTCTATCTCAGGACACTCTTCCCCTGCAATCTCGAAAATCGCAGGGTCGGCAATAATCAGACCGTCCGGTCCGATTTCTTTTAACTCCCGAAAATACTCCCGCACCCCTTCCAAATCGGAATTGTGTGCCAGAATATTTGCCGTCACATATACTTTTACTCCATGTTCGTGGGCAAATGCGATTCCCTCTCGCATTTCCTCCATGGTAAAATTCTTTGCCTTTGCCCGCAGTCCGAATGCCTCGCCGCCGATATAAACCGCGTCTGCGCCAAAAATAACTGCTACCTTTAATACTTCCAGGCTGCTTGCCGGAACCAGTAATTCTGGATGTCTTGCCATTTGTTATTCCTCTCTTACTTTTATGCTCACCGAAACCCCGTCTCCCAGTGGGATAATTGAAGTCTCAAGCAAAGGATGATGTTTTAGTTCATACAGATATTCCCGCATCCTACTGTGAATGGTGCGGTTTCTCCGCTCCACTGCAAAACGGGATTCGATAATCTCCCCCTCCTGCAGCACATTGTCCGATACCAGCACACCGTTCTTCTCAAGCAGCCGAAGAACCTCCGGCAGATAATAGATATACTGCCCTTTCGCCGCATCCATAAAGATAAAATCAAAGCTTCCTGTAAGCCCTTTTAGAATCTCCATGGCATCCCCTTCCAAAAGAGTAATCTGCGTTTCTTTTCCCGCACGCTTAAAATTCTTCCTGGCAATCGGAATCCGTTTTTCATATTTCTCAATCGTGGTAATCTGACAATCTGCCGGAGCATACTCGCTCATGAGGAGCGCAGAAAATCCAACCGCTGTTCCAACCTCCAAAATCCGCTTTGGCTTTTTCATGGCTAAAAGCACCTTTAAAAAGCTCTGCATTTCTTTTCGGATAATCGGAACATAGCTGTCCAATGCTTCCTTTTCAACCTGTTCCAATATCTCACTGTTTTCGGTCTCCAGCGAGTGTATAAATGTCACCACGCGCTCTTCTACTATCATATGTTCCCCCTTTTGTTTCACAAATCAAAGACGGAGAACAAATATCCTCCGCCCTTTTCTTATACATCCATAATAATCGGCAAAATCATAGGTCTTCTCTTTGTCCGTTTCCACAAAAAATCACTCATCGTATCACGGATGACCAGTTTAATCTTGCTCCAATCTGCATTCCGGCTTGCCAGACATTTGTCTAATGTCTCACAAAGAACCCGCCTTGCCTCTTCCATCAAATCTTCCGACTCCCTTACATATACGAATCCTCTGGATACAATGTCCGGTCCGGCAAGAAGCTGATTCGTCCGCTTTTCCAGTGTGAGAACCACAATCAGGATACCGTCTTCTGCCAAGTGCTGCCGGTCACGAAGCACGATATTCCCTACGTCGCCGACTCCCAATCCGTCTACCAGAATGGCTCCCGTGTGAATCTTGTCCACAACCTCTGCCTTCTCTTTATCAAGTTCTAATACATCTCCCGACTGTAAGATGAAAATGTTCTCCTTCGGAATGCCAAGCAGCTCCGCAATGCTTGCATTCGCCTTCAAGTGACGGTATTCTCCGTGCACCGGAATCGCATATTTCGGTTTTAACAGCGAGTAAATCAGCTTCAGCTCTTCCTGACAGGCATGTCCGGATACATGTGCATCCTGGAAAATGACATTCGCCCCTTTCTGAGAAAGCTCGTTGATGACACGCGATACCGCTTTTTCATTTCCCGGAATCGGGTTGGAACTGAAAATAACCGTATCTCCCGGCTTAATGGTTACTTTTTTATGAATGTCCGCAGCCATACGGGACAGTGCAGCCATAGACTCTCCCTGGCTTCCCGTCGTAATCAATACGGTCTTCTCATCCGGATAATTGTTGAGCTGATCGATTTCAATCAGGGTATGCTCCGGAATACTTAAATATCCAAGCTCAGAAGCAGTGGAAATAATATTTACCATGCTTCTTCCTTCTACCACTACTTTTCTTCCATATTTGTAAGCAGAGTTGATAATCTGCTGTACACGGTCCACGTTAGATGCAAATGTCGCAATGATAATCCTGCTGTTTCGGTGTTCTGAAAAGAGATGGTCAAACGTGAGCCCCACCGTGCGCTCTGACATGGTAAATCCCTTTCTCTCCGCATTCGTGCTGTCTGACATCATTGCCAGCACACCTTTTTTGCCGATTTCTGCAAACCGCTGCAAATCAATGGCATCTCCAAATACCGGCGTATAATCCACTTTAAAATCCCCTGTGTGTACCACAGTGCCCACCGGAGAATAAATTGCAAGTGCCGCTGCATCCTGAATACTATGGTTCGTCTTAATGAACTCAATTCGGAACTGTCCCAGATTGATAGATTGCCCGTACGTAACCACTTTCCTTCTCGTACAACGAAGCAGGTTGTGCTCCTTTAACTTATTTTCAATAATACCCATCGTAAGCTTTGTCGCATAAAGCGGTACGTTAATGTCCTTCAAAATATATGGCAGGGCACCGATATGATCCTCATGTCCATGGGTGATGACAAACCCTTTTACTTTCTGAATATTGTCCCGCAAATAGGTCACATCCGGAATCACCAAATCAATCCCAAGCATGTCATCTTCCGGAAATGCAAGACCGCAATCCACCACAACAATACTGTCGCCGTATTCGAACGCAGTAATATTCATCCCAATCTGCTCTAACCCGCCGATTGGAATAATTCTCAATTTTAAGTTTTCTTTGTTCAATGTATAACCTCCAATTTTTTATCTTTCAATATCAATATCTTCTAAAAGTTCCTCAAATACTTTAAGGACAGCAGAAAGCTCCACCTCATCTTCCACGATCTCATACAGGCTTTCCTTTTCTTCTGCCGCACTGGTATCTTTCAGAATCAGGCATTCCGCCCCGTCTTCTTCAGAATCTGTTACCAGAATGTAAGAACTTCCATTTACCTTTGTCTGTTCTAACACAAAAAACTCCGTCTCTTCCTTTGTGTCTTCAAACGTAAATTTTATTTTTTCCATATAACCTCCTTTGTATCAGTCTTGTTTCATGCCAAGAGAATCCAGATATCCCTGCAAAATAACTACAGCCGCAATCTTATCCACGTACTTCTTGCGTTCTTCCCTTCTCACTCCACTGTCCATGAGTACCCGCTCTGCCTCCACCGTGGTCAGCCGTTCGTCCCACAGAATCACCGGAAGGCCTGTGCGTCTCTCAAGCGTCTTCTTCAGTTCCAACGATTTTTCCGCGCGCTCTCCGATGGTATTATTCATATTCTTTGGAAATCCAAGCACAATCCTGTCTACTTCGTACTCCTTCGCAAGCTCTTCAATCCGTGCAAGTGTCTTTCGTAATTTGTTTTCTTCTTTTCTCTGAATGGTTTCAATCCCCTGAGCTGTCAGACAAAGTGCGTCGCTAATCGCAACCCCCACCGTCTTTGATCCATAATCCAATCCCATGATTCTCATAACATTTATTCCCAGGAATGATGTTTAATATACGATTTCAACATTTCTTCGACTAATTCATCACGTTCCATTTTCATAATCAGACTTCTGGCACCATTATGACTGGTAATATAGGTCGGATCCCCTGACATAATATATCCCACAATCTGATTGACCGGGTTATACCCTTTTTCCCGCAGGGCCTGATACACAATTTCAAGGATATCTTTTGCCTGAATTTGTGGTCCATTCTCTACCTGGAAAAATTGTGTGTTGCTTAATTGACTCATATGCTCACGTCCTTTGCCCTTTATCGTAACTATTCTAATATACTTTTCTCCGAAATTCAATGTATATTTTCAAATCTTTCCATTTCCGGTCACGATTCTATCTCTCCAATCAGGAAATCGGAACCCTGCACCGGAAGTCTCTCTCCCGTAAGCCTTACTTTTACAAGCTGATTCTGTAAATTCTGCCCTGACACTACTAAAACTTTCACATATTCCTTCGTGTGTCCCGTCTGCACAGTCTCCCCGTCTGCCACCGTGCTCTCTTCCATCAATACCTCTACCGTCCTTCCGTAAAACGACGCCTCGTATGTTTCCCGGTTTTTGCGGTCCAAAGCAAGCAGTACATTGCTTCGCTCTGTTTTCACCTGTTCCGACACCTGACCTTCCATTACCGCCGCCTTCGTACCCTTCCGCATTGAATACTTAAAAATATGTGTTTCATAAAAGCCGACTCTCTCTATAAAAGCCTTTGATGCTGCAAACTCTTCTTCTGTTTCCCCCGGGAATCCCACAATAACATCTGTAGTCAATGCCGGATTGTCAAAATATTTCCGAAGAAGCTTACATTTCTCAAAATATTCCTCCGAGCGATATCTGCGGTTCATTCTGCGAAGAGTTTCATCACATCCGCTTTGCAGGGAAAGATGAAAATGCGGACATATCTTCGGGAGATTCGAAATCGTTTTTACAAACTCCTCCGTAATAATCCCCGGTTCCAAAGACCCCAGACGAATCCGTCTGATTCCTTCCACTTCATGGACAGCCAGAATCAGAGAAAGCAGATTCTCGCCTTCCAAATCGACCCCATAAGAGCTTAAATGAATTCCGGTAAGTACGACCTCCTGATAGCCGTTTGCTGCCAGCTTACTGACCTCGCGGAGTACATCCTCCTTTCTGCGGCTTCGCACCCTTCCCCTTGCAAAGGGGATAATGCAGTAGGTGCAGAACTGATTACAGCCATCCTGTACTTTGAGATATGCCCTTGTGTGTTCCGCCGTCCGGCTCAAATGCATCTCTTCATATTCATCAGTATGATTGATGTCAATCACTGCCTTTTTTACACCGCTGTGCGTGTTTACATACTCCTCCAGAATTTCAATCAATTCCTTTTTCTTATTATTTCCGATGACAATGTCAATGCACTCATCCACTTCACCCGTTTCCTCTTTTGCCTGCACATAGCATCCTGCTGCCACCACAATCGCATTGGGATTCATTTTTTTTGCGCGATGCAGCATCTGACGGGATTTCCGGTCTGCCATATTCGTCACCGTGCAGGTGTTAATAATATAGACATCCGCCCCCTCTTTAAACGGGACGATTTCATATCCGCTTCTTTCCAGCATCTCCTGCATTGCTTCTGTCTCATATGCATTTACCTTGCATCCCAGATTATGAAGTGCAACTTTCATCCTACTTGCTTGTCCTTTCCATTCTTTTTTCTTATTCCTAACATTTTTTACCTTGACTTTTATGCCTTCCCACCTTAATATATAGGAAATGAAGCATATAAAGGAGGTTATACCAATGAAAACTGTAGACATTTCTTTAAACTCAATTGATAAAGTAAAATCATTCGTAAATGATATTAGTAAATTTGATTTCGATTTCGATTTAGTATCCGGAAGATACGTCATCGATGCAAAATCCATTATGGGAATTTTCAGTTTAGATTTATCCAAACCGATTACACTCAATATCCATGCTGACGATGCCAGCATCGAACCCATCATGGGAACACTCGAAAAATACCTAGTGTAACAGTACACCCGACATGAGGAGACTTCGCAAAAAGATGTAAACATCTTTTTGCGAAGTTTTTTCATGTTGAGGGGAACGCCCATCTATGGCCTTACCTCAATTGTCTCCACTGTCCGGATTGCCGTCTCCATCAATTCCTCTATCTGCTCCGCCAGTTTTTCTTCCGAACGCCGGATGACGTTGACATTCGGTTTGGTCACCGGATGCTTTGCCACAAAAATCGTACAGCAGTCCTCAAATGGCAGAATCGACGTCTCAAACGTCTGAATCTTCTCTGCAATCTCTACAATCTCCTGTTTATCAAACCCAATCAACGGGCGATACACCGGCATCGTGCATACATCGTTGGTCGCCGCAAGACTCTGCATGGTCTGACTTGCCACCTGACCGATGCTCTCCCCGGTAATCATCCCAAGACAGCCGCCCTCTTTTGCAAAATGCTCTGCAATCCGCATCATGTATCTTCTCATGATAATCGTCAGTTCCTCGTGCGGACATTTTTCGTAAATATAGAGTTGAATATCCGTAAAATTCACAATATTTAGCTGAATCGGTCCGGAATACTTCGATACCAGCTTTGCCAGATCAATGACCTTCTGTTTAGCCCGTTCACTCGTATACGGCGGTGCATGGAAATAAGTTGCCGAGAGCGCCACTCCACGTTTGGCAATCATATATCCTGCAACCGGGCTGTCGATTCCGCCCGACAAAAGCAGCATCGCCCTTCCGTTGGTGCCCACCGGCATTCCTCCCGGTCCCGGGATAATCTCTGAATAAATATAAATCATGTCGCGCACTTCCACATTCAGCCGAATCGCCGGATGGTGCACATCCACCCGGATTTCCGGAAATGCATCCAGAATCGCCTCACCCAAATCACAGTTGATTTCCATGGAAGTTTTCGGATAACTTTTCTTTCCGCGTCTTGCTTCTACTTTAAAAGTCGTATGTTTATCCGGATACATCTGATCCATATAGGATACGACTTCTTTTTTCAGTTCTTCAAATCCTTTGTCCTCCACGTGCACGACCGG
This sequence comes from uncultured Eubacteriales bacterium, assembly GCA_900316755.1. GTDB lineage: Bacteria > Bacillota > Clostridia > Lachnospirales > Lachnospiraceae > Faecalimonas. The sequence continues at coordinate 22,511 of ONED01000010.1, forward strand.
GCAGATGCCTACGATTCCGAACACGCACTTTAACGCCTCTATCGTTTCCTCATAATCATAAGATCCGTCACATTCCACATAGATTCTTCCCTGAGAGCGATGTACTTCAAAAGAGCCTTCTACCTCTTTCAATGCATAGCGAATCTGCCGCATAAGTGCATCCTCAAACAGATACCGGTTTTTCCCCTTAATCCCGATTTCTCCATATTTAATCAATAAAGCCTGAAACATCATTTGTCAATTGCCCTCTCTTTTGCATTTTTTATATTAATGTCGCATATATTTTCGAAGCATGGGTACACACTGATATAAGGCTTCCAGTGTATAATCCATCTCCTCTTTCGTAGTAAATTCTGAAAGGCTGAAACGGAGTGTCGCATCCAGATATTCCACTCCCGCACCGATTCCTTTCAAAACTCCGCTGATTGCCGGATGATTGGATGCACACGCAGAACCGGAGGATACATAAATACCTTTTTCCTCCAGTGCATGTAAGAGTACCTCGCTCCGGATTCCGGCAAATCCCACACTGATGATGTGTGGTGCGCTCAGTTCATCCGTCCGTCCGTGAATCGTCGTATTTTCGATTTTGGAAACCCCTTCGATAAAATCATTCTTCAGTTCCCGCATCCTTTGAACCTTTTCTTCCAAATCGGTATAGATTTCCTTTGCCGCCAGACCAATGCCCGCAATCCCCGGAACATTCTCTGTGCCGGAACGAACATTTTTCTGCTGCTCTCCCCCAAAAACAATGGGCTTTATTTTTACTTTCTCATTCACGTATAACACGCCGATTCCCTTTGGACCGTGTATCTTATGTCCGCTCACAGACATTAAATCCACCCCAATCCTTTTCGGGTAAATCCGGTACTTTCCGAATCCCTGCACTGCATCTACGTGAAACAAAATATGCGGATTGTAAGTTTTCACCATCCGGGCTGCCTCTTCAATAGGCTGTACGGAACCGACTTCATTATTCACATACATCACAGAAACCAAAATCGTGTCTTCACACAGTGCTTTCTGTAAGGCATCCAGACGAACCCGCCCATCTTTATCCACCGGGAGGTACGTCACCCGGAATCCTTCCTCCTGCTCCAGATACTGCATCGTATTTAAAATGGCAGGATGTTCAATGGAGGAAGTAATCAAATGTTTCCCTGCACGACGGTTTGCTCTTGCACAGCCAATCAGCGCCAGATTGTCGCTCTCGGTTCCGCCGGAGGTAAAATAAAGCTCTTTTTCCTGCACTTTTAGAATCTTCGCCAGTGTTTCTTTTGCCTCTTTCACATACTTTTCAGCGTCAACGCCCTTTTTATGCATTGAAGAAGGATTGCCATAGTCCTCGCACATGACTTTTCCAACGATATTCTTTACACTTTCATAACATTTTGTAGTGGCAGAATTGTCCAAATATACTTCCATGCTTTTCTCCTAATTAAATACTTTCTTACTATATACATTATGTGGCTAGCCTTCCAAATGATACATCAAAACCGACAAGGTCGTAAGTCCCGCCGTCTCCGTCCGAAGAATCCGCTTTCCCAGTGTCACCGGAACTGCACCCTCATGCATGGCAAATGCAACCTCTTCGGCTTCAAATCCGCCTTCCGGACCAATGAAAACCCCGATGGACTGTCCCGGTTTGATTCCGGAAATGATTTCTCTCGTCTTTGGCATGCCTTCCGCCAGTTCATAGGGAATCAAAACCACATCCAGCTTCTTGGCATACAAAACCGCCTCCTTGAAGGACATGACATCAGTAACCTTTGGAATCACATTCCTTCCGGACTGCTTTGCCCCACTCTCCGCAATACTGTTCCACCGTTCGACTTTTTTCGACGCTTTTTTTGCATCCAGTTTGACCACTGCCCGTCTCGTCGCAACCGGCACAATCTCATATGCGCCAAGCTCTACCGCCTTCTGCACAATCAGTTCCATCTTGTCCCCTTTTGGAAGTCCCTGAAACAGAACAATCCTGGAGGGCAGTTCCGTATTCTGACTTTGTTCCTCCATAATCAAAGCACATACCTCATCTGAAGTCATAGTCTCAATCTGACAAAGATATTTTTTGTTGTTCCCGTCACTGATTTTCAGTGTTTCTCCGTTTCTCATGCGAAGCACGTTCTTAATGTGATTCACATCCGACCCGTCTATATAGATTCTGCCGTCCCTCACCTGGTCCGGCGTCACAAAAAAATGATGCATGTATCTCTCCTAATTCTTTCTTGCAGTCACAGAGACCCATTCTCCCTGATGGTTCACCTCAAGCACTTTAAGTCCCGCCGCTTTCACTGCATTTACCACAGTCTCTTCTTTGTCATCAATGATACCGCTGGTGATATAGATTCCGCCCGTCTTTAACTGATGCAGAATCACCGGAGTAAGCGGCACCAGCACATCCGCCAGAATATTGGCAGCAACCATATCATATTTCTCGTATCCGACTCTGTCCTGCACTTCTTTGTCATCGATAATATTTCCAATCAGGACCTCATACTGGTCTTTGCGGATTCCATTGACCTCCATGTTTTCATGGGTTGCGTCAATGGCACAGGGGTCCAAATCCGTCCCCACCGCATATTTCGCACCGAATTTTAGTGCAAGCATCCCCAGAATCCCGCTTCCGCAGCCCACGTCCAACATCACCGTATCCGATGTTACATATTTTCGAATCTGGCGAATACAAAGCTGCGTCGTCTCATGCATGCCCGTGCCAAATGCCGTTCCCGGGTCAATGTGAATAATCATCTTATCCTCATCTTCCGGTTTTACATCCTCCCAGGAAGGAATGATTAACACATCATCCACATAAAACTGGTGGAAATACTGTTTCCAGTTATTCACCCAATCCACGTCCTCCGTCTGGGACTCCTCAATCGTACACTCCCCCACATTCAGATAAGCACTCATCTCACGAAGCTCTGCTCTTACATTTGCCAAAATGGCATCCTTGTCGTCTTCTTCCTCCAGATAAAAGCTGATGTATGCCACCCCGTCATCCTCTGCAATCTCCGGCAGAATATCTACAAACATCTGCTTTTTATCCGACTGAGACAGCGGAATCTTATCCTCTATCTCAATTCCGGAAATTCCAAGATCCATCAGCATACTGCTGACTATATCCTCGCTCTCTGTTGTCGTCTTTAATCGAAACTTATTCCACTTCATGATATCATGTCTCCTCGTCCTCAATCTTTATGCAGTATATCAAAAAAACAGGGATTGCACAATAGTCCTTTACAGGAACGTAAGCAGTCCCTTTAACTGCGATGCCCCAAATGCCGGCAGTTTCTCACAAAGCTTATAAAACCGCGCCGGATTCATCTCCGAAAGTTCCAACTCTTTCGCCATGCGACAGGCAATATTTATCACTTCATTAAAATCAAGGTGTTCTTCCTGTTCCGCCCACCTGGCAATACAAAGCTCCTGCACAAGAAGGGTTTTCACAACCGCTGCCTGAATCTTTTCTACTATGTGACCGTCATAGACTGCATCACAGAACGTGCCATATACTTCATACACCATAAGCTGCTCCAACAGGCAGGACCATGTATCATACGAGTCACTCTTAAGACCGATACTCTTATGGAAACGCTGCCGTTTTTCCTCATACGCCCGCTGTCCTTCCACATAAAGTGTAAATTCTGCCCTTTTCACAAATTCCGGCCAGTCTTCTTTGACTGTCTCCAGCTTATAGAAGCTTCGGAAGAGCTTTCGCATGGTGCTGCAATACTCATTTTCCCCCGGAATCCACTGCTCTGCTTTTTTCTGATACTCCAACATATCATCCATATTCCCAAAGGTTTCCAACATGCTCGCTATCTGAGACAGGTCGCTCCTCTCCCATGCCTCCTGCATTTTTTGTACCAGGGAAAGCGTCCTGCTCATCCGAATATAAATATCTATCTCCCGGCTTTGAAGAAGCTTTATCATCTCCTCCCTCGCCAGCATAAGCGTATCCGCCAAAAGAGAATCGTACTGCTCTATTGGTTCCCATTCTTCGTCATCTTCAAATTCAAAAAACCGAATCGGCTCCTTGCAGCCCAAAATCAACTTTGCCGCCTCAATACAGGACAGGGACAGGGCGCCTTCCCGCAATCCCTCAAACTCTTTTCTGCGTCTGGGCTCCTCTTTGCAGGGAGTCTCACACCTTGTCTCTATGCACCGAAACTCATTCAGATAATGTGGAATTCTGTATCTCATCTTTTTCTTCTCCCAAATTACTGTTTTTTCTCTAAAAATCGGAATATCATCCGATAATATCCTTCTCTGGTATGTCTTTTACTGTTAAAAATCTCATGCTTTGTATCCGGAACCCGCACCAGCTTCGCAGATACAAGCCCTGCCTTCCTAAGGCTCAGGATGAAGTGCACCTGCTCCTTGTTGGACACCAGATGCTCATATTCTGCCTGAAACAGAAGCACCGGAATGCAGATTCTTCCCGGCGATTCCTTCCGCAAATACCGATTCAGCCGGTCTGCCGCCCGAATCCATCCATATGATGCTCCGTTCGTCTGAAACAGGGGTTCCCTGCTTCGGATTTCCTGATAATAATCATTCTGGTCTTTCCGCATGGAAGAAGTGTGCTCCAAAGGCTTCGGTCCGTTATAAGATCCGTGCCCGATAACATAGTCCTTCGCCTTTCCTGCCAGGCAAAAGGTTCTTGCAATGGCTCTTGCGTCTCTCCATGGCATCTTCGGAATATAGGGACGTATCATCGGAGAAGAAAGCAGTGCCTTCTGAAACAAATCCGGCTCTTTGGTAATCACCGCTGCTGCAATCCCTCCTCCCATGGAATGCCCAAACAAATACAGAGGCAATCTGGGATTTTCCTTTCTTACCACATGGGAAAACAGCAAAAAGTCATCCACATACCGCTCATAGGAATCCACATAAACCATGGATAAGTCCTCTACCAGCCGATAACTTCTTCCGTGTCCACAGTGTTCCATAAAATATACTGTATAATTCTGCCTAAGAAACCGGAAAATGACTTCCTTGTATTTTTCTTCATTTTCTGTAAATCCATGCGAGATTACTATCACACCTTTCGGGTTCTCCCTCCGGAAACTGAGACAGTATAATTTCTTTCCCTCTTCCCGCTCCAGCCAGAATTGTTTCCGATACTGATTCAAGAGCGGTTCTATCTCCTTCTCCATCCATGTTCTGTAATCTTTCATCCTTCTCTCTCCCAGTCTACCTTCATCATCCGATACCCGATACCGATATGGGTTTGAATATATTGCGGAGAATTCTCCTCGGACTCCAGTTTTTTACGCAGAGTCGCCATAAATACCCGCAGGGATGCAACATCATTATCCCAGCTGCTTCCCCAGATGTTCTGTGTAATATACTTGTGGGTCAAAACCTTCCCCACATTTTTTGCCAGAAGACAAAGCAGTTTAAACTCAATCGGAGTTAAATGCATCTCGTTTTCACCCAAAAATGCGCAACCTGCCGCAAAATCAATACGAAGCTTCCCATTGGTAAATTCGGCAGTCGCATTGACCTCCTTTTGTATCATGGCAATCCTCCTCTGAATTACGCGGAGCCTTGCAAGAAGCTCTTCCACATCGAAAGGCTTCGTTAAGTAATCATCTGCCCCACTATCCAATGCTACAATTTTATCTGCGATTTCATCTCTCGCACTCACTACAAAAATGGGCATGTTTGACCAACTTCGGATTTTTTTTATTACTTCCACTCCATCCATATCCGGAAGTCCCAGATCCAAAAGTACAATATCGGGATTGTGAGAGGATGCCTCTAAAATTGCAGTCTCCCCATTCTGTGCTGCCAGATACTTATATTCATGTGCCCGCAATGTAGTTGTAATCAGATTTCTCATCGGAGTATCATCCTCTACCACTAATATAACCGGTTTATTCATGTAACCTCCTCCTAACTTTTCTATTGTAACACAAAAAAAGCTGCTTGAACAGAATCCCTCGTCCTGTTCCTGCAACCTTTTTGAAACTATATGTGGAATTTTTTGTAAATTTCTTTTGTTTTTCCCAGCATCAGGATTGTCTCATTCTCCATCAGTCTAACATCCGGTGTAATCATGGCATTCATCACACCCCGTTCCTTGATAGCAAGAATGTTGATGTGATACCTTTTCCGCACGTCCAACTCTCCGATGGTTTTTCCCACCCAGTCCTCTGGTACCATCATTTCAAAGATGGAATGTTCCTCATCAATTTTAATGTAGTCTAAGATGTGGTCAGAGCTGTATCGAATCGCTGTCCAGTATGCTATCTGTTTTTCCGGATAAACAATTTCGTCCGCTCCGTTTCTCAAAAGGAATTTTGCCTGAACATCTTTTGCCGCTCTGGAAACCACCAGTTTTCCGCCAAACTCTTTGAGCAGGGAAGTCGTTTCCAATGAGCTCTGGAAATCTCCCCCTATCGCCACAATACATGCATCATAATTGTTCACACCCAGGGACTTCAAAAAATCTTCGTTCGTGCTGTCCCCAATCTGCGCATTTGTGACATATGGAAGAATGTCATTCACACGTTCTTCCTGTTTATCTACCGCCATCACCTGATGATTCAGCTCGTTCAGCTTCATGGCAATATGTTTTCCAAATCTTCCAAGTCCAATCAATAAAATCGATTTCATATTCACTCCTCCTAACCGACTGTAATTCTTTCCAGTGGCTTTTTCGAAATGTTCTTCTTTGTGCCCGACATGGCAGCGAAAATAATGGTAAGACCGCCGACCCGTCCACAGAACATCAAACATATCAGTATAATTTTTGAAATCACCCCAAGCTGCGTCGTGATTCCAAGAGTCAATCCGACTGTACCGATTGCCGAAGCTGCCTCAAACACACAGGTAATCATCGGTAGGTTTTCCACACTGCTGATTACAACGGAACCAAACAGCACCAGAATCACATACATCAACAAAATCGCCGCGGCATTTTTAATCACCTCGATACTGATACGTCTGCCAAAGCAATCGGCGTCCTCTTTTCTGCCAAAAACTGAAAATGCAGAAATAACCAGAACGAACACCGTCGTTGTCTTCATACCACCTGCCGTGGAGCCCGGCGAACCTCCGATTAACATCAGTACGATTAAAATCGCCTGTCCCGGTTCCTTTAAACTTGCCAAATCTACAGTGTTAAACCCTGCCGTTCTTGGCGTAATCGCCTGAAAAAGCGAGACCTGCATCCGCTCATACAATGTCATATTTCCCCATACATTCCCTGAGAACTCAAAAAAGAAAAAATACAGAGCGGGGAAAACAATCAAAACCAGAGTACTTAGAAGAATCATTTTGCTCTGCACTCTGTATTTTTTGAAATGCAGCCTATGCTCTTTCATATCACTCCATGTAATAAACCCGATTCCGCCAAACACAATCAAAAACAAAATCACCCCATTTACCACAGGGTCAGACAGATAAGAGGTCAGTGAGGAAAACGGGGAGCGCACGCCCATCAAATCGAATCCCGCATTGCAAAAAGCAGAGACGGAATGGAACACCGCATACCAGATTCCTTTCCAAAATCCAAAATCTCTGCAGAAAACCGGTGCCATCGCAGCTGCACCAAGTAACTCTACCAATAAAGTCGTTTTTAGGATAAAATGTGTCAGTCTCAGGATCCCACCCACCTTCGGTGCCGAAATGGCCTCCTGCATGGTGCTCCTTTGCATCAGACTGATTTTCCTTCCGGAAATCATGGCAATCGAAACTGTCAGAGTCACAACTCCCATACCTCCAATCTGAATCAGAAGCATAATAATAAGCTGTCCGAACATCGTCCAATAAGTTGCAGTATCCTGCACCACAAGTCCGGTCACACACACTGCCGAAGTAGAAGTAAAAAGCGCCTCCATAAAGGTTGCTCTTCCTTCCCCCACCTTTGAAATCGGGAGCATAAGCAGAAGGCTTCCCACTAAAATGACTCCCGAAAATCCTAACATAATCACCTGAGATGAAGATAAATGTTTCTTGCTTGTCACTGCACTCATCTTTCCGGCTCCTTGACTCTTCATTATCGTATCCAAACCATTATTTCACAAGAAATATAAAGGAAGCATAAATAAAACTCCTACAGCATTAAGATAGCATTAAGAAGTTTTATCTGTTTTACATTCCATTTAACCTGCAATCGCATTTCCGGTATAGAGCTGATAATATCTTCCTTTTTCCTCAATAAGCTGATCATGCGTTCCGCGTTCGATAATTCTTCCCTGCTCCAATACCATGATACAGTCCGAATTCTGCACCGTTGACAGACGGTGGGCAATGACAAATGTGGTTCTCCCGTGCATCAGCTTATCCATGCCATCCTGCACAATCCGCTCTGTTCTGGTATCAATCGAGCTGGTCGCCTCATCCAGAATGAGCACAGGCGGATCCGCAATCGCCGCACGTGCAATTGCAAGGAGCTGTCTCTGTCCCTGGCTTAAGTTCGCGCCATCCCCTGTCAGCATGGTATCATATCCGTTCGGCAGATGTCGGATAAAGCTGTCTGCATTGGCAAGCTTCGCCGCTGCAATCACCTCTTCATCGGTTGCGTTCAGTTTCCCGTAGCGGATATTTTCTTTTACGGTTCCCGTAAACAGATGGGTATCCTGAAGGACAATCCCAAGGGAACGTCTCAAGTCCGCCTTCTTAATCTTGTTGATATTGATTCCGTCATAACGGATTTTTCCATCCTGTATATCATAAAAACGGTTAATCAGATTTGTAATCGTCGTTTTTCCTGCACCGGTGGAGCCTACGAATGCAATCTTCTGTCCCGGAGCCGCATATAGTCTGACATCATGCAGTACCATCTTTTCATCTGTATAGCCAAAATCTACGCCGTCAAATACCACGTCTCCTTTGACTTCCACATAATCTACACTTCCGTCAGCCTGATGCGTATGTTTCCATGCCCATCTTCCGGTTCGCTCTTCGCACTCCACAAGCGTTCCGTCTTCATCCTTCACATTCACCAGGGTGACATATCCATCGTCCACTTCCACCTCTTCATCCAGAAGGCGGAAGATTCTTTCTGCCCCGGCCAGTGCCATCACAACAGAACTGAGCTGTTGGCTGATCTGGTTAATCGGCATACTAAAATTCTTATTAAAGGTAAGGAAGCTTGCAAGTCCGCCGAGGGTAAATCCTCCCACGCCTCCAAGCGCCAGTCCGCCACCCACGATTGCGCAGATCACATAGCTGATATTTCCAATCTGTGCATTGATTGGACCCAGAATATTTGCATAGGTATTCGCCAAATCTGCGCTGCCACAGAGAGTATCGTTTAATTCTTTAAAACGCACTTTGTTTTCTTCTTCGTGGCAGAATACCTTTACGACCTTCTGCCCGTTTATCATTTCTTCAATAAACCCGTTTTCTTTTCCAAGATTTACCTGCTGTTCCATAAAATATTTTCCGCTTCTTCCAGCAGCCGTCTTCGTTGCCCAGAGCATCACTCCCACCATAATCAGGGTAACCAGTGTCAGCGGAATATTTAGAATCACCATACTGACAAATACGCTGATAATCGTCATGCCGCTGTTAATTGCCTGTGGAATACTCTGACTGATGACCTGCCGGAGCGTATCAATATCATTTGTATAAACGGACATGATATCCCCATGGGCATGATTGTCAAAGTACTTAATCGGAAGCTTCTCCATATGCTCAAACAAGTCATCCCGCAAATCCCGCAGAACTCCCTGTGTCACATATACCATGATGCGGTTGTAAGTATACACAGACACTACCCCAATCAGATAGAATCCGGCCACTTTCAGAATTGCCGAAAGCAGCGGGCTAAAATCCGGATTTTCTGCTGTCAGCATCGGGGTAATATAATCATCAATCAAGCTTTTCTGGAACATGGTTCCCTGCACGTTTGCAAGGACACCCACACAAATCAAAACCATGACCAGAAGATAATGCCATTTATATTTGCGGAATACATAGCGCATGAGACGCATAAAAACTTTTCCCGGGTTTTTCACCTGTGATTTTACTCCTCTCGGAGCTCTTCCCATCGGTCCAGCCATATCTATTCACCCACCTTCTCATCAAAATCTCCGCCGCCCTTGGTCTGGGATTCATATACCTCCCGGTAAATTTCATTTCCCGCAAGCAGCTCTTCGTGCGTGCCAAATCCATGAATCTCTCCTTCTTCCATCACGATAATCCGGTCTGCACTCTGTATGCTGGAGATACGCTGTGCAATGATAAACTTCGTGGTATTCGGAATCTCCTCTGCGAATGCTTTTCGGATTTTTGCATCCGTCGCAGTATCAACGGCACTCGTGCTGTCATCCAAAATCAAAATCTTCGGGTTCTTAAGGAGCGCCCGGGCAATACATAGTCTCTGTTTCTGACCTCCGGAAACATTGGTTCCGCCCTGCTCGATATGAGTCTCATACCCGTCAGGGAATTTCTGGATAAACTCATCCGCGCATGCAAGACGGCAGGCTCTCACACACTCTTCATAGGTAGCATCTTCTTTTCCCCAGCGCAGATTGTCTAAAATCGTGCCTGAGAAAAGTACATTATTTTGCAGTACCACAGATACCTGATTTCTCAGCACATCCAAATCGTATTCTTTTACATTATGCCCTCCGACCAGCACTTCTCCGTCCGACACGTCATAAAGACGGCTGATTAAGTTTACCAGACTGGTCTTGGCACTTCCGGTACCTCCCATGATGCCAATCGTTTCTCCGGATTGAATGGCAAGGTTAATGTCTTTTAATACAAATTCTTCAGAATCTTTCTTATATGCAAAATTCACGCGACGAAATACCACGCTTCCGTCCGGCATCTCTAAGAGCGGCTCCTTGGGATTTTCGATATCGCTCTTTTCATTTAACACTTCCGACACACGACGCATTGCCGCAGAGCTCATGGAAATCATGACAAATACCATAGAAAGCATCATCAGATTCATCAGAATATTCATGCAGTATGTGAGCAGACTCATCAGTTCCCCTGTCGTCAGAGCGTCCATGACAATCATCCTTGCCCCCAGCCAACTGATTAGCAAAATGGAGCTATATACCGTAAACTGCATAATCGGTGCATTCGAAACTACGATATTCTCCGCTTTCACAAAAATTTTATAAATATTTTCACTGGTTCTCTTAAATTTCGCAGTCTCCTCTTCCTCGCGCACATATGCTTTCACCACGCGAATGGCAGACACATTTTCCTGTACGGCTGCATTCATCTCATCATACTTCGGAAAAGCAGCCTGAAAATAGCTGGTTGCCCGGCTCATGATAAAGCATAAAATAATGCCTAAAAAGAGAACCGCAATCAAATAAACGGTGGCAAGCTTTCGATTGATATAGAAAGACATCGCCATGGCACAAATCAAGCTGATAGGCGCCCGAACAAACATCCGGAGTGTCATCTGGTATGCATTCTGGATATTCGTCACGTCTGTGGTCAGACGGGTCACCAGTCCTGCAGTACTGAATTTGTCAATATTGGCAAACGAGAAGGTCTGGATGTGGTTAAACATCGCCTCTCTCAGATTCTTGGCAAACCCGGTGGACGCTTTTGCGCCAAACCGTCCGCCAAGCATCCCTGCAACCAGCCCTACCGTTGCCGCTACAATCATCAGTGCTCCGACTTTATATATATGACCCATATCTCCTTTATTCACACCGTCATCAATAATGGATGCCATCAAAAGCGGAATCATCATCTCCATGGCGACTTCCAAAATCATAAAACACGGTGTGGCAAAGGATGCCTTTTTGTATTCCTTTACTTCTTTCAGCAAAGTCTTTAACATATGAACTCACCCTTTCTGCAATTTACTCTTTCCCGCTATCATAACACAAAATAGGACTATTTTGTTATTAAAAAACCATAAACTCAAAGAAACATATTTCCTTTTCACAGTACCATAATAAGCGTCCCCGCCGTAATCAGGATTGCTCCGGCAAGCGACTTTGGCGTAAATTTCTCATGCAGAAACACAAACGCCAACACTAACGTAATCACCACACTCAGTTTATCAATCGGTACTACTTTAGATACTTCCCCAATCTGAATCGCTTTATAATAACATAACCACGATGCACCGGTCGCCAGACCCGATAATATCAAAAACACCCAGCTTTTTTTGCTGATGTCGGCAATACCGCCCTGTGCGTTTGTGAGAAATACCATTCCCCAAGCCATAGCCAGAACAACCATCGTCCGAATTGCCGTGGCAAGGTTAGAATTCACCCCATCCACCCCCACTTTTGCAAGGATGGAGGTCAATGCTGCAAACACCGCCGATAATAAAGCCAAAACAAACCACATCAAACATTCCTTCTTTCGTACATCATTTCAATGTTTCTATTATAGCATATATTTCCAATCTGTGATAGAATAAATGAAAAGGAAGAAAAAAGGAGAAGATGTTATGCTGATTAAAAACGGATTTTTAATCAATCCCCGCACAAGCATTTCCGAAATCACCGATATCCGCACAAAAGACGGCATCATTCAGGAAATCGGACACCTTGACGTAAAAGAAGGGGAAGAAATTTTAGACATTACGGGACTTACGATTGCCCCGGGACTTATCGATACCCATGTACATTTCCGGGATCCCGGTTTTACCTACAAAGAAGATTTGCACACCGGCTCTCTTGCCGCAGCAAAAGGTGGATTTACTTCTGTTATCTGCATGGCAAACACGAAGCCGGTCGTTGACAATCCGGAGACGCTCCGTGATATTTTGAGCCGTGCGAAACAAGAAAAGATTCATATTTATCAGACCGGTTCTGTTACCATGGGACTAAAAGGCGAAACGCTGAGTGACCTTGCAGCACTCGCCAAGGCCGGAGCCTCGGGTTTTACGGATGACGGGATTCCGATTATGGATGCTTCTCTCTGCTATCTCGCCATGCAGGAAGCAGCCCGGCTTTCCCTTCCCATCAGTCTCCATGAAGAGGATCCCGCCTTTATTTCAGAAAACGGAATTCATCATGGAACCGCATCCAAGCTTCTTGGAATCGGCGGCTCGCCGGCAGTCGCGGAAGATGTGATGGTTGCCCGGGACTGCATGCTTGCACTTCACACCGGTGCGCATACCGTCATTCAGCATATCAGCTCCGGGAACTCAGTTGCGCTGGTACGCACGGCAAAAGCACTCGGTGCAAATATCCATGCGGAGGCAACTCCCCATCATTTCACGTTAACGGAGGAGGCTGTTTCTGTCCATGGCAGTCTGGCGAAAATGAATCCGCCGCTTCGTACGGAAAAAGACCGGATGGCGATTATTGAGGGGCTGATAGACGGAACCATTGACCTCATTGCCACAGACCATGCGCCCCACAGCGTCGAAGAAAAAGCAAAAGAACCTATGTGGACTGCGCCTAGCGGCATCATCGGACTGGAGACGTCTCTCGGACTTGGGATTACTTCCTTAGTAAAGCCCGGGTATCTGACGCTCTCTAAGCTGTTAGAAAAGATGACTGCAAATCCGGCCAACCTTTATCATCTTCCCGGAGGAAGTGTAGAAGTAAATGCTCCGGCAGACTTTGTGATTTTCTGCCCGGAGGAGCAGTGGACGGTGGAGAAGTTTGCATCAAAATCCTCCAACTCCCCTTTTGCTGGCACCTCCCTTTACGGGAAAATCCACTACACCATTTGTAACGGAGAAATCGTGTATTCGGCGTAGGAACATCTTAATTGTCAAACAACGAGGAACTGGGTGAAAACAGTTCCTCCCCGTTTCTTTAATCTGCTGTTTCAAGTCTCATTTTTTTCTTTACATTCATCCCTGATTGTGGTACGATTTTGAGAAGTGAAGAAATCAGTTTTTTGGGTTGCTTCGCAAATCTAGAGGAAACTTTTTAGGAGGAACAAAATGGATAACACAACAAAAGAAGGTATCTACAACGTCAAAGAACTTGGTACAGGCAAAGCATTGGTTCTCGGACTGCAGCACATGTTTGCAATGTTCGGTGCAACGGTTCTCGTTCCACTCCTTACAGGATTGAACGTATCAACCACACTTTTATTTGCCGGTATCGGCACCCTGCTTTTCCATCTTTTGACAAAAGGAAAAGTCCCTGCATTTCTTGGTTCATCATTCGCATTTTTAGGCGGATATGCAGCGATTGCTCCAAAACTTGAAGACGGAAGCAGCAACATCGAAATGATTCCATATGCGTGCTTTGGTGTCGCATGTGCAGGTTTACTCTATCTGCTTCTTGCAGCATTGATTAAACTATTCTCAGCACAGAGAATCATGAAATTCTTTCCACCTATCGTTACCGGACCCATTATCATCGCAATCGGTCTCACCCTTTCACAATCAGCTATTGACAGTTGCTCAAGCAACTGGTGGATTGCACTCGTTGCAATTTTAGTGGTTGTTTTATGCAACATTTTTGGTAAAGGGATGGTTAAGATTATTCCGATTCTGATTGGTGTCGTTGCATCCTATGTAGTTGGAATCTGCATGGGTCAGGTGGATTTCACCGGTGTAAAAGAAGCTGCATGGTTTGGACTTCCAATCGTAAGGGAAGCCACCGTACTTGCTCTGTTCGGGAAAAACTTTGATGCTTCCATGCTGATTACCGCAATTATCACAATCATGCCGATTGCTCTTGCAACCATTGTAGAACATATCGGAGATATTTCTGCGATTTCTTCTACTACAGGAAGAAACTACATCAAAGAACCGGGACTTCACAGAACGCTTCTCGGAGATGGTATTGCAACCATTGTGGCTTCCCTCTTTGGAGCACCGGCCAACACAACATATGGAGAAAACACTGGGGTACTGAATCTTTCCAAGGTTTATGACCCGTTCGTAGTAAGACTTGCAGCATATTTCGCAATCTTCTTCTCCTTCTGTCCGAAATTTGCAGCCATCATTCAGGCAATGCCGACTGCGACCGTTGGAGGTATTTCATTGATTCTGTATGGTATGATTTCCGCAGTCGGAGTTCGTAACGTGGTAGAAAACCAGGTAGATTTCACAAAATCACGCAACGTTATCATCGCTGCCCTGATTCTTGTACTCTCTATCGGTATCAACTACAGTGCCGCAGGAAACATTTCCTTCGCTATTGGTAGCATTACCATCAGCCTGTCAGGTCTGGCAGTTGGTGCTTTGACCGGTATCATTCTCAATGCGATTCTTCCGGGTAAGGATTATGTATTTGATAATGAAGAGCCGAAAAATACAGGTGTAGATTTTGAAGTTGGCGGACGCAACTAATTCAGAATTGCGCCAGAAGCAAACTTGTTCAAAATCAATAGGTATTCAAAAAAGCCTTCCGTTCAACCGAATCGGAAGGCTTTTCTTTTCTGTTGTTTCAAATTATTTTGTTCCGAAGATTCTGTCTCCTGCATCTCCAAGACCGGGGCAGATGTATGCTGCCTCATTTAACTCTCTGTCGAGATTTCCTACGAAAATTTTCACATCCGGATGCGCTTTCTGAAGTCTCTCCAGACCTTCCGGAGCTGCAATCACGCACATAAAGGTAATATCCTTTCCTCCATGCTGCTTGATAAAATCAATAGCCGCCACAGCGGAACCACCTGTTGCGAGCATCGGGTCTACCACAAAAATCTTACGAAGCTCAATGGGAGCCGGAAGTTTGCAATAATACTCGTGAGGCTCATGTGTTACCTCATCTCTGTAAAGACCGATGTGTCCTACCTTTGCTGCCGGCATCAGCTTCAGAAGACCTCCCACCATGCCGAGACCTGCTCTCAAAATCGGAACGACTGCAGGCTTCTTTCCTGCTATTACAGGGCAGTTTGCCTTTTCCAGCGGTGTCTCAATCTCCACCTCTTCCAGTTCCAAGTCCCGCAATGCCTCGTATCCCATCAGCATAGCGATTTCCTCTACGACTGCACGGAACTCATTGGTACCGGTTTCAATTTTTCTAAGCATGGTAATTTTATGCTTAATCAACGGGTGATCACAAATCACGATATTCTCATTTCCATTATACATGTTTTCTCGATTCCTTTCGTACAAATTTCCTATTTTCCATTGTACCGCTGTCCGACAGTTTTTGCAACCCCTGCTTTTCGTATCACCCAAAATTTTTCGGCAGCAATTCTTTCAATCGGAATACTTCCAAATCATTCGCCGAAGTCCCACACACAATTTCAAACTGCTCCACATCACAAAACTCTGCCATCACCTGTCGACATACCCCACACGGATAACAAGGCTCCAATTCTTCTCTTCCACCTGCAACTGCAATCGCAAGAAACTCCCGCTGTCCCTCTGAAATCGCCTTAAAAAAAGCAGTCCGCTCCGCACAATTCGTCGGTGAATATGCTGCATTTTCAATATTACAGCCGGTATAAATCTTCCCATCCCGGCAAAGCAGGGCTGCACCCACTTTAAATCCCGAATACGGGCTGTATGAATTTTTTCGTGCTTCCATTGCACATTTCATAAGTTCTCCATAAGAAATCTGCGAACTTCTCAGTGCTTTTGTACTTATATCCTCCATCTGCTTCAGAACCATTGATGATATATTCCTTTCCCGTGTGTCCAAGTTTGTTCTCTTTGTTTATCATACTATCACTATTTTTTGATTTTGGAAAGTACGTTCTGGTTTTTAAAACTATTCGTTTAAAACTATTCAGCCTTAAAAAAACCAAAAACAGATTGGCAAAAGAAATCTTCTGTGCTAGAATAAAGAAAAGCATTATGTTTCAAAAGTTTCATACGGTTTACCCCGTATCCAAAAATCTGATGTTCATTTCAGGAAATCTCAATGCTTTTCGAACTCAATTAACAAAAGCAGAGAGGTTTTTAGAAAGAATGATAAGAAGCCTCCTGCACAATTTCACAAGGAGGTGTGTTTATGAAAACACAAGAACAGACAAAGTCTCATCAAAGAGACTTTAAATCACGGATGTTCGCTATGAT
>ONED01000010.1:39425-40060 GCA_900316755.1 uncultured Eubacteriales bacterium
CGCTATGATTTTTAGCGACAAAAAGGAACTGCTGAAGCTTTATAATGCAGTGGCAAACAGAAACTATGAAGACCCGGAACTCTTGGAAATCAACACCTTAGAGAATGCATTCTACATGTCCATGAAGAATGACCTTTCTTTCATCATTGATTCCCGGTTGTCCCTGTACGAGCATCAGTCCACGTACAATCCCAATATGCCGCTCCGGTTTCTGCTCTATCTGTCAGAATTGTATTCCGGCATGGTGGCAGGGAAAAACATTTACGGCAGAACACGTATTCCTCTTCCGCTGCCACGATTTATCGTATTTTACAACGGAACGGAGGAACGCCCGGACCGGGAGGTTATGCGTCTTTCCGATTCCTATACGATTCAGGGTGAAGAAGTGTGGCTGGAACTGCGGGCAGATGTGCTGAATGTAAATCTCGGACATAATAAGGAACTTTTAAATGCCTGTCAAACCCTCCACGATTACGCAGAGTATGTGCACCGAATGCGCAAATATGCAAAGACGATGACGATTGGAGATGCGGTGGACAGAGCCATTGAGGAATGTATTCAGGAGGGGATTTTGAAGGAGTTTCTGGAACAAAATCGAGCGGAGGCGAAAGCAATGAGTATATTCGAATATAACC
>ONED01000089.1 GCA_900316755.1 uncultured Eubacteriales bacterium
ATATTTCCAATAAAAATATCCCAAATCTGTGGGAGCTCATCCAGTGAACTTTTTCTAAGAAATTTACCCACTCTGGTAATGTACCATTCGGGATTTTCTAGAAGGTGGGTTGGCGTGTCATGTGGAGTACACATCTTCATACTACGAAATTTATGAAGTTGAAAATAAGTTTTCTCCCTCCCAACACGCTTCTGGGTAAAGAAAGCCGGCCCTGGGTCATCTATCTTTATTACAATGATTAGGAGTAAATACAACCACGATAAACAGATTAACCCTAGTCCTGAAAGAACAACATCTATTCCCCTTTTTAAACACTTCTCATACATGACAATCCTCCTTGGAACCCTTCTTTCCATTCTTACTTGTTCTTCCCACTTTTCTTTTAAACTGTCTTCGCAATAATCTCTAACCCCACTTGCACATTTTGAATCCGCCCGAACATGGGAATCTCCAAATATGCTTTCCTTTTATGCCGGTCTATTTTTTTTATAAACCCTTCAATGCCCTTTAGCGGTCCGGATGTGACAATCACTTTCGATTGCTCAATAATGCCCTCAGACATCTCCACCACCTGATTTTCCCCGCCAAACCGTTTCAAGAACCCGATTTCTTCCTGATTGAGCGGCACGATGGTCTCGCCCGTTCCAATCAGCTTCGTCAATCCTTCCACGGTTTTCAATTCTTCTCGTAATTTTTCCAATTCCTCTGTGACTACAAATAGATATCCGGGGTAGAGCGTTTTCTTTTGCGTCGTCCACTTCCCGCCAATCCGTTTCTTTTCTTCATAATAAAAGATAAAACATTTCTCCAGTATGTCCTCCGGGATTCTCGCCTCACACTGCAATCGAATCCGCTCTTCCATACCGGTGCATACCTGCATGACGTACCACATAGCCTTCTTCTCTCCTTTACCCGCCTGTCAAAATTCACCCACAGGCTTCGTAAAATGGGTAGGCTTCGCCATTCTGCCCGGAAAATCCGGACAGACCCAATTTACACCCTTGATGACATCCATGCTTTTCAAACGCGGCAGAGCGACGATTTGAACATCATGGAATTTGTATGACTTCTTATGTAGCCATTCCCTTTGGAATTCAACAAACATCCGTATTATAGTCTTTTCAATATAATACGTCAATTGTAATTATATCGCTATTTTCGGCTTTTGTCTATGTTATTTTACCCCCCCCCTCGCATTTTTTACAATAAAAAGCGCGTCAGTTTTCTGTTTTCTCCATTCTATGCAAATTCACCATTTTGTTTCCAGAATTTTTGTAAAAAAGAGAAGGAACCCGACTTTCATCGAATTCCTCGTTTCTCATGACTATTTCCAATATTCTTTTACTTTCTCTTCCGCTTCCTCCAAACACTGCATCTGCATATCCAACCAAAATGCAAATGCCTACAAATCGTATTTTCGAAGCATGGCTTCATAAAAATCATGGCTTCATAAAAATCCGAATCTGTCGTAAGTTTCGGAATTTCTTCCAGTGCTCCATCCGCTGTCATTTTCTGAATCAAAACAAACATCCTTGCTTTTTCTTCTGCCTTTCCACGTGCTTCTCCACGTGCTTCTCCTCGTGCTTCTCCTAATTTTTCTCCGTCTTTTACACCATCATCATATAACATCTTTCCTAATGCCGTCATCTTAATCTCCTTCTTTAACTGTTCCATCTCTGCTTTTTCCAAAAACTTATCTGCCATAACGTATACCAATGCCTCTACTTTCCGAATCACCTCCGCATCTGTACCCGTTGCATTCTAACACCAAGGGCAACAAGTCCGCTTTCGTAAGCTCTTCTTTCGTCTCTATTTTTCTCTTTAGTTCTGCAATCACAGCATCCGCGTCCTTCCCTTTCATAATAATCGGCTGAATCCGGTATGTATTAATGCCTTCCGTAGGCAGGACACTGACAACCGTCCCTTCAATGTTCAGCACCGGCATGATTTCCTCCCGAAAAAACTGTGCCGTTGCTTTTAGCACCGTATCCTCGTGCTGTGAAATGTGTGCGGGGGTCTTCTCTTTTTTCTCTTTTTCTTTCTCCTCCATCTACT
>ONED01000048.1 GCA_900316755.1 uncultured Eubacteriales bacterium
ATAATCTGATAGGAAATGCATCAGAAAGATTTAGGGTGTACCTTCTTTTAACTTGAATAGAATTTGTTGAATAAGAAGTAATTAATTTAAAGAATAACAATATTCTTAAAAGAACATAACATTGACAGTTACATTAAACTGCAAGACCACGAGAAACGTAAAACCCGTGCGTATAAGGAAGATATCGGCAAGCATTATAACATGACCTGTCAGATTTTTGAGGATGAGCATTATTACGTTTGCCACGACGGAAGGGAACTGCGACATATCCACACTGAGACAAAAGAACAGGATGGTTATACACAGACCTTTGAAGTTTACGGATGTGCAGACTGCAGTGGCTGCGAACACAAAGCTAAATGTCTTTATAAATATAATCCGGAAAAAGATGCTGACAAAAATAAGGTCATGAAGATTAATGAACAATGGGAAGAACTGAAGTCAGAATCCCATGCCAATATAGAGAGCGAAAAAGGAATTCTGAATCGTCAAATCCGTTCCATCCAGACAGAAGGACATTTTGGTGATATCAAAGAAAACGAAAATTTCCGTAGATTTAATTATCGTTCTTCTGATAAAGTATACAAGGAATTCATGTTGTTTGCGATAGGACGAAACATCAATAAATACCATCGTTTTCTTCACGATAAAATCCGAAAATTTGAAGGAAAACAGGTACAAAATATAGCTTAATCAAAAGTGCGGTCAAAAAATAAGTACCCTTAGTTTTTTGTACCCAAAAATAAATACGAATCTAAGACATAAGGATACCCCGACAAAAATGCCGAAGCCAAAAGGCATGCATTTCTGCGGGGTATTGCTATTTCCTTATAATTGGGTCAGAAATCGGTATTAACCGATTTCCCCTTCGAGTAATTCCAATATAAAATCATAGGCTACTTTACCTCAAATTTTCTTTGATAACGCGCAAGGCATTTCCACACCAGAACTTCTCTATCTGACGTTCGGTAAAACCCTGTTTTTTGACAGCCTCATAAAGCAGAGGCATCTGTCCGATATCTCTGATTTCATTCACTCCATCGTCAAAGCCATCGAAATCCGTCCCGATTGCAACAACCTCTTCCCCACCCACACGATACATGTGTATCATGTGTCTTATGATATCGCAAATTGCCGCATTGGCACTGCCGTTTAGAAACCACGGATAAAAATTGATTCCTGCGATTCCCCCGTTTTCTGCCAATACCCGAATCATTTCATCTGTCAAATTTCTCGGATGAGGGCACAACGCTCTGGCATTGGAATGGGATGCCACAACCGTTTTTTTACTGTGCCTTACCACATTCCAAAATCCTCCGTCGGATAAATGCGAGACATCTACAATTATCCCAAGCTCATTCATGCGCTCCACCACCTGAAATCCAAATGGCTTTAGCCCCCAATTCATCGCCTGCGTATCCCGGCTGTTCGGATAACCGATGCAGTTTTCCCCGTTCCATGTCAGCGTAAGAAGACGCACCCCTTCCTGATACAGTTCTTCCAGCCGCTTCAGACTACCATCTAGAATTCCACCCTCTTCCACTGTGAGAAAACCGGAGATTTTCCCCGCTGCATGATGATTCTGTAAATCCTCGTAACTTAACGCCAATGCTATCCTGTCTGCATGTTCCGCAAACTCCTGTTTCGTCCGGGCAAGCATTTGAAGTGCGTATGCATACGCCTTCCCATATCTATCCTCGCCTTGAAATTCCTGCATATGAATAAAACTTGCAAAGAACTGTGCCATGCTGCCCGCCTGTTGCATTTTTTCTAAATCCACGCACCATGTATTCTTTCTGAGATTAGCGAGTCTCTCCTGCCTCATCATTAAAGATATCGTATCACAGTGCATATCAATTAATCTCATATTTTTCCATCTCCCTGCATAAATTTTACTATTTCAGTCTACCCTATTCACGAAAGGATGTCTCTATGAAACCAAAAATCGGAATTGTCGTTTGTGGTCTTTTTGACCAAAAACAATATGTAACAGATGCCTATATTCAGGCAGTGAAATCGGCAGGCGGGCTTCCCATCATCCTGCCCCTTATCAAATCCAAAACAGTGATTGCGGACTACGCAGCCCTTTGTGATGGCTTTCTGTTCTGCGGCGGAGGCGATATTACTCCGCTTCTTTTCGGCATGGAACCGGAATCGGGAATCGGTCAGACCGATATCACTCTGGATTTGTTCCAGATTCGATTGATGAAAGTCCTTTTAGCAGAGGAAAAACCGGTGCTTGCCATTTGCCGCGGTATGCAGATTCTGAACGTTGCCTGCGGAGGCACCATCTATCAGGACCTGGATCACGTGAATTTTGAAACCATCAACCATATGCAAAAGAGTCTTTCCCGGAGAGATATCAGTCACAAAGTCTCCTTTGCACCCAAAACCAGATTGCATCGCCTTCTTGGAGACTTCGCTTATACCAACAGTTTTCATCACCAGGCGGTTGAGCGCGTAGGGACAGGCCTGATTGTGTCCGGAACTACCGGAGATGATATCATCGAAGCAATCGAAATGCCATCACACCCCTTTGTCATCGGGGTGCAATGGCATCCGGAAAGCATGCTTGATACAAACGCTGCAATGAAGCCGCTGTTTCATGCACTCATTCATTATTCTAAACCACCTGCTTCGTCTCCGTTGTAATCCCCTGTTCCGAGAAATGTACGGTCTTGTTGCAGATTTCAAGTGCACGCATACGGTGTGTCACAATCAATACGGTTTTGTCTGTCATCTGTTTTAAATTTTCCAATACTCTGCGCTCTGTTTCTTCATCCAGCGCACTGGTTGCCTCATCCAAAAGAAGAATCGGGCTGTCTGCAAATACAGCCCTGGCAATTGCAAGACGCTGCATCTGGCCTTCGGAAAGACCCATTCCTTTTTCTCCGAGGACGGTGTCGATTCCTGCCTCAAGTTCTGACACGAACTCCCATGCACAGGAAATTCGAAGTGCCTCCTCTATCTGCGTTTCCTGATACATCTGATCCTTTCTTGCAAATGTAACCAGTTCACGGATAGAACCGCACATCAACTGATTCCCCTGAGGTACATAGGCAAACAGCCTTCGCCATGCCCCGGTCAGAGATTCCTTCCCATCGTTTTTCATCAGATAGCAATCTCCGGCATCCAACGGATACAGACACATCAGCAGTTTTAACATCGTGGATTTCCCGCACCCTGACTGTCCGGTCAACGCCACGTAATCTCCCTTTTTGATTTCCAAGGACAAATCCTTAAGCACAACCGGTACTTCCTGCCCTTCCGTCATAGGCCGATAGGTAAAAGAAATATGGGAAAGGGTGATTGCCGTAAGCTTTGTTCTGTAAAATTGCTGCACCTCCGTCAAGTCTTTAACCCCTTCCGGACAATCTTCCTCATATGCTTCCGCCTCCATCAGACGCTCGGCACTTGCCAGCATTGCATAAAACCTTGGCATGAAACCGGAAATATTTGCAAACGGCGACTGTATCTGACTGATCAACTGCAACATCGCAGTAAATGTACCATAGCTGATGGTTCCGGTCAGAATCCCATAACCGCAATATCCTACGCCGCCCAAGAGGTAAATCCCATTCATTGCAGCAGCAAAGCCAATATTGCAGATATTCGAAAAATTGGCTTTTCTCATGCGCGCTTTCTTGTGTTCCTGCATCTTGACAAGAGCCCCCATCTCACTCTCCTTCTCTGCCGCAAATGCCCGCAGAATCATAAGACTACTGATATGCTCCTGTAAAAACACCCGCAGGCTGCCATCCTTTTCCTGTACTTCCTTATGAAGCTTCTTTAACTTTTTTCGAAACACATAAGTAAACAGAATCATCACCACACCACCCGGTATCAGAATCCATCCAAACAGTGGTTCCAATACCAGAATCATAGAAAAAGCAGCAACCAGCTTTACGATAAGACCTACCAATCTCGGGAGAATCTCCACGATTCCATTTGCACACACAGCAGTATCCGAAGTCAGGCGGTTTAACCACTCCGCCGAATGTACCTTCGCCACTGCGGAGAAATCTTTTCTCATCAACTGTTCAAATAGTCTCGCCTTAAATGCGTTCTCCATCCGGCTCCGGATATATTCTTCCATGTATCGTTCTACCGCCCGAAAACCAATCTGCAAAATGACCATTCCGATAATACATGCCAGATAAAAAAAGAAGCCATCCTCATTTTGCTCCGTAGCCTTATCAATTGCGCCACGAAGGAGCAGTGCATACACAACACTGCTCACACTCAGGATGGCCTGAATCCATATCAGAACCACAATATATCTTTTTTTGTTCTCTGCAACGGCATACAGCCATTTGATTTCCTTATTCGCTGATTTCTTCCACATCTTGTCCTGCGTTCTGCTCTGCAATCTGCTCCAGAGCCACTTCCGGTATTTCCGCTTCTCCCACGGATGCCGGTTCTCCCTCCTCCACTTCTTCCTTCTGTGCCTCTTTAATCGTATCTTCCAGTTTCTCAAAAACCTTGTCATAAATGAGAACACACAAATATATCGGAAGCGATATTCCAACCAGAAGCGGAATCCAGAAAAGGCGCGCACCCACAAACCATAAAAGAGCGCAAAGTGTTACTACGATTAGCATTCCGATGGTGCGAATCAAATGCTTACAGGAAAGATAAAAGGCATTCCGAATCGTAGCCCTTATCGGATTTGAAAATCTTGCTTGCAATGGAAACAGCCACATGGAAATCATAGCAATAAAAATCAGCATGGCAAGCATGACTCCTTTCAACACAGAGCCGAGATTATTTCCACCATACGCCGAAAAGGAAAACAGCGTCAATCCAACCATAGCAAGCCAAATCAGCCAAATCAGAATTCCCTGCCCCAGATTCATTTTAAAGGATCTGAAAAAATTCTTTGCCACATATCCTCTGTCCCGATGCAGTTTGAGTGCTGCATAATGCGCAGCCGTGATAGCCGTACCGATTGTAATAATCGGAATACAACAAATCAGTGTAAGCAGATTCAAAATTACTATATCGGTGATTTTTGATAGAGTGCGCATAATGCCACTGTCATAATTAAACATTCTTTTCTTCCTTCTTTCTCAATTTATGATATACACGCTGCAAAATCCCCCGCAGTCTCATTCCCAGACGTCTAATCGGATATAACTTCATCCAAACCTTCACATATCGCAGATATCCTTTATCCGTCACCTTTACAGTCTTTCGCTTGCCGTAAATCTCCTTCACGACTCCAAGCACTGCTTCCTGCGGAATATACTCACATCCGATGCAGTTGTCCCCCCTTGTGACATAGTAAACCTGCCCGTTTTTCTCATCCACACGGATGATGCGGTGTATGATATACCTTCCGTCTTTCAAAAGCGCCAACGGCATATCTCCCACATTACAAATTCCTTCCATCGGCATGACCAGTACATGCGTTGCATTCTTTTTCCTTTTATCATGCAAAAGCGGCTCCATACTGACCCCAGAAGTAAACGTAATCACCGGACGTCCTGCGAGCAGCTCATCCTTTAGTTTCACCGGTTCCCTACTCATGCAGAAATCCTGCGCTTCTCATTTTTTCAATCACTGCCTTTACATCTCTTTCAATAATGCTCCGGTCCGCATCATACCGCTCACACATGGCATCCACAATTGCTTCCTCTGTCGTTTCCTGCTGAAGCAGTTCAAAAATATAAGCAGCAGTCTCATTGTTACGCACAATTCCATTAAAATTCTCCGCGGCTTCTCCGGTTGCCACTGCCATGTATTCTTCTCCGATATTATGTAAAATAAATCCGTCTTTTACGCGCATCCTACTATTCCTCCATCTTTTTTCCTGACATTGCCTCGTAAGAAAGCGAAACTGCCTCCTGTGAAATCGTACACCCCAGATGCCAAATCGGATATCCCATAATCCCACTCAATACCTCAAGTGTATGTTTCATCACATCTGCATCCTGCGTCGTCCTGTATGTCTGCAAGTAAATCGTCTGAAAACTCTCTTTCTGTGCCAATTTCTTTATCTGATTTTCCGACGCCTGCTCTAAAATACAAATTCCCTTCAAGGGCAATCCAACATTTCTGCTCAAATGGTGCTTTCCGTCCCACGGTGCCCCATACACCGTAATGCTTCCGTCTTCCTCAAGATGCAAAAACGGCTTATCATCATTTACCATAAATGCCCTGTCACCAAAGCGTTCCCGCCAAAGCCGTGTGTGTGTAGATTTTCCGGTTCCGCTTGGAGCGGTAAATAAATATACTTCTCCATCCACCGCGATAGCAGAACCATGAAACAATACCGTATGGTATTTTGTCATCTGTTCCGCAACCTGACGGTGCAAAGCGAGTGTCTCTAAGTACCGGTCCGAAAACATTCCCGTCTTCTTTGCTTCCTCACGCTCAAATTCCATGGCTTCCTGCGTTACATTTACTTCTATATCCACCTTGGAGGGAAGTTCGTCTAACAGATAATCTCTGCAAAATTGCTTCGTTGTTGCATAATTAGCGGATATAGCAACTACCTTATCCGCTAATCTGATATAAAATTTCTCCATGCTGTATCCTTTTATTTCTGCACAATATTGATAATTCTTCCCGGCACATAAATTTCCTTCACAATCGTTCCGGTCAGTTTATCCGCCACTGCTGCTTTCCCTGCTTCGATGGCATCCTCTTTCGAGATATCCACTGCCACAGTTACAACCGCTCTTGTTTTTCCGTTAATCTGGACCGCCACTTCCACTTCGTCATCCTTCATCGCCTCTTTATCGTATGACGGCCATCCTGCACGGAATACCGTTTCTTCGTGACCAAGCTGTTGCCAAAGTTCCTCCGCAATGTGCGGTGCAAACGGAGCAAGAAGTACTGTCAAAGTGCTGAGTGTCTCTTTATCAATGCCACCCGTCTTCTTTGCAAGCTCAATCAGTTTATTATTGTACTCCATGAAACCGGAAATGACTGTATTCAGACTGAAACTTTCAAGACGGGTTGTAATATCACAAACCATCTTATTGCGAATCTTAATCATCTCTTTGGTAGCCGGAATTTCTTTATCCTTGCTGTCCATCACAAGATTCCATACACGATTTAAGAATCGGTATACACCATCGATACCACGGTCATCCCACTCTGCATCCAGCTCCGGCGGACCGACAAACAGCTCATACATTCTCAGGGAGTCACATCCATAGTCTCTTACCAAATCATCCGGGGAAACAACATTCCCTTTGGATTTACTCATTTTAATTCCATTCTTACCTGTAATCATTCCCTGATTAAACAGTTTTGTAAACGGCTCGTCAAAATCAATCACACCGATATCGTACAAAAACTTGGTATAGAAACGGGAATACAACAGGTGCAGAACCGCATGTTCCACTCCGCCGATGTACATATCCACCGGAAGAAGCTCATCTGCCTTCTCTTTGGAAACCAGTTCTTCTGAATTATGGTTATCCACATAACGCAGGAAATACCAGGAAGAGCCTGCCCACTGGGGCATCGTATTCGTTTCACGTTTTGCCGGCTTTCCACAGACAGGACAGGTCGTATTTACCCAGCTTTCAATTCCTGCAAGCGGTGATTCTCCTGTTCCGGTTGGTTCGTATGAATCCACCTCCGGCAGAGTCAACGGAAGCTGATCCTCCGGCACGGGTACTGCACCACAATCCGGACAGTGTACAATTGGGATTGGTTCTCCCCAGTAACGCTGACGGGAAAATACCCAGTCACGCAGTTTGTAATTGACCGTTGCCCTTCCGATTCCACGCGCTTCGATAATATGCGGAGCTTCTTTTTTGAGCACTGCAGATTCCATTCCGTTCCACTCACCGGAGTTAATCATCGTTCCGGCTGCTTCCGTATAGGCCTCTGTCATATTTTCAATTTCTTTTCCATCCTTCGCAATAACCTGAATAATCGGAATATGGAATTTGGTCGCAAATTCAAAATCCCGGTCGTCATGCGCCGGTACACACATAATCGCACCTGTACCATAATCTGCCAGCACATAATCGGACAACCAGATTGGTGTCTTCGCCCCGTTTAACGGGTTAATCGCATAAGAACCGGTAAATACTCCGGTCTTTTCCTTATCCTGAAGTCTGTCCACATTCGACTTCATAGAGGAGTCCAGAATATATTTCTCCACCGCTTCTCTCGTCTCATCTGTAGCGAGGCTGGCTGCAAGTGCATGTTCCGGAGCAAGTACCATAAAGGTGGCACCATACAGTGTATCCGGTCTCGTCGTGTAAACTGTAATCTTTTCGTCTCTTCCTTCTACCGGAAAATCTACTTCTGCACCATAGGATTTCCCAATCCACTCCGTCTGCATCTTCTTTACTTTTTCCGGCCAGTCCAGCTTATCCAAATCGTTCAAAAGACGCTCTGCGTACTTTGTGATGCGAAGCATCCACTGACGCAGATTCTTCTTCGTCACTTCTGTACCGCAACGCTCGCATTTTCCGTTTACCACTTCCTCGTTTGCAAGACCGGTCTTGCAGGACGGACACCAGTTAATCGGAAATTCTTTTTCGTAAGCCAGACCTGCTTTGAACATCTTCACAAAAATCCACTGTGTCCATTTATAAAATTCCGGGTCCGTCGTATTCACTTCCATATCCCAGTCGTATAAAGCAGCGATATCGTTAATCTGCTTTTTAATGTTCTTTACATTCTCTGCGGTAGAAATCGCCGGATGTACTCCCATCTTAATCGCATAATTTTCAGCCGGAAGCCCAAACGCATCCCATCCCATGGGATGAATGATATAATACCCCTGCAATAATTTGTATCTGCTCCATACATCGGAGATAACATACCCTCTCCAGTGTCCTACATGAAGACCATTTCCTGAAGGATATGGGAACATGTCGAGGCAATAATATTTCGGCTTCTTTCCATTTTCATCTTCTTTCACGTTCACCGGGTTCTTCTCCCAGTTTTCACGCCATTTTTTTTCAATTGCTTTATGATTATAAGGTATTGACATGACTTTTTTCTCCTTTTTCCGTATTTTTTAATTGTAGCATATCCTATGGATTTGTCAAGAATTCCACGCAGTGAATATACATTTTATAGAAGTTCCGATTCTACACTTTTTATAATATATAGTTGATTTTAGACACTTTTCCGCATTTTTGCCGATACTATTGATAAAATAGTCGAAAATTAGGGAATCACGGAGGTGTGATATGGATTTCGGGAATACTTTAAAAACCTTAAGAGAAACAAATCATGTAACACAGGGACAACTGGCAAAATTCTTAAGAGTATCACGCCCTACAATTGCAGGATATGAAACCAAGAACCACCAGCCGGATTTTGAACGTCTGATTAAAATAGCGGAATACTTCCATGTTTCTATTGACTATCTGATAAAGGGAACTGCACTTGAAGACCGGACTCCGATAAAAGAAAATACCATCAATCAGGAAGTAATGGCTTCCTATCAGAGACTGTCGATTGAATCCAAACAGGACGTGCTGAGATATATCAGGCTTCTGGAATTACGGGATAAAGAAGCAAAACGATAGCTCCTTTATTCCTCAATTACCTGTATCTCCAGATAGTCAAAGTCAATGGCATCCACAAAATTATCCTGATAAAATCTCGCCTTTGAGTGACGTTGAAACGCCTCAATTGTGGAGTCCAG
Organism: uncultured Eubacteriales bacterium; assembly: GCA_900316755.1. GTDB lineage: Bacteria > Bacillota > Clostridia > Lachnospirales > Lachnospiraceae > Faecalimonas. The sequence goes on from ONED01000048.1 coordinate 9,629, forward strand.
CCAGATTGGCTTACTTAAATCAAACGTATAGCAAACTTCCTCCAAGGCGTGAAACACCTTGTGTGTTCTGGTATCATTCGTGTCCTCACAGACCACGATATCCTGTATCATGTGGTTATGCTTCCATTTTTTTGCCCATAATCGAAACATCTTCCTATCATCCTTTCCAAATCACTCTTTTTCTTCAAATAGTCCTTTGATTTCTTTCAATGCATCCGCATACTTCTTCGAAATTGCTCCGGGATTCCGTTTAAGGTGCTTTGTCACCCGAAAGAATTGCTTATTTGTGCGGGAGAACACACCTCTCACCTGCTGTTCCAGTTGCGCAAGAATCTCTTCTCTGTCCTTCCATTCGTTCCGCTCCTCTGACCGCAGATGCTCACTCAGCTTCTTAAGCTGAGAAACCCTGTTATCTCTCAATTTTTCCAATCTGCAAAGCATCTTCTCCTTTGCGCTTCCGGCCTTTTCACGAAGGCCACCGCCAATATCCGGAAGAGGTGCAAATGCCGCCACCGCATCGAAGCGGTTTTCCAACCTTTGAATCGTATTTCTGCATTCAGACAGCTTTTCCAAAAGCTCACGCATATCCCACGCCTGTCTGAAGGATTCACTGAGGTCTACTGCAAAAACTGCCAAAAGCAAAAAAGCAAGTATTTCACAAAGTAGAGAAGGCCACTGCAAAATCAGACTTTCTACCGGGACATGAATTACTTTCACAAGCAAAATCGAAAGCATCCCCCAAAACAGGGTAACAAAAAAACAGATATATCCATGGAAATTCAGTGGCATATTACTATAATCCCAATACTTCACATGAAACATACGCTCCATTGCACTTCCTGTAACCAGTTCCAGAAGCGTTGCCGCCAGAGCTCCGAAGCAAAAGATATGAGCGATATTGTCTTTTACCGGAATCGTCGCAATTAAAATTACGATTGCCGCAAATCCATAAATCGGCAATGCAGGGCCATTTAAAAAACCTCTGTTCACCCACTTCCATTTTTGGGCTCTGGCTGCTTCTTTTATCGATACATAACAGGATTCCCAGACCCATCCGATAAAACAATACCAGAGAAAAAAAAGAATCCATTGTGATACCGTATATTGATACATATTTATCCTTCCTACTCCTCTTTCACATTTCCACAGGCAATATTTTTCTCCACGAGCTCCTGCATTTTCTCCCAGATGATTCTCGAAGTCTCCTCAATCTTTTCATTTCTTTTGTATATCTGGGATTTTTTCACCTCATGCTCACGCCAGCTAATGCCTCCTGAGGCGTCATTTAGAAGCAGCGGCTGAAAATTATCCAGCAGATGCGCATACTTTGCATCCCCTGTCTCATAGGCTTCAAATTCCTCCCAGAGCGCACGAAAATAATCTCCCTGATCCTTCGGCAGCAATCCAAAAATGCGTTCGGCCGCTTTCACTTCTCTCTCTCGCTTGCTTTTCATTCCCTCCCCGTCATATGCGTAGGTATCGCCTGCATCAATCTCGACCAAATCGTGAATCAACACCATAGTCACAACCTTCAAAACATCTACTTTCTCCTTGACATACTCTTTCAGCAAAATCGCCATGAGTGCAATATGCCAGGAATGTTCCGCATCGTTTTCCTTCCGTTTTCCATCTGCAAGAAATGTCTGCCGGAACACATTTTTCACTTTATCAATTTCGATTAGAAATGTAATCTGCTGTTCCAAACGTGTCATGTTCCTTTCCTCCACTTTCAAAAATGAAAGGTCGGGGAATGCAAGAACCCTCCCCGACTTTTCTCATCTTACAACTTTATATTCTTGAATAAATCTCCAAGGCTTGTACCAATGTTTTCTGCCTTCGGAATCTCTATCTTTTCCTCTACCTTTTCTTCCGGCTCCAGCAGTGCTTTTCTGCTGAGACTGATTTTTCCATTTTTATTTCCAATGACTTTCACATCCACTGTGTCACCCACAGAAAGCACGTCACTCGCTTCCTTAATCCGTTTGTCTGAAATCTGGGAAATGTGAATCAATCCGGAAAGTCCGTTTTCAAAACGGACAAATGCGCCATAGCTCTGAAGACTTTCCACCGTACCGGTTAGTACTGAACCGATTTCCACACCGGCAAGCAGAGCTTCCTTTGCATGTTTCTCTTTTTCTTTCAGAATTTTACGCGCAGATAAAATCAAACGATTGCTCGCCTCGTCTGCCTCAATTACCTGCACCTCAATTTCCTTTAACAGATAATCCTCCAAATTCTCAATATAAGATAAAGATAACCGGGAAGCCGGGATAAAACCACGAATTCCCTCTACCACAGCAATAACGCCGCCATTTACAACTCCCTCAACTTTTACCGTAAGAACGGTACCCTTTTCCAGATAGTCCGCAATCAGATTCCATGGATTCGCGTCATCTAAATGCTCCTCGTAATCTGCCATCGTCTCTGTCTGTACTAATTCTTCACTCATGTTTCATACCTCGTAAACTTTCCTTTTGTTTATTCTAATATTTAGAATATCGCATACTTTTCAAAATAGCAACCATAATTTTGGGAAAATGTTTGACAAACGTATAAAAAAATGGCAACCTATAGAAAAAGGAGGCGAGAAGTTATGGCAAAACAGATTTGGAAACCGGGGAACATGGTATATCCTCTTCCGGCGGCCATGGTAAGCGTTGGCGATAAAGCAGGCAATACAAACATCCTTACGATAGCCTGGACAGGAACCCTTTGTACAAATCCGGCTATGTTATATATCTCTGTAAGACCGGAGCGCTACTCCTATCACATGATTCAGGAGTCCGGAGAATTTGTTGTAAATCTCACAACAAAGGATTTAGCAAAAGCAACCGATTTTTGCGGAGTACGCTCCGGAAAAGACGTAGATAAGTGGAAGGAAATGCACCTGACGCAGGGAAAGGCAAATGCGCTCATTTATGCCCCCACCATTGAGGAATGCCCGGTCAATATCGAGTGCAAGGTAGTGGAAGTTAAGGAGCTTGGAAGCCACCATATGTTTATTGCAAACGTGGAGGCAGTCCAGATTGATGATACCTATCTTGATGAAAGCGGCAAATTCTGCCTGAATCGAACAGGACTTATGGCATACTCCCATGGGGAATACCTGGAACTCGGCGAAAAAATCGGCACATTTGGTTACAGTGTCAAAAAGCAAAAATAAGCAGAAAGGGCTGCCGCTGGCAGCGAAATTGGTTCCACTGAGCCTGAGGCAATCGGCACACACGCCGCTGCCAAGGGCTTTTTCTTTTAGACTTCATCTTCAGCATTTTCTAACACTCTGTTTTTTGAGAAGTAATTACATCTATCAAACAGAAACTCACAACACACAGATTTTCAGATAAATCGTATGTGAGAATGCATCGAAGGATTGTATAGAAAGTCTTACGGATGCATTTTAGAAAATATACAAGCA
>ONED01000035.1 GCA_900316755.1 uncultured Eubacteriales bacterium
ATTTTTTGACGGGAAGTTATATGACAACACTTACTATACAGTGAAGGATGTGCCACTTGGATATTTGACACAGGCAATACGTTTTAATCCGACGGGCAAAACAAATGCGGTAGCATCGGCAACAAATAAGGATCCGGTGACTCCGCCACCGGCAGATGATATTTATCTGGATAATACACCGGAGAAGGATTTCACAGAGTGGACATTCTCAACGGTAGGAATCGCGGATCAAAAAGTTACAGGAAATTTAAATTGGATAACGCCAAATATTTCAAATTCCTTAGATAAAACTTTATTCCGAGGCAAAATTCAGTTTGCGGATGACTCTACCAAGATTGGAAATTTATATATTGGTGGAGCTGTCACCGGGGATATTAGTCAATATCGCGGATTTATCATTCGTGGATTTGATGATGCAGACCCGAATTTAACACTCGGTTTTGCCGGAACAGATGGGATTTTCTATAATAAAGACGGAGCAACCAATGAAAAGATAGCGATGTTTTATAGTGGCAAAGCAGGAGTCGCATTGAGAGGAAATTCTGACTTGGAAATTGCGCTTTCTGTTGAGTTTACAAGTGTGACAGATGGAAAAGCTGACTTAAAGGTTGGAGTCTTCTTTAATGAAAAACTGTATGACAACACTTACTATACCGTGAAAGATGTACCTGTAGAATATTTAACACAGAATATTCGCTGGTATTCACCATTGGGTACCAATACGATTGCATCTGTTGCAATTGCCGGAGGTGGTGGCAGTTTAGGAGATGACTTTAATGGCATCAATTCAAGTTATGAAGAATTGACAATGAATGATTTCTCTATTTTTGATGCAAAGATAGACAGCGTTCAAGAAGGCAAAGACTGGCGTGCAGAAAACTACTGCGACAAAGATACTTTGGATGGAAGTGCAGTGAGTGTTGTGTGTAACTTCCCGGAGAAGACGACAGCAAGATTTAGCGTTGGTGGAACTTTCTGGCGTGGAGTTTTCGTAGGTTCACTCTCAGACGGAACTTTGGAAGTTGGTTATATCAGTGCATCCGGTGAGGCAAAAAAGATTGCATATCTTGATGCACAGACAGCGGGTATGGATAAGCTCACAGGCAGGGAGCTGACGATTAGACTGACCTTTGACATTGATGAGAAGACCGCTGAAAAGGGTGATTTAAGACTTGGCATCTATGTAAATGGAAAACTCTACGAGAATAGGCATCGAATCGTAAGAGATGTTGACTTAGAAACCATGACGAGAACCATGAAGTTGTATGTGACGGCGGCACCATTTGAGATTAAGTCTGTGGTGAAAGCGCCTGATTTATCAAAATTTGGATTTAACAATCAGACATGGAAAGATGAAATTTAGTTAGGAGTGCACGCTATGTTTGAACATGCAAAATGGATATGGTGTCAAAATGCAGATGTGACGGACAGCTACACAGAATTCTATGTTAATTGCGAATTGGACGAGGATATTCCCGTCCAAATTCGCATATCTGCGGATTCGAATTATGCAGTCTATGTAAACGGTGCTTTTGCCGATAGTGGACAATATGCGGATTTTCCGCATTATAAGGTGTTTGATGAGATTGATATAAGCCATTATATTCATGCAGGGAAAAATCACATTGCAATCGTGGTGTGGCATTATGGGATTCCTTCTTTTGGCTATTATATAGGAAAGCCCGGTGTGATTTTTGAAGTGGAGCAGGCAGGAGAGATTATCTGTTCCTCCGATGAAAACATCTTATGTAGAAAGAGCAGACGCTACACAAGCGGCAGAAATGTGAGAATTACGGAGCAACTTGGACTGACCTTTCATGTGGACATGAAGGAAAACAATAACTGGATGATGGGATTGGATCTGGATGATTTTGACCACAGTTTCTTGCAGACAGGAATGCCTCAGGAACTCTATCCAAGGGAGATTCGGAAGCTTATTGTAAAGCCGCGGGCTGCATCTGAAATAGTGAGTCAAGGTGGATTCACATATCTTCCGGAAGAAGGACATGCAGGATTTCGCATGATGCACGCGGCCATTTCGTTCTATCGCTGGTTCGATATAGGCGAGAAGAAAGAAGGGAAGACGATTTTAAACAGACCTTGCGGAGAAGGAATCTATTTTATTGTTGATTTAAAAGAAGAAACTGCAGGTTATGTGGATTTTGATATAGAAGTAGACGAAGATTGTGAACTGGAGATTGGATGGGGAGAGCATCTGGAAGATGGACGCTGCAGTACACAAATCGCAGAACGAAATTTCTCGGCAACAGTCAGTTTAAAGCGTGGAAGAAATAGCTATATGAATCCATTTCGACGGATGGGATGCAGATATCTACAGTTCTTTGTACATACATCGAAGGTTGCAATATATTATGCGGGGTTAAGACCAAGTGTATATCCGGTAACCATACAGCCGTATGAAAGTGGCAATCTTTTGCGGGACGAAATTTATAAAGTGTGCTGCAACACCTTACTACATTGCATGCATGAGCACTATGAGGATTGCCCTTGGAGAGAGCAGGCATTCTATTCGTTGGACTCACGCAATCAGATGCTTTGCGGATATTATGCATTCGGAGAGACAGAGTTTCCAAAGGCAGGATTGAAGTTGATTGCAAGGTCTATTCGTGAGGATGGATTGCTTCCAATGTGTTATCCAACCAATGAAAAACTTGCGATTCCATCATTTGCACTATCTTATCTCTTGCAGGTGGCCGAGTATTACAGACACACGAAAGACAAAGAAACCATCGAGTTCTGTTTCGATACTGCCAAGACGGTGATTGATACTTTTGTGGAACATATTGATGCGACCGGGCTGGTTCCAATCTTTGATGAGACAAAGAAATATTGGAATTTCTATGAGTGGCAGCCGTATCTGAACGGAAGAGGAAATGAAGGCAAAGTGTATGACATGTGTCTGAATGCATGGTTATCGCTTGCCTTGGATTATTTTATAGAGATTTGCGAGGTGCTTGAGATAGATGCAAAGGACTACCGCTTCACAAAAACGAGTTTGAATGAAACGATTGCCAGAGAATTCTATGATGAGGCAGCAGGACTTTTTGTTATATGTAGAGGTCAGGAGCGAGATCAATATAGCGTCCTTGCAAATGCACTTGGATGCCTGTGTGGTGCGGCAGACCACCTGAACAGAGACACCATGATGAAGATTATTCTGCAAAACGGATGGGATGGAGAAGGGATGGATGTCATTCCGGCAACGCTCTCGATGCATACCTTCCGGTATGAAGCATTACTCAAAGAAAATAGAGATGTCTATAAAGACAAAATATTAGATGAAATTGACCATGTCTACTTCCGCATGTTGCGGATGGGAGCAACTTCCTTCTGGGAAACGGAACTTGGAAGCAGAGATTTCAGCTATGCAGGTTCGCTGTGTCATGGATGGAGTGCAATGCCGATATATTACTACAAAACCCTTGGGGAGAGACAAGATTATGAATGTGAACAGTAGCAATCTAAAAGACAGTCTAAAGAGCGGTGTAAAAGCATTGGAGGAAAATGGTTTTCTGCAAAGGTGTGAGAACGGCATTCGATTAGATGCGATTCAGGGTAGTACGATGATGGTCGAGAAGCATGAAGACACCATCACTATCACTTATGATACAGAGCCACATTTTTATATGGCATTGGCACGCAGCATGGTCATGTCTGAGGGAAAACACATAATCGAAGCAAAGGCAAAACGGCTTGGGTTTATGCTGGATTGTTCACGCAATGCAGTGTCAAAGCCAAGAACCGTGAAGGAATTAATCTGTTTGCTGGTTATGGCAGGATATGATTATCTGGAACTGTATACAGAGGACACCTATGAACTGCCGGATGAGCCTTATTTTGGCTATAAGCGTGGTCGATATAGCGCGGAGGAACTGAAAGAAATCGTTGCTTTTGCAGATAGATTCCGCTTTGGAGTTGTGCCGTGCATTCAGACGTTGGCACATCTGAAGACATTGGCAAATTGGAAACCGTATTACGACCACATGGATATTGATGATGTTCTTCTTACCGGTGATGAGAGAACCTATCGCCTGATTCGCAAATGCATCCGTTTTTGGAAAGAAATATGTCATACCAAGAGAATCAACATCGGAAGTGATGAGGCATATCGACAGGGGCGTGGAAAGTACACAGATATCTACGGATATAAAAGTACACCGGAGGTATATCTGGAACACATGCAGAAGGTGTTTGAAATCTGTAAGGAGGAAGGTGTAGAACCGGAATTCTGGGCGGACGCTTTCTATGATTCGAAGTTTTCGAAAGAGGAAGTAGAGAATCTCTTTGATGGCACACAGTTGCCAATTGTGTGGCGGTATCGTTATACAGAAGCGGAACAGCTTCACGACTATCTTCCGCGGTGTAAAGAATATGCAGGTAAGGTCATGTTTGCCTGTGCCGCATATCGATGCTACAGTTACGCTCCTGAAAATCTGTATTCCCAACGCAGTATTGATGCCTTGTTTGATGTGGCATGGCAATATGGTGTGGATGATGTACTGCTGACTGCCTGGGGAAATGATGGAAGCGGTTGCTCGGCAATTGCGATTATGCCGACGATATGGTATGTGGCACAGAAACTTTATCCCTGTGATGTTGATTTGGAACGCTTGCTGTATGAGCTTACGGGCTATACAAAAGCGGAGTGGGAAGTGTGCGATAAGTTAAATTATGTGATGCCTGGAACGAACAGGCAGACAAATGCAGCGAAATATTTATTGTATAACGATTTTTTAATCGGTCTTTTGGATTATAACATTCCGGATCATGCGGCAAAAATCTATCAGGATTTATTGCCGGAATTCAGGGTATTGGCGGAACGCGGAGGAAGGTTTTCTTATCTCTTTGCAGTATATGAGGCGCAGTGCAGAGTGCTTACACGTAAAGCGACGTTTAGTAAACGCTTATACAAAGCATATCAGGAGGACGACAGGGCGACGATAAGGAGCCTGATAGAAGAACTCCCTCTGATTGCAGAGGATTTGAAAGAATTTATTCGGTTATACCGCATTCACTGGATGACGGAGTACAAAGGATTTGGTTTTGAGGTAATTGACATCCGTATCGGAGGATTAATTGCCCGAATTGACACGGTAATCAGTGTCCTGAATGATTATTTGGATGGGAAGACAGAACGTATCTATGAGCTTGATGAGAAGCGGATTGAGTATTTCTGTAATCAGCTCAAAGGCGAGGATGTATATTCCCCATTCCATTGTCATTGGGGAACTGCATATACAGTGAATATTGTTTATTAGAAGGAGGAACAGACCTATGAAAAGAAGGAGGAAAGAATCTATGAAACAAACGATGAAACAACGGCTGGTGGCAATCATTTGCATGGTATGTATGTTGCTCTCTGTATCTTATGTCGGCACACCGATATATGCAGAGGCAGAGGGGACGGACATTACGCTTGAGAATGCACCGGAAAGAGAATTTAAGAATTGGACATTCAGTGATGTGGGGCTAACAGACCAGACCGTGACCGACAATTTGAACTGGGGAACTGACTGGCAGGAGAAAACAGCTGCAAAGACATTGGATAAGACACTGTTTACCGGAAAAATAAAGTTCGCTGATGATTCCACCCAGTTTGGTAACCTCTATATTGGTGGAGCAGTTCGTGGGGACAACAGTAAATACCGAGGATTCATTATCCGTGGATATAATGACACAGACCCGAATTTGACATTCGGTTTCGCAGGAAAAGACGGAATTTTCTATAATAAAGACGGAGCAACCAACAAACAAATAGCAGAGTTTTATAGTGACCAGGCCGGAGTGGCGTTGCGGGGAAACAGTGAGCTGGAACTTGCAATTTCGGTAGAATATACCGATGTAACCACAGCTGGTTTGGTAACAATGAAAGTTGGTGTTTTCTTTAATGGAAAGCTATATAACAATGAATATTTTACAGTTAAGGATGTGCCAGAAGAATATCTAACTCAGAATATTCGGTGGTACCTTCCTTCTGGAACTAACGCGATTGCTTCTTATTTATTAAAAGATACAAGCCTTACAAATTTAGCAAAAGAGGAAGTAATACTTGAAAATGCACCGGAAAAAGAATTTTCTGAGTGGACGTTTCAGGATGTGGGAATTGCAGATAAGACATTGACTGACAATGATCTGTGGGATAACAACTATACCAATGGAAGATCCCTGGACAAAACAATTTTCCGTGGGAAAATCAAGTTTTCTAACGACGACAGTACAAAGGCATTTGGTAATTTCTATATTGGAGCAAAGGATCCTGCAAGTGGAAGCCAATGGAGAGGTCTTCTATTTACAGCAAACGGAGCAGATAAATTAAACTTCGGTTTTGTGGGAACAGATGGCTGTTTCTTTGATGCAAACGGAAAGACAACCAATACCTCAAACGGATTTTTGGCAGTGTTTGACCCGGCTGTAGCAGGAACAACCTTAAGAGGAAACGCAGACCTACATGTATCTATCTCAGTAGAGTATGTCAACAAGACGTCAGACAAGACCGACTTGAAGCTGGGTGTTTTCTTTGACGGGAAGTTATATGATAACACTTACTATACAGTGAAGGATGTGCCACTTGGATATTTGACACAGACGATTCGCTTCCGGCCGACAGGAAAATCTAATGAAGTAAAATCTTGTGTTGCGGGAACATATTTGGAAAATATGTTTGATATGGGATATAAGGAATGGACATTTTCTGATGTAGGTATTGCTGACCAAACATTAAGTGGACATCTTAACCTGACTAGAGTTGCAACTACCACGCCTAAGTTAGATAAAACCATTTTTAACGGGAAAATTCTATTCCCGGCAGGAGGCAGAGATATTTTCGGTAATTTTTACGTGGGTGGTGCTTCCGATGCGAATAGTACCAATGGCACTTGGACGGGATTTTACCTTCGAGGTAGCACAACGGTAGATGAAGGGCTAGACCTTCTCTATACGAACGACTCAGGAACTACTGCTTACAATATTTGTACGTTTAAGAAAGAAACGGCAGGGACAACGCTTCGCGGCAATGAAAACCTACAGGTTTCCGTTTCGGTGGAAACGATAAAAGATACAGAATCAGGATCGACGGTTACGGTGAAATTAGGTGTATTCTTTGATGGAAAGTTGTACGATAATCAATATTATTATCCAACGGTTTCAACCGGAATTTTATATAAGACCGCGAAATGGGCAAGTGCGAAGAATAGCCCAAGGGTTGCTTCTCACAGAGCATCCCAGATTACACTGGAGAATGCCCCGGAAAAGGACTATACATACTGGACCTTCTCGGATATTGGAATTCAAGATCAGGTCATTGTAAACAACTATCTCTGGGATAATTTATATACGAATAATGGTACATTAAATGAAACGATCTTTAACGGAAAGATCAATTTTGATAATACAACTAATTTTGGTAATTGTTTTATTGGTGGGGCAAACACGACAGACGGCAACAAATATTCCGGATTTCGTTTTAATGCGGATGGAACCACAGATTGCCTGAATTTTGGGTTCTATGGCGCAGGTAATTACTATAATGAAAACGGCAATACAGGAAACGGAAGCAAGACGGGAATCTTAACTGTTATAACACCGGAAAAAGCAGGAACAACTCTTCGTGGCAATTCCGAACTACAAGTTTCTATTTCCGTAAAATATGTGAGTGTGACAGATACAACAGCCACATTAAAGGTAGGTCTTTTCTTAGATGGAAAACTCTACAACAATGAGTACTACACCGTAAAAGATGTACCAAAGGAGTATCTGTATCGTACCGTACACTTTAATCCGATAGGGCAGAACAATCGGATACAATCACTTGGCAAGGCGAAGAATCTCCTGGCAGATACATCTTCCTTTGAGCTTGCGGCAAGCCATGTCAATGGGTACGCAGAGAATATCGGATATGGTACAGAATGTCTGACCGATGGTGTAGCAAAGCAGACAAAACCTTATTATATGGGAGTTGATAAAGCAGCAACATTAGAATTTTCATTTGATGGTGTTTACAATGTTGACCGTGTTCGTTTATACAGAAACTATGCAGCAAGTAGTTTCCCTCAAAACTTTACAATCAGTGCGTATACAAAGGATGGCTGGCAGACAGTCAAGACAGTAAGTAATTATGCATCTTCTGTAGGTTGGAATAATATTTCTTTTGATGATGCAGTATGTTCAGCGATTCGTTTGACAACCACGGACGCTAGCAAAATGGATCTTGGTGAGATCGAGATTTTGGGAAGCGATACTCTGGCAAATGTAGAAACCCCGGGTATGGTCAGCTATGAGGCAGTAGCATTGGCAGTTGGACAAAATGAGGTCGCATTAAATAATGGTACTTATGTAGAGGAAGGATATCGCCTGATTGCGAATTCTGCAAATGAGACAGCGAAATTGCAGTTCATGTTTGATTATACCGTAGATGCAAGAGGAATCAGCTTCTTTACAAAGGAGGCGGAAGCATTTCCAAGCGCGTTTCAGGTATATGCATATACAGGAAGCGCATGGGAATTAGTTCATACAGTTAGCGGATACACGCCAAGTGCGGGCACAAGACTTCATGAATTTACGTTTAATAGCCCGGTGACTTGTACCAGTATCATGGCAGTATTTGACACCTTATATGATATCTATGGAGCAGGCAATTCCTATGGCCTTCAGATTCAGGAGATGCGTGTGGATGGTGTTCAATCAAAAGAAAACCGTGCGTTATTGGGCGTAGTTGATACCCAGGGTTCTCGTGTAGAGAGTACAGATATTAATGCAGTAAGAGAGATATTGATTGGAACAAGAACAGCTTCCGCAAGCTTTGATTTGAATATGGATAGAGAATGTACTGCAAAGGATTTAGTGAGAATAAAACGTTTTTTTTCAGCAAGCGGTAACAAGACGAGAGAATTTGACATCACCTGTATGAGTTTTAACCTGCTTGCCGAGGATAGTGATGTGTATGGAACACAGGCAACACGTGCGCCGCTCATTGCACAATATATTCGTGAACAGCAACCGGATTTAGTGGGTATTCAAGAATGTGCAAAAGCCACAACATACGATTGGACTACCGATTTTGTAAATCAGGTATGTGCAGATGGATTGTACACAGCGGTAAAGATTGGTGACGAATCTGGTTTTAAAAATACTAGTACCCATTATAAAGCGGATGGAACGATTCCGGCCGGATCCGGTCTCGTGATTTTCTATAAAACAAGTCGCTTTGAGACGCGTGTAACCGGAGCTGCGGAATATTCTGACATCTCATATACGTCAGATAATCAACAACGTTATTATCAGTGGGTAATGCTGACGGATAGATTGACGGGTGAGAAAGTGACCATGACAAACACGCATTGGTCCATCAATCGTGATGAGGAAGGTATTGCTAATCGCTCGAAACAGTCGGAGCAGTTGTTAGCATTCTGGCAAAAGGAAGTTGGAAATGGATTGCTTTTTGGAACCGGCGATTATAATGATAATCAGAGAACACAAAGCATTGATAATTTGCAAAGCACAATTTATAAAGAAGTGATTGGACTGAAAGGTGGCTCCGATCATGTAATTAATCACATTGATCACGTGTTCTGCAACCCACAAGTGATGAACCTGAAAGAAAGCGAATTCTTACATGCGACAGTAGGAGGTACGGTTCTCTCAGATCATTCACAGATTTTGACAACAATATCTTATAAAAAATAAAATTGGAGGAATGAATATGAAATATGAAAACCCGATAATGGAAATATCCCAATTTGAATGTATTGATGTTGTAACTGTATCAGGTAACGAAGTTTCTGATGGTAAAATTGAAGATGCCAATTCGTTGCCGGGAGAAGCATGGTAGTGTTTACAGAAAGGAGGAGATAAGTATGAGAATGAAGAACAAATGGTTACAAGCATTTTTAACCTTGGCATTAGTGGTGTCATGTATAACAGGCGTTTCGGCAGTGGCTGATGCTGCAGAAGTTGCGGGAAGTGTTACGACGGAAAAAGGTATTCAGTATGTGCCATGCGATATGAGTGAGTATTGGTCGCAGACAGAGAAAACAGCTCCTGAAATGGCGAATTATGTTTTTGGGGGTTGGTACACAGGGACGGATGGAGTATTTACTGCGATAAAGGAAGCGGATGTGACTGCAGACTCTACTGGAAAAGCATCTATGTCAGGTACCTATGCGAAATTTGTGAAAGCAGAAGTTTTAGGTGTGAAGGCACAGGTTGATGTGGATACGCAGGAGAAAGGATTAAGTCGTGAAAACGCTGCCAGTATCCGTTTGGTTTCCGGATTGGATTCCAAAGATTATCAAAGAGTGGGATTTAAGGTATTATTGGCAAATAGCAAGCCTGTTTATAAAGATAATGACGATGTAAAGAAAGAACCATTGGAAACCAAAAAGGTTTATACAGGCTTGAAGATTGGTGATGCGACTCCGCTTTCCCCTGCCAGTATCTTTGGAGAGCAGGCAGAATTCCTGAGCGTTTGGAGATTAGATAATATTATTACAGCGAATGACAGCAAAATTATTAACGTAACTCCTTACTGGATTACAATGGATGGTACAAAAGTGGAAGGTTTATCAAAATACGTTCATGTAGAAGATAGTTATATGGGATATATTAGTGTTCCGATTAATCTTAGAACTGCGAAAAAGATTGCAGCAGGAACTGTGACTTTGACATATCCGGAAGGACTCGTTTTGGTAGAGGAGAAAGTAGAATATGATGAAGTATTTCCGGCATCGGAGATGAAATGTCATGATACCGGCAATAGCGCGGTTAAGCTGGTTGGGAATGCAAAGGTTGTAGATACCGCAGTCGATGCAAACGGCATCTATGCAAATTTGCGTTTCAAAGTCGGAACTTCAGGATATCAAGGTGTTGGGAAAGGAACCATATTAACATTTGGTATCAGTGATGCGTTCTTCTGTAATTGGGGAGAAGAAGAAGTTCCAGTGAATGTCTGGGATATCAAATATTAAACAGGAGAAACAATGTTATGAAGGTAACACATGATTTTCATATTCATACGAATCTCTCGCTCTGTGCAGAGCCGGATACAACGCCGGAATTCTATGTGCGCAGAGCGGAAGAAATCGGCCTTAAAAAATTAGGATTTGCAAATCATTTTTGGGACGAAAGGATAGCGGGAGCGAATGACTTTTATGTGTCACAAAATCTGGAATATGTTCTGAAATTAAAAGAAGAACTAAAGCAAATCAAAAGTGATACAGTTCAGACCTATTTTGGCTGTGAAGTGGAGTATGATTTTGCTCATCGCGGCGTTTCGCTTACTGAGGACGTTGCAGAACAATTTGACTTTGTAGTGGTTCCAAATTCACATACGCATATGACAATGCCAAAGGATTGCTACGAACCATACCAAAAGCATGCGGACTTTATGGTTCAGGCGTATGAAGATATTTTGAACAGCAATGTAAGTCGTTATATTACGGCGATGGCACACCCTTTTGAAGCGGTGTGCTGCCCGTACGACTACAGTATCCTAATTGATATTATTTCTGATGATTGTTTTAAGCGATTATTTGACCTGACTGCGAAGAAAGGGGTTGCGGTGGAAATCAATATTGGAAATTATCATGACCTTGAGGATGCGGATATTGAAAAGTGTTCTCAAATAAGAATGTTCCGAATTGCCAAGGAGTGTGGGTGTAAATTTATATTTGGCAGCGACGCACATAACCGGAGACGCCACAATTCCTATGGACACGCGGATGTCCTGGCAGATATTTTGGAATTGAGAGAAAACGATATCGCAGAAATTGCAAGATAAGAAACAATCGGACAAAGGAGATTTTAACATGAATAATTGGCTTAACAGTGCCATTGTATATGAGATATACCCGCAATCCTTCAATGATACCAACGGAGACGGAATCGGTGATCTTCGAGGTATTATTGAAAAACTGGACTATATTGAGTCTATGGGGTTCAATGTGATTTGGTTGAATCCGATTAATGAGAGTTCTTTCCGTGACGGCGGTTACGACATCACAGATTATTATAAGGTCGATCCGCGATATGGAACCAATGAGGATTACCGAGAACTCTGTAACGCGGTTCATGCTCGTGGTATGCACATTATTTTTGATTTGGTTGCGGGTCACACCTCCATTGATCATCCTTGGTTTATTGAATCATCCAAGGTGGAGAAGAACGAGTACAGCAATCGTTATATATGGACCGAGAATGTATGTGAAGGCGGTCCGGGAGTCAGTGGATACGCGCAAAGAGACGGAGTGTACATACAGAATTATTACTGGTGTCAGCCTGCCCTTAACTATGGCTATGCACATCCGCAGGCTCCCTGGCAGCTTCCGGTAACACATCCGGACTGTGTTGCAACGAAAGAGGAGTTGAAGAAGATTATCTATTTCTGGATGGATATGGGCGTAGATGCATTTCGTGTGGACTTGGCGCCCACCCTTATCAAAAATGATTTCGATGGTTCCTTCACAAAAGCATTTTGGCATGAAATAAGAAGTTGTATTGAGGCAAAAAATCCGGAGTGTCTTTTGATCTCTGAGTGGGGAAAACCGGCACTGGCAATTGATACCGGATTTCACGGAGATTTTCTCCTTCATTGTTGTCATCCGGCGTATACTTCTTTATTCCGGCATGAGGCAGGGAGAAATGTAATCAGTCAGTATATCGGACACAGCTATTTTGATCAAGATGGCAAGGGAAACATCAATGATTTCCTTGATCATTTCCTCGAGCAGTACGAACAGATTGGCGAGAGAGGAGTGATTGGATTAATCTCCGGCAACCATGATATACCGCGTATCGGATATCGCCGTACTCAGGAAGAGATGAAGCTTGTCATGCTGTTCCTATTTACGATGCCGGGGGTACCTTTTGTTTACTATGGCGACGAGATTGGTATGGATTATATGGAAGGACTTCCTTCAAAGGAGGGGGGCTATATCCGCACAGGTTCTCGCACACCGATGCAGTGGAACGATGAGAAAAACCGTGGTTTTTCAACCAGTGATACGCCGTATCTGCCGACGGATGAAAGAGAAGGTGCACCTACGGTTTCATCACAGCTTGCAGATGACAATTCACTGCTATTGTTCGTGAAAAAACTGGCGATGCTTCGCAAAGAGAATCCAGAGCTTTCAGGAGTATCAGATTTAAACATTTTGATGCCGGGTTACCCATTTGTTTATGAGAGGACAGTGAACGGGAAAACATTCTTTATTGCGATGAATCCTTCTAAATATACGCACTATTATGATATGCCGGAATTAAAGAACGTGATTGCAAGCCAGCATGTTGAGAGAGATGGAAAGCATTTGGTGCTTAACGGAGTAAGTTTCATTATTGCAGAGAAGCATGTCTGAAAGCATTGGAACTCGGATTGCCAATTGAATTAGAGGGAAAACTTTGAAAGAGAGGCTGCGAAACAGCAAAATCGGTCTCACTGAGCCCTTGGTAGCGGCGTGTGTGCCGACTGCCTCAGGCTCAGTGAGACCGATTTTGTTATTACAGCAGTCCCCTCTTTTTAGTCTATATCCGCTACTTTTTTTGCAAGCGGTGTTTCCAAAACCACAGGATTCTGCATGATTTTGCGGAATTCACGCAGTGCCAGTGCATAGTATAATCCGTCACAGAAACGCTCGTCGGAAACAAGGCTGAAGCCCATGTGTTTCTGAATCACGACTTCTCCTTTTTCCACGACAGGAATCTTTTTCTCTTTTCCCATTGCAAAGAAAAGTCCGTTTGTACCAAACTCACAGGTGTGATGGTATACGTGATTGATTCCGAGCGACTTTAAGTTGGTGATAAAGAAGGAAGTATGGAACGGACTCAGCTCGATAATGGATTTTGGAAGCATGTTGTGCCGGTCCATCCACATCAGTATCGCAACCACAAGGTTTAAAATCGAGCTTGGAATTGCAGTGAAAAAACGTGCCAGCTTATCGGTTTTGTTTTCTTCTGTTCTGAGAATCGTTTCCTTGCGAATCGCTTCATTGATTTTCTCGGCAATCTCCAAAATAGTTTCCGTACCTTCGAAACAAAGTTTAATGGTCGTATCCGGACTATCAATATGTAACTCCGGGTGAATGGTAAAGCTTACCCAGATTTTGGGCCTTGCATAGATTTTTCCATTCATGACAAAGCGGTTCAGTCTTGGCTTGAGAGCAAGCATACGGACAGCTCCCGCAATAAATATATGCATGTACCCCAGCTTAATCCCCTGTTCTCTTTTTTCTCTTATGTATTTGTCCCATGCTTCGCAGTTAAACGTGTCTTCATACATCGTCATGGAATCATAACGTTTTTTCATTAAAAACCCGGTAATGAGCTGTAATGGTTCAATATTGCGAATTCTGCGACCATCTGGTCTTTTGCCGAACATAAACACCTCCGTGTCATAAAATCATTATAAATATTTTATGTTTTTTTTATAAATTGTATTAGTATTGTACACGATTTGACATGAAATGACAAGTTTTTCACGCGAAAAGATGAATTACAGGTGGCAAATGATGTGTCTTTGTGGCATAATATTCCTGTAAGATATTGGAGGAAATAAAAAATGACGAAGAAAAAAACATCCATTCTGTTTCGCATAATCAAAGGTCTTGTGCGAATGTTCTATGGGAAAATGGAAGTGGTCGGACTGGAAAATCTGCCGGAAAGTCATGCGGTGATTGTGGCGAATCACTCCCAGATGAACGGACCGATTGCATGCGAACTGTTCTTGCCGGATGACTGTTATATCTGGTGTGCGGGAGAAATGATGCACCTTAAAGAAGTGCCGGAGTATGCGTTTACAGATTTCTGGTCGCAGAAATCGAAATGGACGCAACCCTTATATAAAGTGTTGTCTTATCTCATTGCGCCATTGTCGGTCTGCATTTTCAACAATGCGAGGACAATTGCGGTATACAAGGATATGCGGATTATGTCCACGTTTAAAGAAACGATTAAGATGTTAAAAGAGAATGTGAATATTGTCATATTCCCGGAAAAAGATGAAAAGCACAATAATATCGTGTATCAATTTCAGGAAAATTTTATTGATGTTGCAAAGCTTTACTACAAAAAAACAGGCATTGCACTCACGTTCGTGCCTATGTATATTGCGCCCAAATTAAAGAAAATGTATATTGGGAAGGGCATCTGTTTTCAAGGGGAAAACCCGATTGAAGAGGAACGGAAAAGAATTTCCGCGTATCTGGCAGATGAAATTACGGATATGGCAAGAAATCTGCCCGTACATACCGTAGTTCCCTATCGGAATATCCCGAAAAAATATTATTTGACGAATAAAGACATCACGGAGGTGCCAAGATGAGAAAACCGGTAGTCGATTACAGGACATTTAAACTTTCCAAAATAAACGAGCCACAATTCCGGCATTTAAAATTACTGCTGGGGTGGCTGGTCTATTTTGCATTATATTTTTTAACGGAAAACCTGATACCGTATGAGAAGTGTTCCCCGGTTCACTGCGCGCTGGATGACATGATTCCTTTCTGCGAATACTTTGCCATCCCGTATGTCGGCTGGTATTTTTTGATTGCCGGCTCTCTTCTCTACTTTGCACTCTATAATCCCGAGAATTTTAAAGGGATGATGAAATTTATTATTGTCGCACAGCTGGTGGGGATGGCAATTTATATTCTCTTCCCCAATCGGCAGGATTTAAGACCTGCCGAATTTGTAAGGGATAATATTTTCACCCGCCTGATGGGACTTTTGTATTCCCTCGATACCAGCACGAATGTGTGTCCGTCCATGCATGTAGCGTATTCCATCGGGATTGCCTCTACATGGCTGAAGGAAAAGTCGGCATCAAAATGGTGTAAGACCTTTCTTGTTAGCTTTTGTTTGCTTGTATGCATATCAGTTGCGTTTGTCAAACAGCATTCGGTAGTGGACATTCTGGCTGCGCTTCCCGTATGCCTGTTGGCAGAATGGATTGCATTTGGAAAAACCTATTGGAACAAACGGCTCTTTCGTAAACCGGTGTAAACAATCATGCCGAGTACGCCACAGGAAATTACTTCTCCGATTCCGACTGTCAGCATCATAAGGGGAATCGGAAGGTTGACTCCGTAGGCATAGTAAAGCACGAAAGGAACGATTACAGTGTTTGCGAGAATAGGCGGAAGGGGAGCCAGATATTTGCTGCGATTCCGAAGCAGATAAGTAAAAAGTGCTCCAATCAGCGTAGCAAAGCTTCCGAAAATGACATCCCAGAGAACGCTTCCTCCTAAAAGATTTCCAATCAGACACCCGATAAATAATCCGGGGATGGCTGCCGGCGTAAAGACCGGAAGGATGGTAAGTGCTTCTGCGATGCGCACCTGTATCTCGCCGAAGGAAAATGGCCGAAAGATGATGGTGAGTACCACATAGATGGCAGCAATCATAGCTGCCTGTGTCAAGAATAATACTTTTTTGTTTTTCATATGTTTTATCTCCTTTAGTTTTGTTTTACGTGAGGAAGGTCTCGAACTCACGTTTTACAGTATAGCACCGGGAAGGTGGAAAAGCAAGTGTAGTACAAAAAAATACAAAATGGCAGGTAACAGTTCAGCCTTCCGCTGCATGGCAGACCCTGCGCCCCAAGCGCCAACCGGGCAGACAGCGCCAGACAGTTGCAGACTCTGACAGCCCCAAGGCTCCAAGGTAGGTTTGAGCTTTCTGCAAGTCACTTATGTTTCTCTAGTGTCCAATTTACAAAAAATCATGTATGCAAAGCTTACCTCGCAGCTAAAAGAGTTCAAAGTTCCCATGGGATTCAAAACTTAGCGAGCAATTCCGAAAAAGACTATACAGTTGCGTTCGGAGAGATAATTTTGGCAGCGCGTCTAGAACTCGCTTTGCTCAAACAATTATCCGCGCTACCATCTTTTCCTCACCGCAACTGCAAGTCTTTGCACGGAATTGCTCAAAGTCTTCTCACCCCATGGGAACTTTGAACCCTTTGCTTGCGAGCTTGCTTTGCATAGATGTAAAAGATTCTTGTAAATTGGACACTTAGAGAAACTTGTGACTGAAGCCTTGCTCAAACCTTGGAGCCTTGGGGCTGTCAGAGTCTGCAACTGTCTGGCGCTGTCTGCCCGGTTGGCGCTTGGGGCGCAGGGTCTGCCATGCAGCGGAAGCTGCCATGCAGCGGAAGGCTGAATTGTAACAATGGCAGCAGGACATTGAAAAACAAAAAAGTCCATGTTAGACTATTAAGTGAGAACAATCGTGTTACAGGGTGACTGACCTTTATTCTTACATAGAATGGGGGTGGTACTGATGGACAAGAAACCATTTGATTTCAAAGACTTGATGCAATTAGCTGTCGCCAGATAAGGATGTTTTTATGTAGGGTACGGTGTAACTAAAATTGTTTACACCGTATCCCTTTGTTACGCCACAAATTTGAAATCCTGCGGGTTGTTCCGTATTTCTTCCATCGTGGCAAGTATTTCTTTTTCGGTGGGAATGTCAATCATCCCTACCGCCGTAAAGTAGATGTCCACCTTGACATGGCTGTGACCGTCGGATTTGTCGCTGTTGTGGACTTCGATACGCTCAATCAGCGAATTGACAAGCGTAGGGGTAAGCTCCTTAATGTCGGTCATTTCCCGAAGTGTGCGGAGTACAAGCCTTTCAAGGACAATGTCACGGATATAGTGCATGGCGCATTCCCCTCTGCCGGATTTATATTGGGAACAGCGGAAATGCTCCTGTTTCCTTTTCATGCTCTTGGCGGCGGCAAAGTGCATTTTCGCTTTGCAGTCATAACAATATACTAATCCCGAAAAGAGGCTTGTCCTGCCGGTTTTTGTCGGTCTGCGCTTGTGTTTCCGAAGCTCCTGCACCGGTACGCTTGCCCTGTTGTTTCATTGCTTCCATTTTCATTTTGTAGGAAAAGGCTTTCTCCGATGGGAGCAGCCTTTCACGGTGCAGGTTGCTGTCTACAACGGCAATCATCGCTTCACTGCGGTCAAGGGGATAAATTAAGGCGGGGACTTCGGAAAACCCCGCTTTGACGGCGGCGTGTAAACGCCTGTGTCCGCTTATCACTTCATATTCGTCTGTATTTTCAATCGGTCGGACTATCAGAGGGGAGATAATGCCTTGCTGCCTGATGCTCTCTGTAAGATTGTCCATATCCTCATCGTCCTGCACCTTGAAGGGGTGACCCTCAAAGGTACGGAGTTTGTCCACTTGGATATTTGCCGCCCTTTTCTTCGGCGGGTTATTGGTCTTGATTTCTGTATTTGTCATCGTGCATACCTTCTTTCCTTATTTTTTGTGATAACGGCGGTTTCTGCCTGACGTTTGGTTTCCAGCAGTTCCTTGAATCTCGGTATCTTTTCAAGAACTGCCTTTGCGGTGGACAGTTCCTTGCGGAGAGGCTTGATTTTTACGGAGATTTCCCGTGCCGCTTTGTTCAATCCATCATCTTTTTTGTGACGGTTGCGGTTGTAAATGGACTGCCTTTCTTTTTCCAAAGCGGAAATCTGTTCACGCTTTTCATCGATAAAAGAAACAAGCTCCTGCAAAGAATCAATGTTGTTCCCGCATAGTGATGATATGTTGCTCAGTTTGAGAGATCATTCCTGACTCAACAAATCGCTTACTTGAAACAGGAATTAACATCTTTTACATAAGGAATTTACTGCGACGATAAGGGATATAACAAGCGCAAAAATGTAAATTTTTTATTGTTTCGTGCGGATTTTATTGCATTATAAGCACAGATTTGTTATACTAATATATAATACCTTGAAGAAGTTTAAGGAGGCACAACATGGAAAACACCACTCAGATATCCTATGACCGTTTATGGAAACTATTGATTGATCGTAAACTGAAAAAGAAAGGCTTGCAAGAACTAACGCACCTTAGCCCTTCGGTGATTACGAAAATGGGCAGGAACGAGTCTGTTCACTTGGATACATTAGCAAAAATTTGTTATGCTCTGCGATGCAACATCGAAGACATTGTTGAAATAAAGCTGAAAGGAGAATAGCAATGGCGAATTTTACAAGGAATGCAATAAAATCCTCCTTTTTGAAGCTATTAAATGAACGACCGCTTTCCAAAATCACTGTAAAAGACATTGTATCTGACTGCGGCGTCAATCGAAATACGTTTTATTACTATTTTGAAGATATTCCCAAGTTGATCGAGGATATCATAGTAGAGGATGCAGAGCGTATTATACAGGACTTCCCGTCCGTGGCTTTGATTGAGGATTGCTTAAATGCCATGATCGATTTTGCTCTGGAACATAAGCGTGCCGTATTACATATCTACAACTCGGTCAACCGGGACATCTATGAGCAGTACCTTTGGAAAATATGTGATCATGTGATAGAGAAGTATGTGGATACGGTTATGGACGGAAGAAAAATCAATGAATCTGATGAGTATGTCATTCGTCAATATTTTGGCTGTATGCTGTTCGGAATTGTAGCCGGATGGCTGAATAAAGGAATGAAGGAAGATATCCAGTTATCCTTCAAGCGCCTGTGTGAATTACAAAAAGGAACTGTTGAAGAAATGATCCGCCGTTGCGAGGAAAGAAAATAAACAAGTCAGACATTTTCCTTTGTCTGTCTGTTTTTCAGTCAATGAGTACCCTGTGCCTGATTTTCAGGCACAGGGCATTTTAATGCCCGTATTCAGAAAAACAGGACGGCGCTATAATACTATCAGAAAACAAATGAGGAGGTTTGCACTATGAAAATGCGTTCTGTAACACCAATGCGGATTGCAAAAATCGGCTATATTGTGATGTCCGTTATGTTTTGCATTGCCGGCGCTTTGTTCATTGCACTGCCGGATATTTCAATAACTATGATTGGTATATCCATGGGGATTGCAATGATCGTATTCGGTATTGTAAAACTCGTTGGATATTTTTCAAGAGATTTGTTCCGACTGGCCTTTCAATTTGACCTGGAACTCGGCATATTGCTGCTTGTTTTGGGATTGATTGTTCTGATCCGACCGGATGATCTTATGCCATTCATTTGCATTGCTCTTGGAATTTCCATTCTGACAGATGGGCTATTTAAGGTTCAAATTGCTTTAGATTCCAAGAGATTCGGTATCAAAAGCTGGTGGGTGATTCTCGCTTTGGCGGTTGTCGCAGGGACTATCGGAGTGTTTCTTATTTTTCACTCCGCAAAGAGCGCTCAGTTCCTGACGGTACTGCTCGGCGTTTCAATTTTAGCCGAAGGAATCTTGAATCTCTATACGGTAATCAGTACAGTGCTTATTATTAAGCATCAGCAGCCTGATGCTATTGAAATTGAGTATTCTGAAACCAAGTGAAAGGATAGGTGATGATTTATGCGTTTTTCAAAAGCGGTCGTAAAGCACCGCATACTGATTCTGATTGTTGTCCTTGTATTGATGATACCGTCCGTACTCGGAATGGCGGGAACAAGGATCAACTATGATATGCTCGACTATTTGCCGGAGGATATGGAAACGGTAATTGGGCAGAATGAGCTTTTAGAAGATTTCGGAAAAGGGGCTTTTTCCTTTATCATCGTGGAGGATATGCCTGCTAAAGATGTAGCGGCTCTGAAAGAGAAAATCGAACAGGTTGATCATGTAGAAACGGTTCTTTGGTATGATTCTATAGCCGATCTTTCTATTCCGATGGAACTTTTGCCGGATAAAATCTATAACGAATTTAACACAGAGAACGCCACAATGATGGCAGTATTCTTCGATACCTCTACATCCTCAGACATTACCATGGATGCGATTCGGGAGATTCGCCAGATTGCTGGGAAACAGTGTTTTGTCTCAGGTATGTCGGCGCTTGTGACTGATCTGAAAGATTTGTGTGAAAAGGAAGAACCGATTTATGTCGGGATTGCTGTGCTGCTCGCCTGTGTAGCCATGCTGGTGTTCCTTGATAGCTGGCTGGTTCCGTTTGTGTTTCTTGCCAGTATCGGTATGATGATTTTGCTCAATCTCGGAACGAACTATTTTATGGGCGAAATCTCTTATATCACAAAGGCGCTTTCGGCTGTTTTACAGCTTGCCGTTACCATGGATTATTCCATCTTCCTTTGGCATAGCTACAACGAGCAGCGAACACGGTGCGACGACAACAAAGCGGCTATGGCTGTTGCCATTAAAGAAACACTGGCCTCTGTAGTTGGCAGTTCCATTACAACGGTTGCCGGGTTTATTGCGCTTTGCTTCATGTCCTTTACGATGGGGCGCGACCTTGGCATCGTTATGGCGAAGGGTGTGCTGCTTGGCGTCCTGGGCTGTGTGACCGTTCTTCCGGCATTGATTCTTGTGTTCGATAAACCCTTGCGAAAAACCAAGCATAAATCTCTCATTCCCAACATGGGCGGTTTTGCCAAAGGCGTTGTTCGCATATTCCCCGTGTTCATTGTAATCTTTGCTTTGCTGATCCTGCCGAGCTATTACGGTTACAGTAAAACAAATGATGAAGTTTATTATGACATGGGACAGTGCCTGCCGGAGGATATGGAATATGTAATTGCCAACAGTAAGCTGTCAGAGGATTTTGACATCGCATCGACCCATATGCTGTTGGTGGATGCAAATCTCCCCGCAAAATCCGTTCGCTCCATGATGAAAGAAATGGAGCAGGTAGACGGCGTGAAGTATGTTCTTGGGCTGGAATCCGTGATTGGCTCCCGCATACCGGAGGAAATTTTGCCGGAATCCATTACAAGTATTCTGAAAAATGATAAGTGGGAACTGTTGCTGATCAACTCTGAATATAAAGTGGCAAGCGACGCGGTTAACGATCAAATTAGCGATCTGAATACAATCCTGAAAAAATACGATGAAAGCGGTATGCTGATTGGCGAAGCGCCCTGCATGAAGGACATGATTGAAACAACCTCTCATGATTTTCAAGTTGTCAATGCCATTTCCATCCTTGCAATTTTCATCATAATAGCTTTGGTGGAGAAAAGCTTGTCTTTGCCGTTTATTTTGATCTCTGTAATAGAGGTTGCAATCTTTATTAACCTTGGATTACCTCATTATTTGGGTCAGAGCCTTCCGTTTATCGCCCCCATCTGTATCAGCACGATTCAGCTTGGTGCAACCGTAGACTACGCAATTTTAATGACGACTCGGTACAAAGCGGAGCGAATACGAGGGAATGGCAAGAAGGACGCTGTATGGACGGCGCTTTCCACCTCGATTCCGTCCATTATCGTATCGGGTATGGGACTATTTGCTGCAACTTTTGGAGTTGCGATTTATTCTGACATTGATATCATCGGTTCCATGTGTATGCTGATGGCAAGAGGCGCCATTGTCAGTATGCTTGCAGTTATCTTTATTCTACCGGCGCTTCTGCTCCTGTGTGATAAGATCATCTGCGCAACTACTTGGGGTATGAGAAAGAAAACTCATTTTACGGACGATTCCGGTCATGCCGAAACGCCGATCAACTTAGAAAAATTGGAGGTACTTACGAAATGAAAAGGTCTATGATAAAGCCGATTGCAATCTGTCTTTGCATGATACTGCTTGTTAGTTCCAGTGTTGCAGCATTTGCACTGACAAACGAAAAAAAGGAAGAAGCTGAACAACCGCAGACTATGTCAACTGGCAATACTGCAGAGGAACAGAGCAATTCTAAGGATGAAACAGTATATGTCATAGCCGGAGCAGACGGCTCGGTACAAAAAATCATTGTCAGTGACTGGATTAAAAACACGCTTGGCAGTAACACGATCCGTGATAAGAGCGAACTGACGGATGTAGAAAATGTCAAGAGTGATGAAAGTTATACGCTTGGCAACGATAATACTCGTGTCTGGGACGCACAAGGCAATGATATTTACTATCAGGGCAATATCGAAAAGGAACTGCCTGTTGGACTGTCCGTTACATACAAGTTGGACGGTAAAACAGTATCTCCTGCAGAATTGGCTGGGAAAAGCGGTAAGGTGACGATCCGTTTCGACTATACGAATCAACAATACGAGTATGTTGAGATTGATGGGCAAAAGGAAAAAATCTACGTGCCTTTTGCAATGCTTACGGGTATCCTGCTGGACAATGATGTTTTCACAAATGTAGAGATCACCAACGGGAAGCTCATTAACGATGGCAGCCGCACTGCCGTGATTGGTATCGCTTTCCCCGGACTTCAGGATAACCTTGCGATTTCTCCTGAGAAGCTGGAAATTCCCGATTATGTGGAGATTACTGCCAATGCAAAAAACTTTAAGCTTGGTATGACAATCACTCTGGCAGCCAATGAGTTGTTTAACGAGATGGATGCGGATCATCTCGACTCGATCAGTGATCTGAGCGGTTCGCTTGGTGAAATGTCAGATGCCATGGAACAGTTAATGGACGGTTCCTCCCAGCTTTACGATGGGCTTTCCACACTACTTGAAAAATCCGGAGAGTTGGTGGAAGGCATTGATAAATTGACCGCTGGCGCAGAAGCCTTAAAAACCGGCGCAGGTGATCTGGATACCGGTGCGGCCAAACTACAATCTGGTGCAGCACAATTATCCGAGGGATTAAATACGCTCGCGTCCAATAATGATTCGCTGAATGGAGGCGCTAAACAGGTATTTGAGACGTTGCTTTCTGCCGCCAATACTCAGCTTGCCGCTGCGGGATTAGATGTACCGGCATTAACGATAAGCAACTATGCCGATGTGTTGACTGGTGTGATCGCTTCTCTGGATGAAAATGCGGTCTACGAAAAGGCGCTTGCGGCAGTTACAGCGGCAGTCGAGGCACAACGCCCTTATATAGAGGGGCAAGTAACGGCGGCAATCCGTGTAAAAGTAACTGCACAGGTAACGACTGCTGTAAGAGAACAGGTCACAATACAGGTGACAGAAGCAATTCATCAAACCATAACAGAACAAGTCATTTATGCTGCAACAGGAATGGATCAGGCAAGCTACGACGCTGCGATCGCTGCCGGTATGATTGATGAAGAAACCCAAGCTGCGATCAATGCCGCAATTGCTGAACAAATGCAAAGTGAGTCGATTTTTCAGATGATTGAAGATAAGACAACAGAACAGATGGCGTCAGAATCTGTTCAGGCGATGATCTCCGCAAACGTAGAGGAGCAAATGCAGAGCGATACGATAAAGGAAATGATTGCGACCAATACGGAATTGCAGGTACAAAAAGCGATTTCTGACAATATGGCTTCTGACGAAGTGCAAGCGCAGTTTGCTGCCGCCTCGGAAGGTGCAAAATCCGTGATTTCACTCAAAACATCGCTGGATAGCTATAACACCTTCTATCTCGGACTTCAATCTTATACGGCTGGTGTTTCT
This sequence comes from uncultured Eubacteriales bacterium, assembly GCA_900316755.1. GTDB lineage: Bacteria > Bacillota > Clostridia > Lachnospirales > Lachnospiraceae > Faecalimonas. The sequence goes on from ONED01000035.1 coordinate 24,315, forward strand.
CAGGCTGCTGCAGGCGCAGGAGAATTAAAAGCCGGTACAGATGATCTGAAAAGCGGAACAAGCAAGCTATATGCCGGAGCCACTGAACTATACGACGGAATTCTTACTCTGAAAAACGGTACCCCCGCTCTTGTGGATGGTATTACACAGCTTCGGGACGGAGCAATGCAGCTTTCCGACGGTCTAAAGGAATTCAATGAGCAAGGCGTACAGAAACTTGTGGATGCAGTTGACGGCGATCTGACGGGACTTACCACGAGACTGCGGGCAACCATAGACGTGTCGAAAAATTACCGCTCTTTCTCAGGTATTGACGATAATATGGACGGTCAGGTAAAGTTCATTTATAGAACTGACGCCATTGAATCGTAAGAGACATACACTTTGCTCGTACTCGCTGGAGGATAATCTTAAAAAACTGCATGAAAAGATTGATACTTCCGACGCTTTGTGGTATGGTCAGGATGAAATGTAGATGTTAAACAAAGCAGCCACTACGGACTTAATTGATCTGTAGCGGTTGCTTTTTACTTGAGGAGTACAATATGGGTTTGATTGCAAGATATTTTTTATGGTTTGGGGAATATTGTTTATGACAAGCGCCGTTATCACCTGTGCTTTGGAATATCTTACTTCCTATGGCATGGAAAAACTGTTCCATGCCATAGGGTGGAACTATTATGGAGGATTTTGGTGCGGAGTATTGACACTGCTTTGTGGCTTATTAAATGATGAGCAAAGTGTTATCACTGCCCGTCACGATTTTACGATTATATGCGTTACAATGCTTTAAGTGTAGATGATTTCCTCGTTCACAATCTCCATCGCACACGCCCGTATGTTATTCATCCTTCCGAACCATTCTAAGGCATTTTCTGCCTTTAGCTGTTCTGTAAATGCTCTGTGTCTGCTTCATGCCCTCTATGAGCCGTTCAAAGCGTTCCTGCGCTTGCTTGTCAATGTTGACAAGGTAGGCGTTTAGTTTGCCGCTTGTTAGAAGATTCATATACAAAACTTTGCGGTTCTGCTTTAAATACCTTGCGTGTCGCTGTCCCCATATGCCGATTGGCTTTGATTCTTCATTGGAAAGTATAAGGCTTGGCAAATTGTAATCGCCAGCCTGCGCATATGTCCCGCCCATTTGCTCAAAAATTGTCTTTTCCATGCTTTAAACCTCCGTTATCTTCATTTTGAATTTTTTGATAGGTGCGTTGATGATTTTGATTTCGCATATCTTTCGCCTTTGCTATCGCCCGTAAGTTGTATTTCAATATTTTTCTCAAATTACTTCCTTATGTGATGACAGCCTTTAGCATGTTCATTATATCACTACTGACATTCATTTATTTGATTTGTCGCTAATGATTTTTGCATAGAAAAAACCACCCTTTGAACTTTGACCGAGTATCTAGGGTGGTAATTCTACTTTGCTTATGAGGTCAACCCCTTGTGGGCGGTTGTTCTCTTTGTGTTTTCAATATAGCATATCTGATGCAGATCTGCAAGAGTTTGTTTGAAAATGCTGATTTCAGTGTTCCTTCTTTGCCGTATCGATATTTTTTCCGAACACCACAAAGCGGTCATACAAATATTCGGTCACAAAGTTAACCAGCATAGTCAGTATGAGCACCAGATATTCATTCCAGCCCACAGATGCTCCGGTCAACACAGCGGTCCACCAGGTAGACAGTGGTGTAAATACCAGATAAAATCCTGCCACTTTCAACATGGCAACAGGCACGTTATTAGCAGAACAAAAGGTAAACTTCCGGTTCAGTGTAAAATTCCACAAAACGGACAGCACCAGTGCAACCAGATAGGACACCCAGTGCTGTAGGTGCAGTAATTCGTCCATAAGCGTAAAACTAATAATCTGAATCAGCCCTGCGCTTATGGAAAACAGAACAAATTTTATGGAACGCAGTATTTCTTTTTTCGTATTCATGATTCTTGATACCTCGCTTTCTCCAGTGCCAGCATAAGAACCGGAATCAGTATGATTTGCACTACAATGCCCGGGATGGCATTGAGGAATGCGCCGCCTGCAAACATCTGCCATGTAAATGCAGAGCCCTCTATGCCGTAAATAAGGATGCTGACAATCCCCCATACCAGCCGACCGGCTACCATGGCGATAAGGAGGCTTATGTAAATCCTTGCTTTGGATTTTGGGAGCTTCCGATAAAGAAGTCCGGTCACGGCACCATAGGTAGCAAGTTCAAATGCCATTCCGATTGCCCTTGGAAGTGGCGGCATAGAAAACAGCAGACTGCGAAGAAGCGGTGTAATAAATCCCACCAGCAGCCCATATTGCGGACCGCACAAAAACCCGCACAGCAAAACAGGAATGTGCATAGGCAGCAGTTTATTGCCGATTTCTCGAATCTGTCCGGTGAAAAACGGAAGAACCAGCCCCAATGCCAGGAACATGGCGGATAAAATCAATTTTTTGGTTTGTTTCATAGTGCCCCCTCTTTTCCAATTATTTCTATATTACAAAGTAAGTTCAGAATATCGGAATCCTCGGAATTTGTCAAGAATTCGATTGCTTTTCCATTTTCATGCAATTCGAGATTGCGGCGACCCGCAAAATGGGGTATACTATAAAAATAGTGAGCAGAATCGTTCGGGACAGGCGGACAGTGCACAGACAAAGGAGTGAAAAGAGATGGATTTGATAACAATAAAAGAGTTATATAAAAATCGGGAACAATATTTTGACAAAGAGGTGACGGTAGGGGGGTGGATTCGAAGTATCCGGGATTCCAAAACATTCGGTTTCATCGTGGTAAATGACGGCTCCTACTTTGAGACCCTGCAGGTGGTGTATCATGATGCGATGGACAATTTTGCAGAGATTTCCAAGCTGAATGTGGGTGCAGCGATTGTGGTAAAAGGAACGCTGGTTGCCACTCCACAGGCAAAGCAGCCGTTTGAGATTCAGGCAGAAGAGGTTGTGGTAGAAGGAGCTTCCGCACCGGATTATCCGCTTCAGAAGAAACGCCACAGCTTTGAATATTTAAGAACCATTACCCATCTGCGTCCGCGGACGAACACCTTCCAGGCAGTGTTCCGTGTACGCTCTCTGGCAGCATATGCGATTCACAAATTCTTTCAGGAGAGAGGTTTTGTCTACGTCAACACACCACTTATCACAGGCAGTGACTGTGAAGGTGCCGGGGAGATGTTCCGCGTAACCACATTGGATTTGGAGAACCTACCGAAGAACGAAGATGGTACGGTTGATTACACAAAGGACTTTTTCAACAAGGAGACAAACCTTACGGTGAGCGGGCAGCTAAACGGGGAAACGTATGCACAGGCATTCCGCAGCATTTATACATTCGGGCCGACGTTCCGTGCGGAAAATTCCAACACAACACGTCATGCGGCGGAGTTCTGGATGATTGAGCCGGAAATCGCATTTGCGGATTTGGAAGATGATATGAATCTGGCAGAGTCCATGCTGAAGTACATTATCAACTACGTTCTGGAGAACGCTCCGGAGGAGATGAACTTCTTTAATTCGTTTGTAGACAAGGGATTGCTGGAGCGCCTTGACAATGTTGCAAATTCTGATTTTGCCCGTGTGACCTACACCGAGGCCATTGAAATCTTAGAAAAGAACAATGACAATTTTGACTATAAGGTTTCCTGGGGATGTGACCTGCAGACAGAGCATGAGCGCTATCTGACGGAACAGGTGTATAAGCGTCCTGTATTTGTGACGGACTACCCGAAGGATATTAAAGCTTTTTACATGAAGATGAACGATGACAATAAGACAGTGGCAGCAGTGGATTGTCTGGTGCCGGGGATTGGAGAAATCATCGGCGGAAGCCAGAGGGAAGATGATTACGACAAGCTGCTGGGCCGTATGAAGGAGATGGGACTGAAACCCGAGGATTATCAGTTCTATCTGGATCTTAGAAAGTATGGTTCGACAAGGCATGCCGGTTTCGGGCTTGGTTTTGAGCGGTGCGTGATGTACCTGACGGGAATGTCCAACATCCGTGATGTGATTCCGTTCCCAAGAACAGTCAATAACTGCGATTTATAGGATGTATGGGGCGTGGGAACGATGTGTTTCCGCGCCTTTTTTCATGATATAGGAAATTTCGTTTCCCATATTATAAAACTAGGAGGGGAGAGAAAAATGAATATTCTGGTCGTGGACGACGAAAGAGAGATTGCAGATGTGATTGAGTTGTATCTGCAAAGCAGCGAGTATAACATATACAAATTTTACCATGGGAAAGAGGCTTTGAAATGTGTGGAATCCACCCCGATTGATTTGGCACTTCTGGATGTCATGCTTCCGGATATGGACGGGTTTGAGATTCTTCGAACTATTCGCCAGAAGCACACATTTCCTGTGATTATGCTGACCGCGAAAGCAGATGCTAAGGATAAGATTACAGGATTGACGCTGGGAGCAGACGACTATATTCCGAAGCCGTTTAATCCGATGGAGCTGGTGGCAAGAGTGAAGGCGCAGCTTCGGAGATACACACAGTACAATGACGGCGCAAAAAATAAGGGGGATGTGATTGATTTTGCGGGACTTTTGTTAAACCGGGTTTCCCATGAATGTACTTATAATGAGCGGGAGCTGACCCTGACCCCGCTGGAATTTGACATCCTATGGCTGCTCTGTGAGAACCGGGGAAAGGTGATTAGCTCCGAGGAACTGTTCCGGCAGGTCTGGAAGGAAGAATACTACAAAAACAGCAACAATACCGTTATGGTGCATATCCGGCATCTGAGGGAGAAGATGGGAGGACCGACGGGAAAGTGCGACTTTATTAAGACAGTTTGGGGAGTGGGCTATAAAGTTGAAGAATAATTATCGAAAGCTAAAACTGAGTATTTTATTGCAGACGGTGTTTGTGACTGCACTAACGCTCCTGGTGGGCGGGCTGATTCTGGAATATTTTCTGGAGGACTCCTCCAACGAATTTGTGAAAATGCTGACGTCCATTCATATCAGTGAAGAACAGGCAAAGTCGTGGTATTGGAGATTTCTCGGAAATAATAAAGAGGCCGTTCTGGTCATTGGCTTCTTGTGTTTGTTTTCCCTTTTCTTTTACGTTTCGCTGTCGAAAATGGTGGGATACCTCCGTCAGGTGGAGAGCGGCATCGACAATATTGTATCGGAATCGGAGGAATCGATACATATGATTACAGAGCTTCGACCAATCGAAACGAGACTGACCGAAATCAAGAGTACGTTAAAGAAACAGGAACTGGAAGCGCAGGAGGCAGAGAAAAAGAAAAATGATTTGGTGTTATTTCTGGCGCACGATTTAAAGACACCGTTGACCTCTGTGGTGGCGTATCTGTCGATGCTGGAGGGCTATCCGGATATGCCGAAGGAGGAGCGGGAACGCTATACGCATATCGCATTGGAAAAATCAATCCGGCTTGGAGAATTGATTAACGAATTTTTCGAAATCACCCGATTTAATCTGCAGGACATTGTGCTGGAGCCGGTGGAACTCAATCTGACGATGATGTTAGAACAGGTGGCGGATGAGTTTTACGGAGTTCTGCAGGAGAAAAATCTGACCTGCCGGGTGGATGCAGAGGAAGACCTGATGATTTATGGCGATGCGGACAAGCTGGCAAGAGTGTTTGACAACATTTTAAGAAACGCCGTGTCTTATTGTGATTGGGATTCTGAGATTCGGATTCATGCAGGAAAGGTGGAGGAAGGAATCGTCATCACTTTTTCCAACTATGGGGAGCCCATTCCGCCGGAGAAACTGAATACGATTTTCGAAAAATTCTACCGTCTGGACGAAGCACGGCACAGCAGGACAGGAGGGGCAGGTCTGGGACTTGCGATTGCAAAGCAAATTGTAGAACTGCACGGAGGTACGATACGGGCAGAGAGCGATAATCGGGAGACCAGATTTGTAGTGGTGCTGCCGGATAGAAATGAGGGGAAACAGGATGAAATTTATTCACATAGCGGATCTGCATCTGGGGGCAGAACCGGAAGGGCTAAAGGCAGGAAGCAAAAATAGGGGAGAAGAATTGTGGGACGCATTGGAGCAGATTGTAAAAATCTGTGAATGGGAAGAAGCAGATTTACTTCTCATTGCCGGAGATTTGTTTCATCGGCAGCCACTTATGCGGGAGCTTCGGGAAGTAAATTTTCTCTTTTCCAAGCTAACCAAAACACAGGTTGTTCTGATTGCGGGAAATCACGATTATTTAAAGCCGGATTCCTTTTACCATACTTTTGCATGGAAGGAAAATGTGCATCCCTTGCTGAACGGGCATATGGGAGGCGTGGAGTTTCGGGAGCTGGAAACGAATGTGTATGGGCTCAGTTACCACCGGCGTGAGATTATGGAAGGGCTGTATGACAGAATGTTTGCGCCACGGAAACAAAAATACGAGATTTTACTGGCGCACGGAGGGGACGAAACCCACATTCCGTTTAAGAAAGAGACTCTTTTGAATCTGGGTTACGATTATGTGGCATTGGGGCACATTCACAAGCCACAGGTGTTGGTGGAAAATAAAGTCATTTATGCAGGCGCTCTGGAGCCTACGGATAAGAATGACACCGGAATGCATGGGTATGTGCGGGGGGAGATAACAGAGCAGGGAGTACGGGCAGAGTTTGTGCCCTGTGCAAAGCGTCAGTATATTCATACAGTCGTGCCGGTGGAGGAAGGAATGACCGGCGGTGCGCTGAAGCAATGGATTCGGGCTTATGTGGAAGAGCATGGCATAGAGCACATGTACAAATTTATCCTGCGGGGATTTCGGGATACCGATATTCAATTTGATTTGGAGCATATGAAAAGCTTCGGAAATGTTTTTGAAATCGTGGATGAAACAAATCCGGCGTATGATTTTGAAAAATTATTGCAGACAAATCCGAATAATCTGTTGGGGAGATATATTGGGAGCCTAAAGGACTATGCACCGGGGAGCGTAGAGTACCAGGCGTTATATCTTGGCGTGCAGGCACTGATGGAAACGAAAAGGGGAGAGAGATGAAAATAAGGGAGCTTTATTTGAAAAACTTTGGGAAGTTCTCAGACAAAAGAATTCTTCTGCATGACGGAATCAATCTCTTTTACGGGGAGAATGAATCCGGGAAGACGACGATTTACACGTTCCTTAGAAGTATGCTGTTTGGATTGGACAGAGGGAGAGGCCGCGGGGCGGTCAATGATACCTTCAGTCTTTATGAGCCATGGGAGAATCCGAATTATTATGCGGGCGTACTCCGGTTTGAATGTGGCGGGAAAAATTTTTGTCTGACGAGGAATTTTGATAAATACGGGAAAAGCGCAAGTCTCATCTGTGAGGATGACGGGGAAGAATTTTCTCTGGAGCATGGCGACTTGGAGATGCTTTTAAACGGGCTGAATGCCTCCAATTATGAAAATACCGTGTCAATCGGACAGATGAAGGTGGAGACCAATCAAGGTCTGGCATCAGAGCTTAAGAATTATGCGACGAATTATTATTCTGCCGGAAACAGTGATATTGACTTAGAAGGAGCACTGGAGAGTCTAAATAAAAGGAAAAAAGAGACAGAACGAAGCATTCGGGAGCTTCTGCAGGAAAAACAGCAGAAACATTATGAGCTGGAGCAGGAGAAGAGTTATATCTGGCGGGACATGCACAAGCTGGAGCAGGAAATAGAGGCTCTGGATGAGCAGATTGCAGCGCAGAAAGAAAAGCAGGAAGTGGCAGAGCGTGAGGAACAGAAAAAATGGAGAGTGCATCCCGGGGAGATACTGGGGGTACTTGCCTGCCTTGTTTTTGTGGTCGTGTTGTTTGAAAAACCGTGGAATTATCTTGTGGCACCTGTTTTGGTTCTGGCGGAAGGAATCTTTATTTGGAATCGTTTAAAGGACGGGAGAAAAAAGCCGCAGGAAGAGGTACTTTCAGAGATGCAGTCTGCGCTTGCAAAACTGTTGTGGCAGAAGGAGCACCTGGAGAGTGAATGGAAGGAAAAACAGACGCAATACGAGAATATCGACGAACAGCTTCAGGAGCCACCGGAAACCGGAGAGGAATGTGAAAAACAGGAGATGACGAAGAAAGCATTGGAATTGGCAGCGCAGCGTCTTTTGGAGCTTTCGAAGGATGTACATCAGGAGCTTGGCGTTCGCTTGAATGAAAAGACATCTTCCGTACTAAAGGAAATCACAGACGGTAAATACGAGATGCTTCTGGTGGATGAAAAGCTGAAGATGAGCCTCTACACGGAAGGACGTAAGATTCCCATTGAGCAGGTCAGCCGCGGTACCATCGAGCAGATTTACTTTGCACTTCGCATGGCGGCAAGTGAAATCCTGTATGAGGAAGAATACCCGGTCATTCTGGATGATACATTTGCATTTTACGATGACCGGCGATTGGAGAATATGCTGAGATGGCTGGTGAAGCACAAAAAACAGGTTCTCATTTTTACCTGCCAGAAAAGAGAGCAGGAAATTCTGGACAGAATTCAATCCATATAGGATCCCGAAAATAAAAGAAAACGCCTGACAGAGAAGACATAGCCGCTTCTTTTGTCAGGCATTTTTATGTGAATCTTTATTGTTCGATTTTTTCTCCGGCTTTGTATTTTTTCACAACCTCTTGAATTCTCTGGCTTGGGTCTAAGATGCTGCTGATAGAACCGTCATGGTTTAAGGTGTCAATCATCAGAGCCAGGTATTTGCTCAAATCACAGTTAATATACCATGGTCTCTGCAACAATTCCGGTGTCTGATAAATCAGGTTGGTCGTCAGTACCCCTGTGAGAATCCCGTCTTCATAAGCCTGATCAAACTTGTCCAATCCGCTTGTAAAAAGACCAAAGGTAGAAGCTGCAAAGATACGTTTTGCCTTCCGTTCCTTTAATTGTTTTGCCACATCCAGCATACTGTCTCCGGAAGAAATCATATCATCGATGATAATCACGTCTTTTCCTTCCACAGAAGAACCTAAGAATTCGTGGGCTACAATCGGATTACGTCCGTCGACGATACGAGTATAATCGCGGCGTTTATAGAACATTCCCATGTCCAGCCCGAGCACATTTGCAAGATAAATGGCACGTCCGGTAGCGCCTTCATCCGGGCTGATGGCCATCATGTGGTCGCTGTCAATCTGTAAGTCATCATATTTGCTGAGTAATCCTTTGATAAACTGGTAAGTCGGCCGTACCGTTTCAAACCCGTTAAGCGGAATTGCATTTTGTACACGAGGGTCATGGGCATCAAAGGTAATAATATTGTCTACACCCATGCGAACCAGCTCCTGCAGTGCGAGAGCACAGTCCAGAGATTCCCGGGAGCTTCTTTTGTGTTGTCTGCTTTCGTAGAGGAATGGCATAATGACATTGATTCTTCTTGCCTTTCCTCCGATAGCTGCAATCACCCTCTTTAAGTTTTGGAAATGATCGTCGGGTGACATGTGGTTTACATGTCCGGATAACTTGTATGAGAGACTGTAATTGCAGACATCCACCATAATATAAATGTCTTTTCCTCTCACCGATTCGTTAATGATTCCCTTGGCCTCACCGGAACCAAAGCGGGGTACTTTTGCACTTACGATGTAAGAATCTTTGATATAATCCGTGAAAACAACGTCATCCTGCAGGTCTTTTGCGTTTTCCCTGCGCCATGATACGAGGTAATCGTCTACTTTCTTTCCCAATTCCAGACACCCGTCAATCGGGATAAACCCGAGTGGTCCTACTGGTATGTTTTCTAAAGTACGTTCTGTGCGGTGTAACATTAGTATTCCTCCCTGTTCATTAGTTTCATTTTAATGCGGATATCATCACCAGTCAGTTTCAACATGGTGTAGTTACTTGTGATTCGGGAAAAGGTGCGTTCAGAATAAATGTCAACAATGGATTCCAGTGAAAGGTTAGTGGAAATCACCGTCGATTTTCTGCGCAGCAGCCGTTCGTTCAAACAGAGGAACAACTGGGAAACCGTAAAGGAATTCGGAAGCTCCGTTCCCAAATCATCAATAATTAGTAGGTCACAGTCAAAGATGTGTTCCGACATCATCTCGGCTGTGTCATCTTTTTCGAATTTACTCTTAGCCAGCGTATCGAAGAAATCGTATGCGGTAAAGTAAATCACGGAAAATGCCCTGTCAATCAATTCTTTGGCGATACAGTTGGAAAGGAATGTCTTGCCAACACCGGTATCTCCGTAAAGAAATAAATTGCGGAATTCATCTGAGAATGTATCGACAAATTCCAACGCCGTCCGGTGTGCGTTCTGCATCGTTTCCAATGAGGAACGCCCTGTGACGGAGTCAACATGGTTCTCTGAATAGTATGCAAAAGAAAAGGTGCTAAAATTCTCTTTTGCAAGAACGTTTTTTAAATTGGACTGGGTATACAGTAAATCGATAATCGCTTTCTGAAAACAGTGGCATTTTTGATTGCCGATGTATCCGGTATCCCTACAGTCTGCGCAGTCGTAAATGGGCTCCAGATAGTCAGCGGGATAACCGGCAGAAGTAAGAAGCATCGCCTTTCTGTCGGTCAACTTTTTCCTCTCTTCTTTTAATTCCTGCAATGCATGTTCATCGCCGTTTAACAGCTTGCGCGCCTGCTTGACGCCAAGCAGGGAAAGCGAATTGTGTAAATTTTCCAGTTCCGGTATCTGATTATACACTGTCTGACGCCGTTTGTCTAACAAATCACGGTTGTTTCTCTGTTTTTGTTCATATGTACGAAGAATCGCATCGTACTGCGAATTTGATAAAGCCACGATAATGCTCCTTTAGCTAGTGTGTGTTTAAAAGCTGCTGCTCCAGTGAGCCTATGTCATAGGAGCGTCCTTCAAAATTATGGAATCGGTTGCCGGATACAGAAGCCGTCCTCACGGGAGTCCTCTTTTTCGGCGCTTTTTCCTGCCGGTATGCAAGATCTGCCCGAGTGATGTCGGACAAGGACCGGACATCTTTTGACAGCCAGTTTGTCAAAATGGAGTCTGCATATTTAAAATCCGGTTTGGACGTATTGGCAATCGTGCGGTTACACGCTTCTAGTATCACGTCCAGCGTAAATCCATACTCATCTGTCCACTTTTTTATGTAATTTACCTCCACGGGAGCCGGATTCCTTCCTGAGATACCAAATGCCTTTAAGACTGCAAAACAGTTTTTGTGGTAAAGGGAGGTACTTTCTTTTGCCTTTGCAACGGTCGTAATCTTTTCATCTGCCCATGCAAGCGCTACAGATTCCATGTAGTGCATACTTTTGTGTCCGTTTTCCACGCAGTATTCAATCAGATACTCAATTAAATCCGTGGAAAAGTGCAGCGTATCAAAGAAATAATTGATTTTCTGGATGTCGGAGATAGAAAGTGGTTTCCCCATGTACTGTTCTGCAATAAAATATAGTTGCCGAAGCTTGTCCTGATTTTCAGAGACCATGCCGGGCACAGTCTGCTTCTTATTCTTTGTGGAAGAATAAGCGCCCCCCTCAAGGATGCCTGCCGTCTCTTCCGGCATCTTTGTATCGGAGAGACCCTTTCCGATGGCAAGTCCGCATATAGAGCCGGATTCATCATAATCAATCTTTAATAATCCTGCTTTGGACCAGTGCTTCAGGGCACGGAGAATATCTTTTTCAGTACATTCCAGGCAGTCTGCAAGATTTGAAATCGAAAGAGAACTATCCTGTGCATTTAAATGGCGCAATAGCAAAAGGTATACCTTCACATACTCCCCGTTTGCCTTTGCCATATAATGATCGATAAAATCGTTGTCCACGATGGTGCTGTTTCCTTCTATCCGATTTCGTAATGTAAGTGTCTTCATAAATGTATTACCGCCTTTTATCCCATTGGTAGTGGTATTATAACACCATATGGAGAGAGGAAAAAAGCATTTTTAAGTGGATATCTCCACTTTTTTGTGGATAACAAAAATGTGGAAAATGTGGAAAACGTGGATAACTTTTATTTTAAGAGAGATTCTCCAATGTTTACAACGTCTCCGGCTCCCATAGTTATCAACAAGTCACCGTGGATAAGTTTTTTGAGCGCAAAATTTTCAATCTCTTCGAAGCTTGAAAAATAGTACGCATCCGTTCCAAGTGTCTGAATTTCTTCCGCCAAAGCCTCTGAAGTCATGCCTAATGTATCTGTCTCCCGGGCAGCGTAAATGTCGGCAAGAATGACGTGGTCCGCAAGGGACAATGCTTCTGCAAACTCATGGAAGAACGCTTTGGTCCTGGAATACGTGTGCGGTTGGAAGATGCACCAGATTTCCCGATGGGGATAATTCTGTGCAGCCGTCAGTGTCGCGCGGATCTCCGTGGGATGATGTGCATAGTCATCAATAATGGTAAATCCGTTTCGCTCCCCTTTGTATTGAAAACGCCGATCCGTTCCCGTAAATGAGGCAATTCCCTTTTTAATCGTTTTCGGTGCAATCCCCAGTAAATCGGCGGTTGCAATCGCAGCAAGTGCATTCGAAACATTGTGCTTTCCTGTAACGGCAAGAACGATGCGGTCTGCGAATTCGCCATGTTTCATTAAATCAAAGGATGCATTTCCGACTTCATCAAAGGCAACATTTTCTGCGGCATAATCGGCTGTCTGTGTTTCAGAAAAGGTGACAGTCCGGCAGGAAAGCCCGTCGGTAATGGTATCAAGCCCCTGAATATCCTTATGGATTACTAAAGTCCCCTCTTCCGGTAAAAGTGCCGCAAATTTGTGGAAGGAAGAACGGATATCGTCAATGTCCTTGAAAAAATCCAGATGGTCTTCTTCTACATTTAGGATGACACCAATCTTCGGAAAGAAATGCAGGAAACTGTTGGTATATTCGCAGGCTTCCGTGACAAAGATGTCAGAATTTCCAACGCGGATATTTCCCCCGATGGCATGCAAAATACCGCCGACAGAAATGGTCGGGTCGGTGTCCGCCTCCAGTAAAATATGGGTCAGCATGGAGGTCGTGGTGGTCTTTCCGTGGGTTCCGGAAATGGCAACCGGGGTCTTGTAGTTAGTCATCAACTGCCCCAAAAGCTCTGCACGGGACAGCATAGGAAGCTGCCTCCTTTTGGCTTCTTTATATTCCGGATTATCTTCGTGAATGGCAGCCGTGTAAACCACAACGTCTGTTCCTTCCGGAAGGTTTTCCGCTTTCTGCGGATAAAATACAGATGCCCCCAGTTTTTCCAAATGCTCGGTCAGCGCAGAAGGCTTGGAGTCAGAACCGGAGACGGTAAAATGCTCTTTTAACAGGATTTCCGCAAGTCCGCTCATACTAATCCCGCCAATGCCGATGAAATATATGTGTAAGGGTTTCTGAAAATCAATTTTATACATAAAAACACATCCTATCTGTCATAAAAAAGTTCATGAAAACTTAAAAAGTTTTGTAAATATTGTTCACTAATAGAAATAAGTGTGCTATAATAAAGCTACTAGAATACTGAGAAGGGGTGAAGGCATGAAGAAAAAAGAAATGATTGCAATGCTTTTAGCAGGTGGACAAGGCAGCAGACTTGGAGTCCTTACTGCGAAGGTTGCAAAACCGGCTGTTGCATTTGGCGGCAAATATCGCATTATTGATTTCCCGCTCAGCAACTGTATTAACTCAGGAGTCGATACCGTCGGTGTCTTAACTCAGTACCAGCCGCTTCGGCTGAATGCCCATATCGGAATCGGGATTCCGTGGGATTTGGACCGGAATGTTGGCGGAGTGACGGTTCTTCCGCCGTATGAAAAGAGTACGAACAGCGAGTGGTATACGGGTACCGCAAATGCAATTTATCAAAACCTGGAATTTATGGAAACCTACAATCCGGACTATGTGCTGATTCTGTCCGGAGACCACATCTACAAGATGGATTATGAGGTGATGTTGGATTTCCATAAAGAAAAAGGGGCGGATGTGACGATTGCGGCTATGCCGGTTCCGATGGAGGAAGCCAGTCGGTTTGGGATTGTGGTGACGGACGAGGAGAAACGAATTACGGCTTTTGAAGAGAAACCGGAGCATCCGAGAAGTAATCTGGCATCTATGGGAATCTATATTTTCAGTTGGCCGGTTCTTCGGGATGCGCTGATTCAAAAGAGAGACGAGCCCGGATGCGATTTTGGAAAACACGTCATTCCCTACTGCTTTGAGAAAGAGAGCAGAATGTATGCGTATGAGTTTAACGGATACTGGAAGGATGTGGGCACGCTGGGTTCCTATTGGGAAGCAAACATGGAGCTGGTTGATTTGATTCCCGAGTTTAATCTGTATGAGGAGTATTGGAAGATTTACACCAA
>ONED01000024.1 GCA_900316755.1 uncultured Eubacteriales bacterium
CATAAACAGCAATTCTTTTCCCGTCAGAGTCATAGATAAACGCCCTGAGATAAAGATAATTCCCACGCTTCACCTTTGTAAATGCCGGAAGTGGTGTGGGATCAGCTCTCCTTTTTGCCATTCCCATTTCAGCGCCAGTATCTCTTCCCGACGAAGCCCTGCATACAAACCCAACATGACAAACACATAGGGCGGCAGATCGCGGATTGTCTTCATCAGGAGCGCAACCTGCTCATCTGTCAGAGACTCCCGGTCCTTCTGCGGGATCCCGCCACCCTTTTGTGAGAGGAACCTCGTAGGATTATAAGTGATGATCTTGCTGTCTTCGGCAGAGTTAAAAATGCATTTAAGCAAGATGTTCACTGACTTGAATACCGAAGCGGATTTTTGTGAAACAGGGACCAGCGCCAACTTTATATCATCAGCGGTGACATCTGTCATTCTCATATGACCAAGCGGTGCTATGATGTGTCGATTCACCTTGGATGTATAATCAATCAGCGTTGTTGTTCTCACATTTGCTGACTGCATCAGCAGCCATTTCTCGCAGTATTCTTTCACGGTGGGGGAAGCTGGAAGCTGGGCCTGCAATGCCGAGTCTTTCCAGGTAAAACAAACTAACGACAGGCGTGTTTGGCCCTTTTCATCCGGCTGAAATTGGCCCTTTCTCTCCGGCTCTGAATGGCCCTTTCCGTCCGGCGCTAACAATATATCGTGTTAAGTTTTCAAGGTACAAATTTATATCAAAGGTTATAAACCTTTTGACACCCTAATCCTATGAAATAAAAAGAGAGCGACTGTACGATTCAAAAAACGCACAGGCACTCTCTTTGGCTTTTATGGATTTTTCTTAAGGTCTCTGTCCCATTCCACCTTCTAAGGTGATCGTCTCTCCGTTCATATATTTGAAATCCGGTGATGCAAGCTGTACGCATGCACGTCCGATTTCTTTTTCTACATCTCCGTAATGTCCAGCCGGCGGCATCTTTACATTTGCCTTGAATGCTTCCGGATAAGCTTTCTGGAAATTCTCAAGCTGTGCTGTCCATGCGAGCGGGCATACGATATTGACATTGATTCCATCTGGTCCCCACTCTGTTGCAGCTACTCTGGAAAGTCCACGGATCCCTTCTTTTGCCGCTGCATATGCGCACTGTCCGTAATTTCCGAAAAGTCCGGCACCTGAAGCAAAGTTGATAACAGATCCCTTTGTCTCTTTCAGGTACGGATAGCATGCCTGCATATAATAGAATACCGCATATACGCCGGAATACATTGCCAGATTGAACTGGTCTGTTGTATGATCTGCGATCGTAACACCGGATGCGGATGCCTGTGCATTATTGATCAGGACATCAATTCTTCCGAATGTGTCAATTGCCTGCTTTACTACGTTCTGTACTGTTGCTTCATTATCGGCCCCCGCGCTGACATCAGCCTGTACAGGTAATACTTTGATGCCATAGAGTCTCTCCAGTTCTTCTTTGGCATCTTCGAGTTTCTTTACATTACGCCCGGTAATTACCAGATTCGCTCCTTCTTTTGCATAAGCTGTTGCAATTCCATATCCAATAGATCCGCAGCTTCCATCACTTAATACGGCTCTTCCGCCGCCTGTGATAATTGCAGTCTTTCCTGTCAAAAATCCCATAATCAATTTCTCCTTCCTGCTGTCATTCAACTAGCATACGATTATAATAGCAGAGTACAGGTCAGGAGTCAATACATGCCGATCTATTCAATGCGGGAAAATGACTTCTTTCTCTCCTTCAGTTAGCCCTTTCGTTAACTATAAAGGGGTCAAAAAGAGCCAAAAATGGCCGGTTAGCCCATCGTTAACTACAAAATTACCGTCAGGATCCGTTAAAATCGGTGAGTTCCGGTCAAAGCCATTTGGGCAAAGAAAGAGCCCGGAAATGTTGAATTTCCGGGCTTTTTCGCATCTTGCTTGGTCTCGATTAACGTTTCGAGAACTGCGGTGCGCGACGAGCTGCTTTGAGACCGTATTTCTTACGTTCTTTCATACGTGGATCACGTGTCAGGTAACCTGCTTTTTTCAGAACCGGTCTGTATTCAGCATCTGCCTGAAGCAGTGCTCTTGCAATCCCATGACGAATTGCTCCTGCCTGTCCTGTGTAACCGCCACCATGTACATTTACCAGTACATCGAATTTGTCAAGTGTCTCTGTAGCAACCAATGGTTGGCGTACCACTACCTTCAATGTCTCTAATCCGAAATACTCATCAATGTCTCTTTTATTTACTGTAATCTTACCTGTTCCAGGTACTAAATATACTCTTGCGATTGATTTTTTTCTTCTTCCTGTTCCGTAGAATTTTGCGTTAGCCACTGTCATTTCCTCCTTTTACCTTTCTTAGAATGTTAATACTTCCGGCTTCTGTGCTGCATGTGCGTGTTCTGCACCAGCGTATACATGAAGCTTTGTAATCATTGATCTTCCTAAAGGTCCTTTTGGAAGCATGCCTTTTACTGCAAGTTCAACTACCTTCTCAGGTTTCTTTGCCATCATCTCAGCCAATGTTGTCTCTTTCATACCACCTACATACTCTGAGTGATTGTAATATACTTTCTGCTGTAATTTTTTCCCTGTTACGGCAACTTTTTCAGCATTGATTACGATTACATAATCACCTGTATCAATGTGCGGTGTATATTCCGGTTTGTTTTTTCCTCTTAAAACCTTTGCTACTTCTGATGCCAGACGTCCTAATGTGCATCCCTCTGCATCAACTACATACCATTTTCTTTCAATCTTGTCTGGATTCGCCATGTAAGTTTTCATTGGTTTTCCTCCTAAAATCATTCTTACTAAAATTATAATGTCTTGAAATATATAGGAACCAGTCCACTCCGGGGCTATGGTGTAAACTGTTTCTTCCGTTTTCATACTGAAATATTATATTATGCTCTGACCGCCCTGTCAAGCATATTTTTTCGTTTTAGTGGACTTTCTCATATTCTCATGGTAAAATAAAAAAAATTAGAATGACAGCAAGGAGATTCCTATTATGTGGGCATATGAAAGTGTATTTTATCAAATTTATCCGATTGGCTTCTGCGGCGCTCCGACAGCAAATGATGGAGTGACTGTCCCAAGAATTCGTAAAATCATGGAATGGACGGATTATCTGAAAGATTTTGGTATTGACTCAATATTATTGAATCCTATTTTTGATTCTGACAATCACGGCTATGACACCCGGGACTTCAAAACAATTGACTGCCGTCTCGGCACCAATGCCGATTTTGCCGACGTATGCAAGGATTTGCATGCACATGGCATCAAAGTAGTTTTGGACGGTGTCTTTAATCACGTTGGCCGTGGATTTTGGGCATTTCGTGATGTGCAGGAGAAAAGATGGGATTCCCGCTATAAAGACTGGTTTCTCCTTCATTTCGACGGCAACAGCTGCTACAATGACGGCTTCTATTATGAAGGCTGGGAAGGTCATTATGAGCTGGTAAAATTGAATTTAAAAAATCCGGAAGTTGTAGATTATCTGCTCTCGTGCGTGCGCGGATGGGTGGAAGAATTTGATATTGACGGTCTGCGCCTTGATGTTGCCTACAGCCTTGAACCGGACTTTATGAAACGGCTTCGCCACTTTACACAGGAATTAAAACCCGGCTTTGTTTTAATCGGAGAAGTATTACACGGAGACTACAATCGCATTGTCAATGGCGAAATGCTCCATAGCTGCACGAACTATGAATGTTATAAGGGACTGTACTCCAGTTTCAACGATATGAATCTATTTGAAATTGCCCATTCCCTGAACCGCCAGTTTGGTCCGGAGCAGTGGTGTATTTATCGCGGAAAACATCTCATGACATTCGTGGATAATCATGATGTTACCCGCATTGCAAGCATTCTCAAGAATCCGGCGCATCTTCCGACCGTGTATGGTCTTTTGATGGGTATGCCGGGGATTCCCTGCCTCTACTATGGAAGCGAATGGGGAGCGGAAGGCATCAAAGCTCCAAACCACGATTATGATTTGCGTCCTTGCTTTGAGGCACCTATGCCGAATGAATTGACAGCATATCTAAAGAAGCTGATTCAAATCCGGCAAAACAGCGATGCGCTCTGCAATGGCTCTTATTATAATGTAGTCATCCAGAATCACTACCTTGTATTCGAGCGTCGCTCAGAAACGGAACGCATACTGGTGGCAGTAAACGCATCTGCAGATGCCCAAACTGCACACCACTCCATGCTTTCCGGACCATTTGAAGAATTGATATCCGGCAGGGAAATGTCACTGGATGGCCATTTGGAACTGCCACCATACAGTACCATGTACCTAAAAGCTATATCTCCTTAAAAAATGAAACTGCAATTGCCCCCGGCCCGGCATGGGTTCCGATGGTGCTTCCCACCAGTCCGATTTCCAGCTTTTCCGTGTGGCTTTTCCAGATGTGCTCATTGTCATCAATATATTTGCGAATTAAGGTATCATCCAGCCCGGAATATGCCAGCGCATAGGGCATGGAAAAATCAACTCCTCCCGCTGCATCAATCTGCTGCGCAAGCAGGTTGTTTGCATTGCGGGAACCTCTGGCTTTTCCAAGCATCTCCACCACTCCGTCTACAATTCCGATGACCGGCTTAATCGAAAGCATTCCTCCGACAATTCCGGTTACATTGGAGATACGTCCTCCTTTTCTCAGGTACTCCAGCGTATCCAAAAGAGCTACCAGACAAACCTTCTTTTTGGCAGTTTCCAATGCTTCGGCAATCTTCCTCGCGCTCTTTCCCTCTTCCACCAGCCGCAGCGCATACTGTACGAGAATCTTTTCTCCCACACATACATTTTCGCTGTCAATCACATAGACTTCCTCGTCAAATTCCTCCGCCGCAAGCTTCGCGCTGTTATACGTACCGGACAGCTTTGAGGAAAGAGTAATCACGATTGGAGTCTCGCCGGCATCCAGTGTTTTTTGAATCGCCTGTTCAAAGTCGTACGGCGAAATCTGACTTGTTGTCGGAAGCACATCACTCTCAATCAACTTTTCATAAAACTCTTTCCCTGAAAGTGTTACCCCGTCCAAATATTCTGTGTCACCAAATCTTACCGTCAAAGGCAGAATGGTCAAATGTCTGCTTTCTTTTTCTGACAAATCAGAAGCAGAGTCTGTAATAATTCTGATACTCATCGGTTTTCTCCTTACTATAAGCGTTTTCCCATCCTATCTAAGTTCCCGGAGATTACATTCAGAGCATGATACATATTTTCCCTTTCTTCCTCACTCAAATCGCTCCCGATTTCTTCTACCACACCGCAAATGATTTTATCAATCTGTTCTGTAACTGCAACTCCTTTTTCTGTCAACATAACCGGTGCGCGATACTTTTTGCTGCCTTCTGCATCAGGATAATAAACGTACCCTTTTTCCACCAGTTCGGAAAGCGTACGTGATGTCGCGGCTTTATCCACTGAAATCAACCGGCAAAGCTGTGATGCAGTAAGTCCCTCCGGGTTCTGTGCAAGATAAAAAAGGCTCATGACATGGTTTCCGCTAAGACCGAATTCCTTCATTCTGCTCTTCTTTATTTTTTGAATGTTTTTATGGATATTGGAAATCGTTCCAACAAAATCTTCAAATCTTTGAATCATCTCTTTCCCTTCTTTATGTTGACATAGACCCATTATATGCATCTATTGTTGATTTGTCAACATCTCTTTCGCTCTTTGTATATCTTTTTCCACCTGTTCCTGGACCTCACGGAGATTGGAAAACTTCTGTATGGGACGTAGAAATGCACAGACTTCCAGTGTCAGCATCTCACCATATATATCCCGCTCAAAGTCCATAATGTACGTTTCCACAGTTGTATCCGGCATTTCATCGACCGTGGGCCTGTTCCCAATATTTGTCACTGCGAGGTATACCTTCTCCTCCACCGTGACTCTGGTAGCATATACTCCCACTTTGGGAAGTTCTCCCTTTGACACCAAAAGATTTGCCGTGGGCATCCCCACGGTCCTTCCTAATCCCTTACCATGAACAACTCTGCCGGTTATAATAACCGGCAGAGTCGTTTCTTTTTCTATCATCATGACTACTTTACAACCACTTTTCTAAAGTTTTTCTTTCCTCTTCGCAATACAAGACCTTCCTCCGGAATCTGTTCCGCTGTAAACATGGTTTTAATGTCACTTACTTTTTCTCCGTCCACAGCAACACCGCCCTGCTCTACTGCACGTCTTGCTTCTGATTTAGAAGGAACCAGTCCGCTCTTTAACAGCATCGTTAAAATGTCTATTGCACCGTCTGTGAAATCCTCAGACGTCAGTTCTGCCGTAGGCATATTTGCGGCAGCTCCGCTGGAAAACAGTGCTCTCGCACTTTCCTGTGCTTTCGCAGCTTCTTCCTCTCCGTGAACCAATTTCGTGAGCTCGTATGCGAGAATCTCCTTTGCCTGATTTAACTGGCTTCCTTCCCACGCATCCATTTTATCGATTTCTTCCAACGGAAGGAAAGTAAGCATACGGATACATTTTAGTACGTCTGCATCCGCAACATTTCTCCAATACTGGTAGAACTCAAACGGAGAAGTCTTATTCGGGTCAAGCCAAACTGCGCCGGACTGTGTCTTCCCCATCTTTTTCCCTTCGGAATTCAAAAGCAATGTAATCGTCATCGCACTGGCATCTTTCCCCAGTTTGCGGCGAATTAGCTCCGTCCCGCCAAGCATATTACTCCACTGGTCATCTCCGCCAAACTGCAGGTTACAGCCATACTTCTGGAACAATGCATAAAAGTCGTAGCTCTGCATAATCATGTAGTTGAATTCCAGGAAACTCAGTCCCTTTTCCATACGCTGTTTATAGCATTCTGCGGTAAGCATCCGGTTTACACTAAAATGTGCACCCACCTCGCGAAGCACATCAATATAGTTTAAATCCATCAGCCAGTCTGCATTGTTTACCATCAATGCCTTTCCATCTGAGAAATCGATAAATCTGCTCATTTGCTTTTTGAAACATTCACAGTTGTGAGCAATCGTCTCCGGCGTCATCATCTGGCGCATATCACTTCTTCCCGACGGGTCTCCGATCATCGCCGTACCTCCGCCAATCAATGCGATTGGTTTATTCCCCGCCATCTGCAGACGCTTCATCAGACAAAGCGCCATAAAGTGTCCCACATGGAGGCTGTCTGCCGTCGGATCAAACCCGATATAGAAAGTAGCCTTTCCGTTATTTACCAAATCTCTGATTAATTCTTCATCTGTTACCTGGGCAATTAAACCTCTTGCCTGTAATTCTTCATAAATTCCCATTTCTTTTCTATTTCTCCAATTCCGCATAAGCTGCCGCATCGCATACAACTGTCACATCCGGATGCATCTGCAAAATAGACGCCGGAACCTTCGGAGTAACCGGACCGGTAAATGCTTTTTTCACGATATTTGCTTTGTCTGCACCACTTACTACGACTAAAATCTTCTTAGCAGCCATAATCGTTCCGATTCCCATCGTATAGGCCTGTCTCGGAACATCATCGATAGAAGCAAAAAATCTTTTATTTGCCTCGATGGTGGTCTCCTGCAGGTTCTCACAGTGTGTCACTTTTGCAAACTCTTCCGCAGGCTCATTGAAACCAATATGCCCGTCGTGTCCGAGACCCAATAACTGCAAATCCACGCCACCCAGTTCTTTAATCAATGCTTCATAATTTCCGCATTCTGCCTCTGCGTCTTCCACTTCTCCATTCGGCACATGTGTTCTTGACTTATCAATATTAACATGATTGAACAGGTTATCGTTCATAAAATAATAGTAGCTTTGGTCATTCGTCCTTGGCAGTCCCCTGTACTCATCCAGATTCACTGTTGAGATATCAGAAAAATCAATGTCACCGGCTTCACATTTCTTGATTAACTCCTTGTATGTACCGATTGGCGAAGAACCTGTAGCCAGTCCCAACACACTGTTTGGTTTTAAAATCATCTGTGCAGCAATAATATTCGCTGCCTTTCTGCTCATTTCATCATAATCTGCTGTCTTAATAATTCTCATTTTCTCTACTCCTTGTTTTTCATCATAGTATCTCGTACATGTTCTTAGTATAGCACACTTTCTGCAATCGCGACACTTAAAATGTGTTTTTTTGAAATTTTAGAAAAAAAGAGGACGCATATCTGCGTCCTCACATTTCAGCATCCTATACCAGCTCCAGAAGAACTCCCATAGCGGCATCACCTTTACGCAAACCGATTTTCACGATTCTGGTGTAACCACCATTACGGTTTTCATACTTCGGCGCGATTTCTGTGAATAATTTTTCTACCAAATCCACTTCCTTCGCACTTCTCTTCTTTCCGTCTTTTACTTCTACTACCGGATAAAGTACCTTCAGCATTTCTCTTCTTGCATGCAATCTGGATGGTTTGTCTTTCTTGATTGTCTTCTGAACTTCATCATAAACAGTCACTTTTTTACCGTCTACAACTTCTTTCACTCTCTTACCATCTTTGTCTTTACGTGCAACCTTTGCTGTTACAGTTACTTCCTCGTAGTTGTCTCTTTCTTTTACTGCTAATGCAATGAGACCTTCAGCAACTTTTTTAATTTCTTTTGCCTTTGCCTCTGTAGTAACAATTTTACCGTTGTTCAGTAATGATGTTACCTGATTTCTAATCAATGCTTTTCTCTGGCTCGATGTTCTGCCGAGTTTTCTATATTTTGCCATTTTCTTATCCTCCATTTGACACGTGGTTATGCTTCTTCGGGCTTACTAGCCATGTGCTCCGACTATGCGCTTCGGTCTTATTAATCGGTCTACTGTTCTTCTCCCTGACTTAACTCTAAGCCAAGTTCTTTCAATTTTGCCAAAACTTCTTCCAACGATTTCCGTCCGAGATTGCGAACCTTCATCATGTCCTCTGAAGTCTTGTTCGTCAGCTCTTCAACTGTGTTGATTCCTGCTCGTTTTAAGCAATTATAAGAGCGGACAGAAAGTTCCATCTCATCGATGCTCATCTCCAACACTTTTTCTTTCTGATCATCTTCCTTTTCAATCATGACTTCAGCCTTCTGAGCCATTTCTGATAAGTCAATGAACAATTTCAAGTGTTCACAGAGCACCTTTGCAGCCAGACTGACTGCTTCATCCGGAGCTAATGTCCCATTCGTATAGACATCCAGTGTTAATTTGTCAAAATCAGTAATCTGACCAACACGGGTGTTCTCTACGGTGAGGTTCACACGTTCTACCGGTGTGTAGATAGAATCAATCGGAATCACACCAATCGGCATCTCTTCATTCTTGTTCTTATCTGCACTTACGTAACCTCTACCCTTGGTAATCGTAAGCTCCATGTATAATTTGCTGTCAGCACCTCCGTTCAGAGTTGCAATAACAGTTTCCGGGTTCAGGATAACGATGTCCGGATCCACCTGGATATCAGCAGCAGTTACAACGCCTTCTCCTTCAAACTCAACATATGCTGTCTTTGGTTCATTCGTCTCTGCAGTGTTTTTGATAGCCAGTGATTTAAGATTCATCACAATCTCGGTCACATCTTCTTTTACACCCGGAATGGAACTGAATTCATGTAAAACTCCATCAATTTTTACCTGTGAAACAGCCGCACCCGGCAGAGAAGAAAGCATAATTCTTCTCAAAGAGTTACCAAGAGTTGTACCATAACCTCTCTCCAAAGGCTCCACAACAAATCTACCATATCTTT
The DNA here is from genome assembly GCA_900316755.1 of uncultured Eubacteriales bacterium. Lineage (GTDB taxonomy): Bacteria > Bacillota > Clostridia > Lachnospirales > Lachnospiraceae > Faecalimonas. The sequence continues at coordinate 9,723 of ONED01000024.1, forward strand.
TATCTTCTGAAATCTCAGTGATTTCAATATTTGGTTTATTAAAATCAAACATTACAAAGCCCTCCTTTTGGGTTATCAGGTTTGAATCCTATGGATTATTTAGAATATAATTCGACAATTAACATTTCGTCTACAGGAACGTCGATTGCTTCCCTTGCCGGAAGTTCTTTTACTGTTCCCTTTAAGTTTTCAGCATCAACATCCAACCATTCCGGAACCAGTCTTCCACCTGTTACTTCCAAGATTTCTCTGTATCTTGGAGAAGACTTCTTTGTTTCTTTGATTTCAATTACATCGCCTGCACTTACTAAATAAGAAGGAATGTTTACCTGTTTTCCGTTTACTAATACGTGCTTGTGGTCAACAATCTGTCTTGCTTCTTTTCTGGTTCTTGCAAATCCCATACGGAATACTACATTGTCTAATCTGGATTCCAGAAGAACCATCAGGTTATCACCTGTCATACCGTTCATCTTGGAAGCTTTTGCAAAGTAGTTTCTGAAAGGCTTCTCCAATACACCATAGATAAATTTTGCTTTCTGTTTTTCACGTAGCTGAAGACCATACTCGCTCATTTTTCTATTTGCTCTTTTTGATTGTCTGTTCGATTTCTTATCGATTCCCAAATAGATAGGATCCATACCAAGGGATCTGCATCTTTTCAGAACCGGAGTTCTATTTACTGCCATCTTTTTTATCCTCCTATAAAACTACACTCTTCTACGTTTTGGCGGGCGACATCCGTTATGAGGAACCGGTGTCACATCCGTAATACTAATTACATCGATACCACATGCCTGAAGCGCACGGATTGCTGCTTCTCTTCCTGATCCCGGTCCTTTTACCATAACATCTACGGATTTCAGACCATGTACCAATGCTGCTTTTGCTGCAGTCTCAGCCGCCATTTGAGCTGCATATGGAGTAGATTTCCTTGAACCTCTGAATCCCAGACCACCAGCACTTGCCCATGATAAAGCATTTCCCTGTGCATCTGTTAATGTTACGATTGTATTATTAAAAGATGATTGAATATGTGCTTGTCCTCGTTCAACGTTTTTCTTGACACGTTTCTTTGTCACTTTTTTTGTAACTTTCTTAGCCATTTAAACTAACCTACTTTCTTTCTTATTTCTTTTTATTTGCAACAGTTCTCTTTGGACCTTTTCTTGTTCTTGCGTTTGTCTTCGTCTTCTGACCACGAACAGGAAGTCCTTTTCTGTGACGAATTCCTCTGTAACATCCGATTTCCTGTAATCTCTTGATGTTTAATGCAATCTCTCTACGAAGATCACCTTCTACCTGATAGCTGTTATCGATAACAGCACTGATTGCTTTTACATCCTCATCCGTCAAATCTCTGCAGCGAACATCCGGATTTACTCCGGCTTCCTCCAGGATTTTTGTTGCGCTCACTCTACCGATACCGTAGATATAAGTCAACCCGATTTCTACACGTTTGTCTCTTGGTAAGTCCACACCAGCAATACGAGCCATGTTGATTTCCTCCATTTTCTTTTTGTTTTTTCATATCGTCTTTAATAGGGGTTCCGCCTTGCAGTACCCAGGCGTGTTCGGTATTACACACCCTTTCCGACCACCGAAACTCTCTGTCTGTTTACCATCTGACATTGAGCCGGTAATGACCGGTCGGCATTAGAAGCAATATACGAAGGATTTCCACCGGCTAAAGGTGCTTCCTTGTATATCTGAACAGCTACACGCAACCCGGCGTGTCGCTATTATCTGCCTGAATTCATTCTTAAAATCCAAGAAAGTTTCTAGCCCTGTCTCTGTTTGTGTTTTGGATTTTCACAGATGACTCTGATACTTCCTTTTCTTTTAATGATTTTGCACTTTTCGCAAATTGGTTTTACTGATGATCTAACCTTCACGTCAAATCCTCCTTTCGTCCATTGCCTGACTTTAGTACCCTGCGCATTCCATAGTATTTCAAATATTTCATTGGCAAAATATGCCAACTCCATTGCCGCGGAAATGAAATTAACCATAAACGCGCTCATATATTGTATCACCACGTCAAAGCAAAGTCAACATCTTTTTTATTTATCTCTCCATGTAATTCTTCCCTTGGATAAATCATAGGGCGATAATTCCATCGTTACCCGGTCACCCGGCAAAATCTTGATAAAATTTGTACGCAGTTTTCCACTGATATGTGCCAACACCTGATGGCCGTTTTCCAATTCTACTTTAAACATCGCGTTTGGTAATTTTTCTACTACCGTTCCCTCAATTTCGATAACGTCAGCTTTTGACATGCTATTTTCCTCCTGTTTCCTTATCAAATCGTTTTAGTTTTCTCTTTATTCCCACATCATCAACTTCGGATAACTCATGTTTCTCACAAATCATCTGCACATGCTTCTTTTTTTTCTTTTTTGGCCGCTCAATCGTTCTAATGGAACCGTCTGCCAAATATACATATGCTTCTTCTTCCTTTATTATTACATATACATGACCCTTATCATGGCCTGCCTTTGATCTTGCAAGCATTCCTACTTCCTGTTTTTCCATACTGCATCCTCTTCTACTTCGATAAGGTCAAAAGTACCGGATCACCCTCTGTGATTAATACCGTATTCTCATAGTGTGCCGACAGAGAATCGTCTGCCGTTACTACCGTCCAGTCATCATCCAGCCATTCCACTTCATCCGTTCCAATGTTAATCATCGGTTCTATCGCCAAAGTCATACCCCTACGCAGCTTGACACCTTTTCTGTTCATCTCATAATTCGGTATTTCCGGAGCCTCGTGAAGGTTCGCACCGATTCCATGGCCGCATAAGTCTCTTACAACACCGTACCCCCGCGATTTCGCATATCTTCCAATCGCCCCTGAAATCTCATACAAATAGTTGCCTTCTTTTGCGTACTTTATTCCTTCAAAGAAACATTCCCGGGTGACGCGGATTAAATCCTGTGCCTCCTGACTGACCGAACCGATTGCATGAGTCCTCGCAGCATCCGAATGATACCCCTTGTAGATGACACCTGCATCCAGACCGACGATATCGCCTTCTTTTAAAATACGTTTACGGCTCGGAATCCCATGAACGACCTCTTCATTCACGGAAACACAAATAGATGCCGGATATCCGTTGTAATTCAGGAAGGAAGGTACGCAGCCGTAGCTACGTATCAATTCTTCCCCCAACCGGTCAATTTCATAGGTAGACATTCCCGGTTTCAACGCTTTCCCAAGCTCATCATGTACAATCTCAAGAATCCGTCCCGCTTCTTTCATTAATTCAATTTCTCTCGCCGACTTAATGGTAATAGGCATAAGGCTACGCTCCCAAGATTTTTACAATTGTGTCAAATACAACTTCAATGTCTGTTGTACCGTCTACTTTTGCTAAGATCTTTTTCTCTGTATAATAATCAATCAATGGCTGGGTCTGTTCATGATACACATTTAAACGCTTTTGAACCGTTTCCGGCTTGTCGTCATCGCGAAGAATTAACTCACCCTGACATTTATCACACACATTTTCTTCCTTTGTAGGTGCATACACAATGTGATATGTAGCGCCACAGTCCACACAGGCTCTTCGTCCGGACATACGTTTTACGATGTTTTCATCCGGTACATCCACATCAATCGCATAATCCACTTTCTGTCCCATGTCCGCGAGTGCTTTATCTAAGGCTTCTGCCTGCGGAATCGTTCTCGGAAATCCATCCAGAACATATCCGTTTGCACAGTCTTCTTGATTTACGCGGTCAACGACTAAGTCCACCACCAGTTCATCCGGTACTAAAAGTCCTTTGTCCATGAACGTCTTTGCTTTCTTGCCGAGCTCCGTTCCGTTTTTAATATTTGCTCTGAAAATGTCACCGGTTGAAATATGCGGAATCCCGTACTTTTCTGCAATTTTTTTCGCCTGTGTTCCTTTTCCTGCACCCGGTGCACCTAACATAATAATTTTCATACAAATCCTCCTAAAAATAGAGACTGAATTTTTCTATATAGCATATTAACTCGCTCCATTTCCACTACCACGAGTTTGAAATCCGAGCGAGCTAATCTGCACTTCATTTATTTTGCACTATTCAAAAATCCTTTGTAATTACGCACGAGCAACTGCGATTCTACCTGCTGCAATGTCTCCAGAACAACACCTACAACGATGATAAGAGACGTTCCGCCAAACGATACGCTTGCACCGAGCCATCCATTGAAGAAGAATGGTATTACCTGTACGATTACAAGACCTACGGCTCCAATGAAAATAATATATTTCAAGATGTTTGCCAGATAGTCTACCGTTGGTTTTCCCGGACGGATACCCGGTATAAAACCGCCACTCTTTTTCATGTTATTTGCAATTTCCATCGGATTAAATGTAATGGACGTATAGAAATAAGCAAATGCAATCGTCAAAATAATGTATACCAGTAATCCCCATGAATACTGAAGATTATCAGGATTGCACCAGTTATTTGAATTTAATCCTTTCAAAATCTGGCTTCCGATTCCATCCCCTTCTCCTTTCCCAAAGAAAGAAGCGATGATAATCGGAAACTGCATCAGTGATGACGCAAAAATAACAGGAATAACACCTGCCGTATTCACCTTTAACGGGATGTGTGATGACTGTCCGCCAACACTCTTTCTACCCTGCACTTTCTGTGAATACTGTACTGCAATTCTTCTCTGACCGTCCTGCAACAGAATTACAAAAACGATGACGAAAAGAATAATTGCAATAATAATAAGTGCTGCTAATGCTGCCATAGCAAGACCTTTTCCCTGCATGAACTGCTCGTATAATGAGACAAAATCACTCGGAATACGGGAAATAATATTAATTAACAGGACAATGGAAATACCATTTCCGATTCCCTTTTCCGTAATTCTTTCGCCTACCCACATCAGGAATGCAGAACCTGCTGTTAATGTAAGGACTACGATTGCAGCGTTTACAAAATTATATTCTATCAAGAGTCCCTGACGTCCAAATCCAACTGCCATTGCAATGGATTGAATCAAAGCAAGGACTACCGTCACATAACGCGTAATCGTTGCAATCTTCTTTCTTCCATCTTCGCCGTCTTTATGCATTTCCTCTAATTTCGGAATTGCAATTGTAAGAAGCTGCATGATAATAGAAGATGTAATGTATGGTGTAATGCTAAGTGCAAACACCGACATTTTTTCAAATGAACCGCCGGTGAAAGCGTTAAAAAAGTTAAACGCTTCCCCCGTCTGGTTTGCAAAAAAATCTTGAATGAACTCTGGGTCTACACCCGGTGTTGGTAACTGAGACCCCAATCTAACAACAATCAGCATAAAGAAAGTATACATAATTTTCTTACGAACTTCCTCAATTCTGAATGCCTGTCGCAATGTCTTTAGCATTAGATCACCTCAGCTTTTCCACCAAGAGCTTCAATCTTAGCAGCTGCACTTGCGCTGAATGCATTTGCCTGAACTGTAAGTTTCTTAGTTAATTCTCCGTTTCCAAGGATTTTAACCCCATCTCTGGGATTCTTAACAATACCGGCTTCAATCAATGTTTCTACAGAAACTACAGCATCATTTTCAAATACTTCCAATGCGCCAAGGTTGATTCCAACGATTTCCTTTGTATTTCTGTTTGTGAAACCTCTCTTTGGTATTCTTCTATATAATGGCATCTGACCACCTTCAAAGCCCGGTCTTGGTGCTCCTGAACGAGCTTTCTGACCTTTGTGTCCCTTGCCGGCTGTCTTGCCATTTCCAGAACCGTGTCCACGGCCTCTTCTGAAATTATCACTTTGTTTTGAACCTTCTGCAGGTCTTAAATTTGATAAGTCCATCGTGACACCTCCTTATCTTAATATTAAGCTTCTTCTACTTTTACTAAATGTTGAACTTGTTGTACCATACCTCTTGTTGCAGCGTTATCCGGTAAAATCACTGTCTTGTTCACCTTTTTAAGGCCCAATGCTTCCACTGTCTTAACGTGCTTTGGTACAGCACCGATTGTAGATTTTACTAACGTAACTTTTAAATTTGCCATTTTGGGTCTCCTCCTTAGCCTAAGATTTCTTCTACAGATTTCCCGCGAAGCTTAGCTACTCCGTCCGGAGTCTTCATCTGGCTCAATCCATTGATTGTAGCAAGTACTACGTTCTGTTTGTTGTTTGAACCCAATGATTTTGTACGGATATTCTTGATACCTGCAAGCTCGATTACCGCACGTGCCGGACCTCCGGCAATTACACCGGTACCTTCCGGAGCTTTCTTCAGTAATACGGAAGCGCTTCCGAATTTTCCGATGAAATCATGTGTTACACTCTCATTCTCATCCAATGGAACTGAAATCAGTCTCTTCATTGCATCCTCTTTTCCTTTGCGGATTGCTTCCGGAATTTCGGCTGCTTTTCCTAAGCCGGCACCAACATGGCCATTGCCATCACCAACAACGACTAAAGCTGTGAATCTGAAGTTACGACCACCTTTAACAACTTTAGTTACACGTTTGATTGATACCACTTTTTCTGTTAGTTCTAATTGACTAGCATCAATACGATTTTGTCTCATGTGTGTTCCTCCTCCTAGAATTCTAATCCAGCTTCTCTTGCTGCGTCTGCTAATGCTTTGATTTTACCCTGATAAATAAATCCACCACGGTCAAATACGACATTGTTAATTCCTGCTGCGATTGCTTTCTTTGCAATCACGGTTCCCAAATATGCTGCTGCATCAACGTTGTTTGTTTTTTCCAATTCTGCTTTTACATCTTTCTGAACAGTAGATGCGGAAACCAGAGTCTTTCCAACTGTATCGTCAATAATCTGAGCATACATATGATTATTACTTCTAAACACAGCCAAACGTGGTCTTTCAGCAGTACCGCTGAAACGGTTACGTAATTTTCTATGTTTGTTTACACGAACTTCGCTTCTTGATTTCTTACTAACCATCTTTACACTCTCCTTAATTATTTTTTACCAGTCTTACCAACTTTACGTCTAATAACTTCATCAGCATATTTAATACCTTTACCCTTGTACGGTTCCGGTCTTCTCTTATCTCTGATTTCTGCTGCGTATTGGCCTACTTTTTCCTTATCGATACCCTTAACGGTAATCTTGTTCTGACCGTCAAGCACTGTTTCGATGCCCTCCGGGTCAATCATTTCTACCGGATGAGAATATCCTAAGCTTAATGTTAACTTGTTACCTGATTTTGCTGCTCTGTAACCAACACCATTGACCTCAAGAACCTTTTCGTATCCTTCGGATACACCAACCACCATATTGTTGATGAGTGTTCTTGTTAAGCCGTGTAAAGATTTCATCTTCTTTAAGTCGTTTGGTCTTGTTACAACAACTTTACCATCTTCTAATTTAATTTCCATTTCTGCAGGAAGTTCTCTTACGAGAGTTCCTTTTGGACCTTTTACAGTCACTTTGTTATTTTCTGCAATTTCAACAGTTACACCTGCCGGAACTGTTACCGGCAGTCTACCGATACGTGACATATCTGTTACCTCCTACTTAAATTCTCGGAATAGACGCAAAGTCTATTCTGTTTTCAGCTACTCCTTAACTTCAGTTCCTACCACACGAAGCAAAGAACTTCTCCACCGATTTTGAGCTTTCTTGCTTCTTTATCAGTGATAACTCCCTGGTTTGTTGAAATGATTGCTGTTCCAAGTCCGCCCAGAACCTTCGGCAATTCTTCGCTGTTTGCATATACACGAAGACCCGGCTTAGAAATTCTCTTAAGACCTGAAATAACTTTTTCATTCTTATCAGCACCGTATTTTAATGTGATACGGATTGTGTTGAAGCTACCGTCTTCTACGATGTCATATTTTGCAATGTAACCTTCGTTTAAAAGAATATCTGCGATCGCAATTTTCATTTTAGACGCCGGAACATCAACTGTATCATGTTTAGCAGTGTTTGCATTACGAATTCTTGTAAGCATATCTGCGATTGGATCTGACATTGTCATTTATTTATCCTCCTTACCAGCTTGCTTTTTTCACACCCGGGATTTGTCCCTTGTATGCTAATTCACGGAAACATACTCTGCAGATTCCGTATTTTCTTAAATATGCATGTGGACGACCACAAATTCTACAACGATTATACTCTCTAGTAGAGAATTTTGGTTTACGTTGTTGTTTGATTTTCATAGATGTTTTTGCCATGAAATTTTTCCTCCCTACTATTTTGCAAATGGCATATTGAACTGTTTCAATAATTCACGAGCTTCTTCGTCTGTCTTGGCAGTTGTAACAAAGATAACATCCATTCCTCTTACCTTGTCAATCTTGTCATATTCGATTTCCGGGAAGATCAGTTGTTCTTTGATACCAAGAGCATAGTTACCTCTTCCATCAAATGCATTCGGATTTACTCCTCTGAAGTCACGCACACGAGGCAATGCAAGGTTAATCAAACGATCAACGAACTCATACATTTTTTCGCCTCTCAGGGTAACTTTACATCCGATAGCCATGCCTTCTCTGATTTTAAAGTTAGCTACTGACTTCTTTGCTTTTGTGACAACAGCTTTTTGACCTGTGATTTTCTCAAGGTCAGCAATCGCCGATTCTAAAACTTTGTGATTATCTTTTGCTTCGCCAACGCCCATGTTGATTACAACCTTGTCAAGCTTTGGCACTTCCATAATATTTTTATAACCAAACTTTTTAATCATTGCATCAATGATTTCATTCTGGTATTGTTCTTTCAGTCTACTCAAAGTTTTGCTCCTCCTTCCTTGGATTAATCAATCACTTCACCTGTTGATTTTGCAACACGTACCTTTTTATCTCCATCCAGTTTGAATCCTACTCTCGTAGCTTTTCCTTTGTGAAGATACATTACGTTAGAAGCATCAATAGGTCCTTCTTGCTTTACGATACCGCCATTCTGGTTTGCTGCACTCGGTTTCGTGTGCTTTGTTACCATGTTGATACCTTCTACAATAATCGTGTTGTCTTTCTTATTGACAGCAATTACCTTGCCTTCTTTGTCTTTGTCTTTTCCAGTGATTACTTTAACCGTATCACCCTTTTTGATTTTCATTGTCGACATTCCTGGCACCTCCTTATAATACTTCCGGAGCCAGGGAAACGATTTTCATGAATTGTTTTTCACGAAGCTCTCTTGCTACTGGTCCAAAAATACGAGTTCCTCTTGGGTTTTTGTCTTCTTTGATGATGACTGCTGCGTTCTCATCAAATTTGATGTAAGAACCGTCTTTACGACGAGCACCTTTCACCGTACGAACTACAACAGCTTTTACAACATCACCTTTTTTAACAACGCCGCCTGGTGTTGCATCTTTAACGCTGGCAACGATTACATCACCGATGTTTGCATATCTTCTAGTAGAGCCGCCCATTACACGGATGCAAAGCAATTCCTTTGCCCCTGTATTGTCTGCTACTTTAAGTCTACTTTCTTGCTGTATCATGCAGGTAAACCTCCTTCAATACTATTTTACTTTTTCCATAACTTCAACAAGTCTCCATCTCTTGTCTTTTGAGAGTGGTCTTGTTTCCATAACTTTTACTTTATCGCCAATGTTGCATACGTTTTCTTCATCATGTGCTTTCAGTTTGTATGTTCTCTTCACGATTTTTTTGTAAAGAGGATGTTTTACATGATCTTCTACTGCAACAACGATTGTTTTGTCCATCTTATTGCTGACAACTTTACCAACACGTGTTTTTCTCAGATTTCTTTCCACGATAATATCTCCTTTCTAGAACAATGTTCCGGCTGCCGATTATTCTGCTTTTGAAGCTTCCGTAATAGCCGTCTGGATTCTGGCAATATTCCTTCTTACTTCTTTGATTCGGCTTGTATTATCTAATTGATTGGTTGCGTTTTGGAATCTCAGGTTAAAGAGTTCCTTTTTAGCAGCTACTAATTCTTGATTCAACTCTGTAGCTGATTTTGACCTTAAATCTTCTACAAATTTATTAATTTTCACTGTTATCACCGCCTTCTAATTCTTCGCGAGAAACAATCTTGCACTTGCAGGGCAATTTGTGCATAGCAAGACGCAATGCTTCACGAGCTACTTCTTCAGGTACCCCTGAAAGTTCAAACATGACACGTCCCGGTTTTACAACTGCTACCCAGTACTCTAATGTTCCTTTACCGGAACCCATACGGGTTTCAGCCGGTTTTGTCGTTACCGGTTTATCCGGGAAAATCTTAATCCATACTTTACCACCACGTTTGATATAACGAGTCATAGCGATACGGGCTGCCTCAATCTGATTTGAGCGAATCCAGCATGGTTCTGTTGCCACAAGACCGTATTCACCATTTGTAATCTTATTTCCACGTAAAGCTTTTCCTTTCATAGAACCACGGAATTGTTTACGACGTTTTACTCTTTTTGGCATTAACATAATTATTTATCGCTCCCTTCCTGAGTTGCTTTCGTTGGAAGAACCTCGCCTTTGTAAATCCAGACTTTCACACCTACTTTACCGTATGTGGTGTCTGCCTCAGCGAATCCATAATCAATATCTGCTCTAAGTGTCTGAAGCGGAATCGTACCTTCGCTGTAGAACTCTGTACGAGCCATATCAGCTCCACCCAAACGTCCTGAACAAGCTGCTTTGATACCGAGTGCTCCGGCTTTCATTGTTCTTGACATGCAGGATTTCATCGCACGTCTGAAAGAAATACGATTCTCAAGCTGCTGAGCAATGTTCTCTGCTACTAACTGAGCATCCTTATCCGGTCTCTTGATTTCCTTGATATCTACAACTAACTTCTTGTCTGTGAACTGCTGGAGTTCTTTCTTTACTTTTTCAATTTCTGCTCCACCCTTACCGATTACAACACCCGGCTTTGCTGTGTAAATTGTAATCTTAACGCGGTCAGAAGCTCTTTCGATTTCAATCTTTGAAACTCCGGCACTGTATAATTTCTTCTTCAGAAATACTCTGATCTTATGGTCTTCTACCAGGTAATCTGCAAATGATTTTTCAGCATACCATTTAGAATCCCAATCCTTGATAACGCCGACTCTTAAGCCGTGAGGATTAACTTTCTGTCCCATATTCTTCCTCCTTATCTTTCATCAAGCACAATTGTAATGTGGCTCATTCTCTTTTCGATTCTGTAAGCCCGGCCTTGTGCTCTGGGGTGAATTCTCTTCATTGTTGGTCCTTTGTTTGCATAACATTCTGCAACATAAAGATTTTCAACGTTCATTCCGTTGTTGTTCTCAGCATTTGCAATAGCTGATTCTAATAATTTTTTAATTAAAGTAGAAGCATATCTTGGATTGTAGGTTACAATACCAAGTGCTGTCTGTACATCCTTACCTCTGATGGCATCTAAAACGAAGCATGCTTTCTGAACAGAAACTCTGGCATAAGATAACTTAGCTGACGGTCTCGTGTCTTTGTTCGCATTTCTCTCTCTTTTAATTTGGGATCTATGTCCTTTTGCCATGGATGAACCCTCCTTTCAAACTACGACTTGTTTTCAATTACAACTTATTAACGTACTCTTGATTTCTTTTCGTCTTTTCCATGTCCCCTGTAGGTTCTGGTTGCAACGAACTCTCCGAGCTTGTGTCCAACCATATCCTCTGTAACATATACCGGCACATGTTTTCTTCCGTCATGAACTGCGATTGTATGTCCAACCATTATCGGGAAAATTGTGGAGCGGCGAGACCATGTTTTGATAACTGATTTGTCGCCTGCTTCGTTCATCGCTTTTACCTTTTTGAGTAAGCTTTCGTCCGCAAATGGTCCTTTTTTAAGTGAGCGAGCCATAGGTTCTAACCTCCTTGTAAACTATTTATTTAATACTTTTACCATCTCTTCTTCTAACGATTAACTTGTTAGACTGCTTGTTTTTCTTGCGCGTCTTTAAGCCCAACGCCGGTTTTCCCCAAGGTGTACACGGACCCGGACGACCGATACCGGTCTTACCTTCACCACCACCATGCGGATGGTCATTCGGGTTCATTACAGAACCACGAACAGTCGGTCTGATACCCATGTGACGTTTCCGTCCTGCCTTACCGATGTTAACCAGATTGTGGTCACCATTTCCCACAACACCAACGGAAGCTCTGCAAACCAGAGGAACCATTCTCATTTCACCTGAAGGCAATCTTAAGGTCGCATATTTTCCCTCCTTAGCCATCAGCTGTGCGCTGTTACCTGCAGAACGAACTAACTGTCCGCCACGTCCCGGATACAGCTCAATGTTGTGAATCTGCGTACCAACCGGAATTTCTGAAAGCGGCAGGCAGTTTCCTACTCTTACTTCTGCTTCCGGTCCGTTCATAACCTTCATACCATCTGTCAATCCCTGCGGTGCAAGGATGTATGCTTTCTCGCCGTCTGCATAGCAGATAAGTGCGATGTTTGCTGTTCTGTTCGGATCGTATTCGATGCCGATTACAGTTGCCGGAATACCGTCTTTATTTCTCTTAAAGTCGATAATTCTGTATTTTCTCTTAACTCCGCCTCCGCGGTGTCTTACTGTGATTTTTCCCTGATTGTTACGACCAGCTGTGCTGTTCTTTGCTACTAACAATGATTTTTCCGGAGCCGTCTTTGTAATCTCTGAAAAATCAGAACTGGTCATATGTCTTCTGGAAGGTGTATATGGGCGATATGATTTAATTCCCATTACGTTCACTCCTTTCAATTCCTAATGTTATTTGTTGTCACGCTTTTATGCGTATATTGTTACGTTTCGTTCTAATATGCTTTCGGCCTACAGGCCTTCGAAGATTTCGATATCTGCTGAATCTGCCGTTAATTGAACGATTGCTTTTTTGGTTTTCGCAGTTTTTCCGTATGTCATACCACGTCTCTTTGTCTTACCGTCAAGATTCATAGTGTTGACACTCTTTACCTTTGTTCCCTTGAACATCTTTTCCACTGCTTCTTTTACCTGAGACTTTGTAGCGTCTGTATGCACTAAGAACGTGTATTTCTTATCTGCCATAAGCTCCATGCTCTTCTCGGTTACTACCGGTTTAAGGATTACATCATAATATTGAACGTTAGCCATTATGCGTACACCTCCTCAATTGTTGTAACAGCAGCCTTTGTTACGATAACCGTGTTATATTTCATGATATCGTATACATTGATTGTATTTGTACGGGCTGTTTTTACATCCGGGATGTTTCTTGCAGATAATTCTGCATTCTTGTTGTCATCCTCTAATACAACTAATGCCTTGGATACTGATAAGTTGTTTAACATATTTTGGAAGTTCTTTGTCTTGATTTCTCCAAAATTCATTTCATCCACAACGATGAATTTGTTTTCCTGCACTCTTGAAGTAAGAGCGGATTTGAGAGCTGCTCTCTTTTCTTTCTTATTTAATTTGAAAGAGTAGTCTCTTGGTGTCGGAGCAAATACAACTCCACCGCCTGTCCATTGCGGAGCTCTTGTAGAACCCTGTCTTGCATGACCTGTTCCTTTTTGTCTCCATGGCTTTCTGCCACCGCCTGAAACTTCTGAGCGGGTCTTCGCTTTCTGAGTTCCCTGACGTTTATTTGCAAGTTGCTGAACAACTGCCATGTGCAATAAGTGTTCGTTGACTTCTACGCCAAATACTGCATCACTTAAATCGATTGTTCCAACTTCTTTACCTTCGATATTGTAAACTGTTACGTTTGCCATCTTAAGTGTTCCTCCTTTCCTGCTTTCAGACTAGATTGCTTTTACGCTCTCTTTAATTGTCACTAAAGATTTCTTAGGTCCCGGAACTGAGCCTTTTACTAAGATTAAATTATTTTCAGCATCTACTCTTACGATTTCAAGATTCTGAATTGTAATCTTCTTGCTTCCCATGTGTCCCGGCATCTTCTTTCCTTTAAATACCTTGCTCGGATCAGATGCAGCACCATTGGAACCTGCATGACGATGGAACTTGGAACCGTGAGCCATAGGTCCTCTGTGCTGGTTGTGTCTCTTGATTGCGCCCTGGAAACCTTTTCCCTTGGAAATAGCTGTTGCATCAATCTTATCGCCTGCTGCGAAGATGTCAGCTTTGATTTCCTGTCCCAGTGTGTATTCGTCCGCATTTTCAAATTTGAATTCTCTTACAAATCTCTTGCTTGAAACACCTGCTTTTTCAAAATGTCCTTTTTCTGCTTTCGTCACACCATGTCTGTGTGCGATTTCTTTCTTGCCGTTTCCGTCCTTTGATACGATTTTGTCTTTCTTGTCTACAAAACCAACCTGGACAGCACTGTAGCCATCGTTCTCAACCGTCTTAATCTGTGTTACCGCACAAGGTCCGGCCTGAAGAACTGTTACCGGAGTGAGTACTCCGTCTTCGTTGAAGATTTGAGTCATTCCGACTTTTGTAGCTAAAATAGCTTTCTTCATTATTACTACCTCCTGTGATTTACAGCGGAACGTTTGCACGTTCATCCTAAATTTAGGATTCTTACTGTTTTGTTAATGTGTTACTGAACTCTTACTTGTTTTTCATCTTGATATCGATGTAAACACCAGCCGGCATTTCCAGTCTTGACAATGCATCTACTGTCTTCTGCGTCGGTGCAATGATATCAATCAGTCTTTTATGAGTTCTCTGCTCGAACTGTTCTCTGGAATCTTTGTATTTGTGAACCGCTCTTAAGATTGTGACTACTTCCTTCTTTGTCGGAAGTGGTACAGGTCCACTTACCTGTGCTCCATTTTTCTTTACAGTTTCGATGATTTTTTTCGCAGATGAATCCACTAATGTGTGGTCATATGCTTTCAGTGTAATTCTCATTACTTGACTTGCCATAAAAAAAGTCGCCTCCTTTTCGTACTTTGGGTTTCAGTACGACAAGCGGTGACTGTACACTCTCCCGTGTGTGTCGTGAGTACCCACACGTTGTTACCGTTTTTCATCGGCTGTTATAGATTCGTACAGTGACTTGTCGCCAGTTTCCTAACTTGACATTCGCTCCACGGAATACCTGCCACGACGGGCAGCAACCTCACGCTTCATCGCTATCTTGTCACAGCTTTTTCATTATAAAGGATAGTAATCCATAATGCAAGCATTTTTTTAATTTTTTTACAAATTGTTGTTTAGCGTTATTTGTCCTTCCGGTGCATGGTACGCTTCGCGCCAAACTCCAGCAGGGCAGTCGGGGCTTGCAACTGCTTGGCACCGTCTGCCCTGCTGGAGTTTGGCGCGAAGCGTACCATGCACCGGAAGGCCAAATTATAACTACAGATGACTCCGTCGGGCTGTTACGGAGCCGTTTCCCATCGTCCCGAAGCCCCGCAAGGCAGCACCAGTCCGCTGGAAGAAACAGGAAGTCCTATCTCCTGAGATTCTACCTTCCCGCCGAATTTCTTCAGCTCCGTTGACAACATATAGGTCAGCACTGCCGGAGCGAGCCCCGTTGTATAGGAATTGAGCAAAAAGAAGAGTGGTTCATCCGACAGAATTTGCACGCAAAGCCGAATGAGAGGATGAATCATATCCTCAATCTTCCAGATTTCTCCCTTTGGCCCCCTGCCGTAAGAAGGGGGATCCATAATAATCGCATCGTATTTGTTTCCGCGGCGGATTTCCCTCTCCACAAATTTCACGCAGTCATCCACAAGCCAACGGACGGGCGCGTCCAAAAGCCCCGAAGAAACCGCATTCTCTTTCGCCCACGCCACCATTCCTTTGGAGGCATCCACATGGGTTACATTTGCCCCGGCTGCCGCTGCCGCAAGGGTTGCCCCGCCCGTATATGCAAATAAATTAAGCACTTTGACCGGCCGTCCGGCATTTTTGATTTTTTCAGAAAACCAATCCCAGTTTGCTGCCTGCTCCGGGAACAGTCCGGTGTGTTTAAAACTAAACGGTTTCAGGTTAAAAGTCAGATCCTTGTAATGAATCTGCCATTGCTTGGGCAAATCAAAGAATTCCCATTCCCCACCACCTTTTTTACTGCGGTGATAATGCCCGTTCCTCTGTTTCCAACCTTTGTGTGTTTTCGGTGTATCCCAAATCACCTGCGGGTCCGGTCTCACTAAAAGATAGTCTCCCCAACGTTCCAGCTTTTCCCCGTTTGAAGCATCTATGACCTCGTACTCTTTCCATCCGTCTGCAATCCACATAATCCTATTCCTTTCACACCTTTCTTACCGGGTTTGTCCATTCCCGCGGATGACATATTTATACGTATTCATTTCAGAGAGCCCCATAGGTCCCCTTGCGTGAAGCTTCTGAGTGGAAATCCCGATTTCACATCCAAGTCCAAACTCGCCGCCGTCCGTAAACCGGGTGGAAGCATTAACATAAACAGCCGCACTGTCTACCATCGTGGTGAAATATGCCGCATGCTCTTCATTTTCGGTGACGATGGACTCACTGTGATGGGTCGAATGTTTCGCAATATGGGAAACGGCCTCCTTAACATCCTCTACTATCTTCACCGCCAGAACATAATTCAAAAATTCTGTATCAAAATCCTCTGCACCTGCCGGCGTTCCGGAAATGATTTCCATAGCACTGCTATCCAGGCGAAGCTCACATGCCGGTGTTCCGTCTGTCCTCTCGGTAAGGCGCTCCTTTAATATAGGTAAAAACTCTTTTGCAATCTTCCTGTTCACCAGACAGACTTCCGCAGCATTGCACACGGAAGGTCTGCTCATCTTCGCATTT
>ONED01000058.1 GCA_900316755.1 uncultured Eubacteriales bacterium
TATTGCTCCGACGGGCATATCACCCTGCCGGAGCAACATCTATTTCTATTCTTTTAATTCTTCAAACAGTTCCTTTACCGCCGGCGCATTTTTTGTCAGCTTCTTGATACTCAAATCCTCCGCTTTATTATTGGCAAGACGAAGATTATTCTCAGAAGAAAGAAGCGCTTCTTTTGTCTTTTGCAGGTGCAAAATGGTCTTGTCAATCTCATCTATCGCTGTCTTAAATTTGTCACTTGCAATCCTGTAATTGCGCGAAAATCCCTCCTTGAATGCATTCATGTTCTCCTCAAAACGGAGGATGTCAATCTGCTGGTGTCTTGCCACTTCCAGCTCCTTGCGATACTTAAGGGAATGGAGCGCCGCATTTCGCAACAATGTAATCATCGGAATAAAAAACTGCGGGCGAATGACGTACATTTTCTCGTATCTGTAAGACACATCCACGATTCCGTTATTATACAATTCATTATCTATCTCAAGCAGCGAAACCAGAACCGCATATTCGCACCCTTTTTCACGCCTGTCCTTATCCAGTTCTTTCAAAAAATCCTCGTTCTTGTGCTTGGTAGCAGTCTCATCCATCTCGTTTTTCATTTCAAACATGATGGAGATAAATTCTGTACCCTCTGCCGATTCTCTGAAAATGAAATCGCCTTTGCTTCCGGTCCGCGCATCATTGTCCTTCTCAAAATAAGCATTAGGAAATGCGGTCATTCTCAGCGAGTTAAACTGGGTCAGACAGTGCTGTTCCAGACTTTCCCCTACCATTTTCGTCGACTGTCTCGCTTTGAAGTCTTTATAATACTCTATCTGCTCATCCTTCAGCTTTAACTTGTCCTCGTACTGCTCCTGCAATGACTTTTCTTTTAATTTATTTTCCGTCTCTTTATTCGACAACTGACTTTTCAGTTCGGTAATCTCTGTTGCTTTTTGGGAAAGCTCTTTTTCTTTTACCTGAACCGCTTCTAAAACTGCCAGTTTTTTCGCTGTCTCGCTTCCGGAAATCTGTGCTCTTAGCTGCCTGATTTCAGCCTCTTTTTCAGAAAGTTCCTTGTCAAACTTCTCTTTCTGCTGCATTTGCGCAAGTTTCAATTCACTTTCCTTCATTTCCTCGTATTCTTGTTTGCGTTGCGACAGCTCTTTTTCAAACTCCTTGTCCCGTACCTGCTGCACAATCTGTGCATAGCCGGACTCGTCCACCGCAAACACTTCTCCGCAATTCGGGCACTTAATTTTCTGCATTATCATCCATCCTTTAAAAAATTATTCCAACCCCGTCAAAACATGTCCAATTCCGGCGCTTCCTGAAATCGCACCATTAGCTGCCTTAGAAAGGGCTATCTCCTCCTTTTCCCATTCATTCGCTCTGTTGCTTCCTCAAAAATCTGAAAAGGGGGCTATCGTATCTGCCGGTCGGTTTGATTCTGCCACTGTCTGAGAAGCTTCTTCCTTCACACACCCCGTCCCCATACAAATCATCAATATTGCAAGGAGCTGGTAAGAATGAGAACTATAAGCCAAGTGAATTGACACAGTCCGACTACCGTTTATACAATAGAGGAAGCATTCTCCTATTTTTTGAGAGTTTATTTGCTGTTCACAAATTCAATTAGTCGTTGCCAGTCCTCACGGCTGAAATAGTGTAGGCCTTCTCTCAAATGATAACCGATATTTCCCTCAAAGAATTTATCTCCAATTTCAGGTAATCTGCCTTCATATACAAATCCTCCAAATGCCGATCCGGAAGCCACACAACACAGAAATTCAGAAACCGGATCCGCCCAAAGATCTTCTGAGGCACTTCCAATCAGTACTTTTCTCGGGGCAATAGCAGCTACAAGATAATGCTGGTCGAAAGGCATCTTTTCTTCCGCGCCAATATATTTTTTGTAATTTTCACAGAACCAGAAAGGAAACGCTCCACATATCACCTGAACTCTCTCGCCTTGTTTCCCTCTGGTAATCGCCGCTCCTGAACAGCCGGAATCATTTGAATAGGCAAACTGAAAACGTGTATCCGTCGCTGCAGTCAAAAGTGCGGTTTTTCCAAGCCGTGAATGTCCACATACAACGGAACGTTGGAAATCCAGAACAGTATCCAATGTCTGAGCATAATCCATTACACGCTGTGCAGCCCATGCCCACATGGCAATTTTCCCGGCATCATTAGGTCTGCGAACGCCGTTGTGATATAAAACACCGGCAAGTCCATCTGTAAAATCATTATTATCCTTTGTAATATCTTCATAGCAAAAAGATAACACTGCAAACCCATGATCAATCAGCTCTTCTGTCGGCATATACCGATCCGGCACACAGTCACGAAAATTAATATGTATAAAAAATGGATGTTTTCCCTCACACGTAGGAATACAAACATAAAACGGGAAAGAAAATTCTTTTCCGTTGATACCACAAACAGCCGTTACCTTATCTGCCGTTGCCTTACCTGCGCAAAAATTGAGAATACAATTCTCTTCGACTTTCCAAGATATTTTTTCCGGTTCTGGCGGTAAGTACCCATATTCTTCTTCCAGCAAAATATTCAACATCTCATGCCTGGAAAGCAATTTGGGAACATTTCGTTCTTCTAATAATTTTTTAACCATACCCGTTAATCTCTCCTTTTGTCAATTTATTTATAGGAAACGTATAAAATGCTTGGGAAATGCGTCAATTAATCAACGTTTCCTCAGATTTAATTCTTTTCAGACAATTCTCGAATCATCTGATTCACTCGCTCTCGCAGTTGCAATATGTATTGACCGTTACGAGGGTAAACGTCAAATCCTTCTACATCCTCCAACAATGCCATGACCGTTTTCCTGTCTGTAAGCGACTCCAATAATTCCAATGCACGCATATCCTGAAACGCTTCCAGAAACACATACAGCCGCATGGAACATACCACCTCACCATCGTCATCCATAGGATATACCAGAAAAGCATCTCCTGACGGGAAATTTCCTCCAGAACTAGTATCTATAAAGGGATTGGAAATTCCGGAAGATCCAGAGGTAAACCAGAAATTAAAGCCCCACTGTAAAAAACCTTCTATCCGGTTCTTATACAACTGGTATCCTAAAATACGATTCCGGTATGATGGCATCGCAATAAAACGATTCGCCACGTCTTTTCTCTGTCCGCTGCAGTAATATGTCCAAAGGTTTTGCACTCCATGCTCCATAAAAGCGTGAATATGGTCACTGGCAACTACCGGTTTTGAAACGATTCCCTTTTCATAAAAGGAATAATCCGACAGGGCATCTATCCATTTTGAATCCGGAACATAAGACGACACGATTCCTTTCACTGACCGATACTGCTCCTCACGCTCTGCGGAAGGCTCATCAGAAATATGAAAATAGCAACATTCCATCACCTGCTCCTGCTTCAGAAAATGTACCAGTTCCGGTAGGAAAGCCTGAAGAAATCTACAATATGCCTCGGACAGTGCATCCGTATCCCAGCCAAAAATTTTACGATATTCCCCATCCACAGTCGCCATAATCTTTGGTGCATGTTTTGCTCCCCACTGGGTAAACAAATGTGCCATTTCAAAATAACGAATTCCGTGCCTGCGGCACATATCCAGCCATCGTTTCAGTTTTCCGAACTCAAACGTATATTGTCCCTTATCCAAAAATACCTCTACCAGTTGATTGGTAGGACGTTCTTTTCCCATCTCCGTATCAAGCGGCGGAGTAAAGATTGGCGTGAGAATCATGTTATGCCCAAATTTGGTATAGACGGTCAGATATTTTTCTACGATTTTCCAATATTCTTCACTCATCATATCTACATGATGGAGCTTCGCAAGACAGTCCCCATGAAACCAACACGTATTGCGAACCTGGCTCTCCGGAAGAGAGGCATCCAGAATCTCAATTGTGAATGTCTTTTCTGCTAAAACCTGTCCTTCTGTGTTTAGTAACTCCAACGTAATAGGATATTTTCCTGTTTTTTCCCCATTAGGTTCTATCGTGATCCAATAAGCATATGCTTTTTTGTAAAAGTACTCAATTCTCCCATTTTTCACACTTCGGAGAGCGTCCGGAAACAGTCCCGGATTTTTGCTAATATAGTCCTCATCATCATCAATCTCAACGCTGGGAATCCGGACCGGTACATAGTCCACCTGTTTTACAGTAATATATGGTTCCAGCTCTGAATTCAACTTCAGTACGCAGGTCCAACGATTTTCCGTCGGCTCCACCCCGCAAATTGCCAATTGAAATGAATAGATTTCATTTTTCAGCATACTGCCGCTAGTGTGTTCCGGAATTTCCTGCGGAATTTCAAACCTCACCTTTTCCAGACTACTCAGTACTTTCACTTCACATTTCATAATTAACTCCTTTCATTTCTAGTATATTAAAATAATACACTGGCATTGCACTCCAACCATGACACAGACTAGCAGCACCGCAGAAGTCAGCTTCGCCTAATTCCGTTTCCCAGAAACTAGTTGCTCCCGCATCCAACATGACTTTGTATTTTTTTTCAATATCATGCAACACAAAAAAACGATATTTTTCTTTATCCGTTTTCAATAATGCATCATATTTAAAACATACCATACTGAGAGAGGTTTTCGTCAATTCATGATTTCCGGCTAAAATTTCACAAATCCGCTTCGCCTCTTGTCCTTTTGCTGCGCCACATAAAACCGCTAAAGAATTTACCAATTCACTGTACTTCTCCTCGACACACCTATTCACATACAAGGTAGTATCCGTACGGTAAAACACCTCTCTTATGCGTTTGTTTAACGACTCGGCTATTGTTCCATAATCCGCCTGAACTTCTAACAAATCACAAATTTTTTGCAAATGATCTAAAGCAATAGACAACAGACAATTCAATGCGGCATCCGCTCCTGCATTGTCATGTTCGCCACCTTCCAAATCTTCAGCCCATTCGTAAAAATTCCAATAACTTTTTCCTTCGAATTTAGGAACTAAGCCATCTTTCATACGCTCCAAAAAAGTAGTAATGATACTCTGTAATACAGGTAAAACTTCTTTCGCTAATGTTTTATCTCCGGAATAAATGGTATATTCATAAATTTCCGTAAAATAATGTAATGAAAAAGATGGTATGGTGAGATCCAAATCACTGGGTGCGCAAATGGCCAATAAGCCATCCTCACGCAGGGACTGACTCATCAAGTACAGGTTCGCCCTCGGAAAAAGATATTCCTTAAACGCATAATAACCACACAGAATTTGATTCCTGCTATCCATGGCATATAGTGCCTGCTCTCTCCAAGGACAATCTTCGTAATGCTCATGCATACATAATTCCAGTGTGCGAACTGCTGTATCATAAATTTGTTGCCTCAACTCACTTTCAAAACGTTTTTTCAAACGATTGATTGGATATGAACACCGCAAAACGGATACATAATCTATTTCCAAATCATATTCTGAATGCACCTCCAGATAACGAAGCCCCAATCTCCGAAAATAGTTTGTATATTCGGTTACTCCGATACCAGCATCTAAAGACACGCTAAAATCTCTGCCATCAATAATCCGTCTGACTTTACCATCCACAATGTGTTCACCGTACCCGATTACTATCTTTTGTGGTTTCTCCGATTTAATACGTAATGTCAGATACCCAACTTCTTCACATCCCAAATCATAAAGCCAATAATTATGGCCTCGTTTCACCAGCACTGTTTCTATGCGCTCGCCAACAATTAATTTTTTCACCGGACGTTCATGGAGTGATAACATTTGATCTACAATTACACTTTCTGTGAATCCATTCAGATTCCCTGTTTTCCAGTCTTCCACAATTCTTGCATCATAATGAAAACTTAATCCCATTTGCGGTGTAATTATTTTTTTTAATCCATTTTGATAATTTTTACTTTGCCGAGATAAGGTTTTCTCGTTTGAATATGCACATAACACTTCGTTGTTGTATATCTCGAACCTAAGAGCCGCATTCCCCGCATAATATGTCTGACTTCCCACAATACCATAATACCAAACAGTAATGGCAATCTGGTTATAACCTTGCTTACAATACTTCGTAATATCCAGTCTGTCATACACCTTATAATGAGGGAAATCAGCATATTGACCTGATTCTACAAATTCTCCATTTATATATAATACATAATTCGAATCAACAGAAATCTGAAAATATACTTTCCCGCATTCATATTCAAATCCGGTAAAAAAATCACCATAGGTGTCCGCTTCCTGTTCTTGAACCAACCATATCCACTTGGACTTTTCACTCCAACTCACATTTAGCTGCCTCACCTTTTTATTTTCTTCCTCTAGTACTGGATATTCCATGCGTTCACATTTTCCAATTTTCCTTCAGCCCAGTCGCAAAAGTCCTCATTTTCTATATAAAAGTTAAGACGTTCGGTTACTGTAGATGCAGCTTTGAATCGCAAGTTGACGCAAAGACCATCTAATGCTTTGTTTTCATTGACTGTTTCTGCATTTGCGACTATCTTAATAGTATGGTTTGTTTCATCATTGTAATATTCCATCCCACCAGAGAAAATATTTCCGTTCTCTATCGGATTGACTCCAATCAGGGTAAGTCCTTCCGGATAGGTTACGGTAAAGATTCCCGCTGCACCCGCTGTATCTTCGTGGAGGAGGACCGGAATACTGACATACATATTGCTCTCATATCCATCTTCCATGTGCACATATTTGGTGTTTCCAAGAACCTTTGTTCCATCCGGAGTATACCAATAAGGAGTGACTTCCATAATCTTGGCATCACTTGAGGCACTGATTCCCTCTAATTTCCAGACACTGAAAAACTGTGCCACGCTTCCAAAGCAATCCTTTGCCTCTTTTGCTTTTGCAACATCTGTTTCACCGCTGACTAAAAGCTTGTTATATACCTTGGTGGTTTCCAATGGTTGGTCCTTATTCTCTCCCGTTTTTACTTCCGCCGTACCTGTATCCGTTTTTAAGATAACCTGAAATCCTACTTTCTGATAATCCTTGGAATCGACAGTGGAAACCAGACGAATACTTCCCTTAGTTTCACGCGTTCCTCCTTTTGTACCGGTCCCGGAATCCACCTGTGCTTTTACATTCATGACATATGCCGGTACAAATTTAGCATATACCTCCGTTGTAGCGTCTGCTTCTGCCGCTGCCGCAGCAGATTCCTGATCCAACATGGTGTAAGAGTCCGTATCTCCGTCCTTCGTACACCAGCCGCCAAACACATATCCGTCCTCGCTTGGTACTGCTGCCTTTGTTCTGTCATCATCCCACGTAGTTTTAAAGGCCGTTGTCATTTCTACATATTGAATTTTATCCTCGTATTCAAATGTCCCTGCTTCTCCTGTTCCGTATACCGGCTTGTCAGCAGCTTTGACCTGCACGCATTCTGCACCTACACCGGCGGCGAATACCACTGCTGCAAACAGTCCGGCACACATCTGTTTCATTGTTCGTTTTACTTTTCTGTGATTCATGCTCTTTCCTCCTTTCTCTACCAACCGATACTATTTCCTGCATTTGAAATATCCGTTTTTTCAGATACATCGTCTGTTTCTGTTGATATTCCATTTGATACAACCGTTATGACTACTTCCTCTTCAAAGCGTTCCACTTCCATTTTCGGTGTTACATACATTTCTCTTTTCATTTTCTCCTCCTTTTTCACTAATAGCAATGTCAAAAATCGCCTTACTTTCCGCCATATGGGTAAGCGCTTAGTTCCGGGGTATATCCCCAAAACTAAGTGCTTACAAAATAACAAGTAAAAATGCTCCGCTTTTATTCTGAAAATTTAATCCCAGCGCATTTTTTCCGTCGAAGGAACAAGACACCAATTGCTAATCCTGACGATGCAATTAATGCTATTACAATTGCAATGATATTGTTTTCCATATCACCATTATATGGTGACGAACTTATACTGCCTCCCACATAAGAGGTTTTCTTGGTGCCTGTATTCAGAAGCATATTCTCCCAGTCCTGAGACAATCCAAATATAGAATAATTAAATGGTTCTACAAGTTCCGGAATAGAATATAAGGTAACATAGGAATCCTTTGCTTGACAATAAACACCAAAATACGAACCCAACTCATACCCCTGATCCAAAATCATAAAATATTCGTCTTGATACAGACTTCCATTAAACCAGACACCCAGTTTCACATCGTCCTTCTGTCCATCGTCGTCCGCATCCACTATTTCGGTGCTCATCATAAAATCAAGCCATTGTCCGGTCAAGCTACACCCTGCCTGTAAAGGTACCATACTACCATATTGTTTATTTACCTTATCTCCGCACCAGAGCAAAGTCCACTTGCCGTCTTTACCAACTACAAAACGA
This sequence comes from uncultured Eubacteriales bacterium, assembly GCA_900316755.1. Lineage (GTDB taxonomy): Bacteria > Bacillota > Clostridia > Lachnospirales > Lachnospiraceae > Faecalimonas. The sequence continues at coordinate 8,344 of ONED01000058.1, forward strand.
ATACCATACCACATATTATTCTTGCCACCGACGGTGATAATTATCTTTTCATCTTCCGGTAAATAAATTCTTCCGCAAAGCACTGTTCGATCAAGGCTACCTTCTGCTTGTCCCGATACCGTCATAGCAGAGCCTCCATCAGATACATACGTTCCATTTCCCACGCCAAAATGTGTGAAGGTAATCTTTTTAAAACTATCATCCGGCTGTTGAGTCTGCCATACACGAGAGAGATCTTCCCCCACCGATGTAACTGCTACCGTAGAATCTTCTTTATCACAATAGATTCCGATATAACTTCCTACGTAATCCACCGCTCCGTCCAGATAGATATACTGGTTATCATAAAGCACATCATTAAACCAGACACCCAGTTTTACATCATCCTTAACTCCATCTTGGTCCTGATCCACATACTGTACGGACATCTTGAGATCTATTTTCTCACCGGTAAGTTTTGTTCCGGCTATATCAGATTTAAAGGTTTTGTTATACGCAGATGTCGATACTTTAATAAAATTCAAAGTCAGATTACCATCCGCGGTACTAGAAAGCCGTAGTCCCTTCCATCCACTATCCTTTCCGAAAAAGCTTATGGTAGACGGTGCTGCCTCTGAATATAGAACTTCGCCATGGAACAGTATTCCATCCATATCGGCTTCCTTATAGATTCCCTGAGTGGAAAGAGCTACCCATTTACCGCTCATACAATGACGATACACAGCATCCCTTACTCTAAAGTGTGCGAATGTGATTTCCTTAAGCCCCTCGTCAGGCTTCCCTATATCGGGCAAATTCTCTCCCACCGATGTAACTGTCACCGTAGAATCCTCTTTATCACAAAAGATTCCGATATAATTGCCTACATAATCCACCGCTCCGTCCAGATAGATATACTTGTTTTCATAGAGCTTATCATTAAACCAAACACCAAGCTTCACATCATCCTTAACTCCATCTTGATCCTGGTCGACATACTGTACGGACATCTTGAGATCTATTTTCTCGCCGGTAAGTTTTGTTCCGGCTATATCAGATTTAAAGGTTTTGTTATACGCAGACGCCGATACTTTAATAAAATTCAAAGTCAGATTACCATCCGCAGTACTAGAAAACCGTAATCCCTTCCATGCGCTATCCTTTCCGAAAAAGCTTATGGTAGAAGATGCAGCCTCCGAATATAGAACTTCGCCATGGAACAGTATTCCATCCATATCGGCTTCCTCATAGATTCCCTGAGTGGAAAGGCTTAACCATTGGCCGCTCATACGATTGCGATACACATCGCTCTTCACACCAAAGTGTGCGAATGTGATTTCCTTAAGACTCTCGTCCGGCTTTTCTTCCTCGGGCGTATCTCCCACCGAAGCAACCGTTACCGCAGCATTCGTATTGCTTTTATCGCCAAAGATTCCGATATAGCCGCCCACATAATCTGCTGCTCCGTCTTTGTAGATATACTTGTTATCATAGAGCTTATCATTAAACCAGACGCCCAGCTTCACGTCATCCTTAACTCCATCTCCGTCATTGTCTACATTCTTTAAGGTCAGATTTCCTTCCGCGGTGCTGGAAAGCCGTAATCCCAGCCACCCATTCTTATTCCCGAAAAAGCTTATTGTAAATGGAGCTTCCTCCGAAAACGTTACCCTGCCATGGAAGAGTATGCCATCCATGCCGGTTTCCTCATATTTTCCGTCTGCAGACAGACTTACCGAGCCGCTGGCGGAAACATTTACTCCATATGTGTTATCTTCCACACCAAAGTTTTTGAATGTGATTTCCTTGAGACCCTCGTCCGGCTTTTCTTCATCGGGCGTATCTTCCACCGATGCAACCGTTACCGTAGCATTCGTATTACTTTTATCGCCAAAGATTCCGATATAGCTTCCCACATAATCTGCCGCTCCGTCTTTGTAGATATACTTGTTATCATAGAGCTTATCATTAAACCAGACGCCCAGCTTCACGTCATCCTTAACTCCATCTCCGTCATTGTCTACA
>ONED01000025.1 GCA_900316755.1 uncultured Eubacteriales bacterium
CTTCTACAGTAAGAGCGGTATCAATTGTGGATTTTTTGTGTTTCAATATGGTAACTTTTCAATTATTTTCCTTGAAATCACTTTCGGCATGTGCTAGAATATGCACGGCAAATGAGAAATAAAAAGTTTGCTGTTTTAGAAAGTGTCATGGCTTAAGAAAGAAGGAGTGAGAATATGTTGGCACAAGTACTTGCAGTTATTATCTTTTTAGCAATGTTTCTGTTAATCATTACAGAAAAGATAGAGCGTCAATATGTGACGCTCGGATGTGCAGCGTTGACTCTGCTTCTGGTATTTGGTATCGGAATGCATAGTATGGACGCGCTTTTGGAAACTTTAAATGTTCGTAATATTTTTACGACAGGATTCTGGTATCAGGCAGGGGAAGCTTCCGAATCTACCAGCGGAATCAACTGGGCGACGATTATCTTTATCGCCGGCATGATGGTGATGGTAGAGGGGATGGCCCGGGTCGGATTTTTCCGTTGGCTCTGTATGCGGATTGCCAAGATGGTGCATTATCGGACGATTCCGATTTTTATTACGTTTATGATAATGTCCTTTGTATTGGCAATGTTTATCGACAGTATTACCGTTATTTTGTTTTTGGCGGCAGTCACGGTGGAGCTGTCCCAGCTCTTGGATTTCAACCCGGTACCTATGATTTTGTCTGAGATATTCTGTGCGAATCTGGGTGGCTCAGCTACAATGTGCGGAGACCCACCGAACATTATCGTAGGAACATCACTTGGATATTCCTTCATGGATTTTGTTGAGAATACCGGTGTGATAGCAGTGGTATCTATGGTTGCGATTGTGTTTTTCTTCTATTTTTCTTTCCGGAAAGAACTGGCGGGAGGAACGCAAAAAGTGGATATTTCCAAACTTCCGACTCCGGAATCTGCGATTACGGATAAGGTAGGATTTGGAATCAACTGTGTGATTTTCCTTTGTGCAGTCGTTCTGCTTGCAACACATGCGGCAACCGGATTGACGGTTGCATTTATCGGAACTTTTATTGCAGCGATTACATTACTGACTGCACCGAGACATATGGGAGAAATCTTGAAAAAGGTGGATTACAAGACAATTCTGTTTTTTATTGGATTGTTTGTAGTGGTCGGTGGGCTGGAGCAGACCGGAATTCTGGTGCTTGTTGCAGGCTTTATTGAAAAAGTCAGTGGCGGAAATTTCTATCTGATGGTTGCGATTATCATCTGGGTATCTGCGATTGCCAGTGCATTTATTGATAATATTCCGTTTGCGGCGACGATGATTCCGGTGATTCAGAGTCTGGCAGAGACCAGCGGACTTAGCCTACATACCATGGCATGGGCACTTTCCATGGGTACAGATATCGGAGGAAGTGCAACTCCAATCGGAGCTTCTGCTAACGTAGTAGGAACCTCTGTGGCGGCGAAGGCAGGTCATCCGGTAGGCTGGGGAGAATATTGTAAAAAGGCAGTTCCGGCTACGGTGATTGTGCTGGTTATCAGTACGGTATTTATTTTTGTAAGATATTTATAGGAGGGATATGCGATGGACAAACAATTAATCATTTCCATTGGACGAGAGTATGGAAGCGGCGGTCATGAGATCGGGGTACGCCTTGCAGAACGTTTTGGTCTGCCATTGTACGACCACAATCTGCTGGATGAAATCGTAAGCGGCAGCAAAATGAATGCGGAGAAGATGGCAAAATACGATGAGCGCGCGCATCAGGCTTTTTGGTCCAGAACGGTGAGGGGATATTCCAATTCTCCCATTGAGAATGTAGCTCAGATTCAGTTTGACTTTTTGAAAGAAAAGGCTGCTTCCGGCGAATCTTTTGTAATCGTGGGACGTTGTGCTGAAACGGTATTAAAAGGCTCGGAAGGTCTGGTTACTTTCTTTGTCCTGGGCGATTACGGTACAAAGCTGGAGCGTATTATGAAGCGTCGCGATTTTTCAGCAAAAGAGGCTGCTTTGGCAATTGAGCGTCATGACCGAAACCGAAAGGCTTACCACAACCGTTACAGTGACCGGAAGTGGGGCGATTCCAGAAACTATGATTTATGTATCAACAGCAGCAGGCTTGGAATTGAAGGAACGGCAGACGTGTTGGAAAAATTTATACGTGCCGGTCGTGGGGAAAATTAATCACTCTTTACAAATGTGCAGGAAGGAGATATAATGTAGTAATAAAAACTACATTATAAAGTCTGAACAATGCAAGGAGGTTCTTATGAGCGATTTTATCATTAGCTGCTGTTCCACGGCAGATTTGACCAAGGAACACTTTACAGAAAGAGATTTACATTATATCTGTTTCCATTATGAGCTGGATGGAAAACAGTACAAAGATGATTTGGGGGAATCAATGCCCCTTGATGCATTTTATCGTGCAATGCAGGAGGGAGCGGACACGAGAACATCTCAGGTGAATGCTTCCGAATACGAGGAGTATTTTGAACCGTTTTTGAAAGAGGGAAAAGACATTCTCCATGTGTGTTTGTCATCCGGAATTTCCGGTTCTTTCAACTCAGCAAACATCGCAAAGGACATTTTGGAAGAAAGATATCCGGACAGGAAGATTTATGTTGTGGATTCATTGGCAGCCTCCTCCGGTTTTGGTCTTCTAATGGACAAGGCTGCAGATTTACGGGACGAAGGAAAGAATATTGACGAGATATATACATGGCTGGAGGAGAATAAGTTACGACTTCACCACTGGTTCTTCTCATCCGATTTGACGTTCTTTATCAAAGGCGGAAGGGTTTCCAAGACCTCCGGATTTGTAGCCGGAGTGTTAAGCATCTGCCCGCTTCTGAATGTGGACTATCAGGGAAAATTAATTCCGCGCCATAAGATTCGAACAAAGCGAAAAGTCATAGAAGCCATTGTAAAGAAGATGGAAGAACACGCGGAGGACGGACTTAATTATAGTGGTAAATGTTATATCAGCCAGTCAGCCTGCTATGAAGATGCAAAAGCAGTTGCAGATTTAGTAGAGAGCAGATTTCCGCATCTGAATGGAAAAGTGGAGATTAATGATATCGGTACGACGATTGGAAGCCATACCGGACCGGGAACAGTGGCACTGTTCTTCTGGGGTGATAAAAGAGTAGATTAGAAAAAAAGGGCTGTCGCAATTGCGACAGCCTCTTTTTTGTTCTTTATCGCGCGTTGCTTGCAGCAATCTTTACCTTACTCCAAAGATTGCTGATGAATTTTCGCGTCTCTTCATTGTAAACAAATACTTCATCCTTATCGTTATCTGTCCTTGGAAGATAAGCGTCAATGTCCTCATAATCTCCACCGGTTCCGGACAGGGTATCCATTACTTCCTGGTTCGGGGAGGTGTAACCGACATAGCTTGAGTTATCGTAAGCACCGTCATAGGAGCTTACAAAATTGATAAATTCGTGTGCCAAATCCGGGTTCTTGGCATTTGCCGGAATGACCATGGCGTCAGACCACAGGTTTGTGCCACTCTCCGGAAGATAGAAGCCCATGTCTTCATTCTCACTCATGACGTAGGCGGCATCCCCGGAATAAATCAGTCCCAATGCTTTTCGTCCCTGCGCCATGTTGTCGATGATTTCGTCGGTGACGATTTCCGGCTGCATGGTTTCTACACACCGGACAAGCCAGTCGTAGGCTTCCTGTATCTCAGCTTCATCGGAGGTATTCATAGAATACCCCAGTGCTTTTAATGCCATCATGAACGAATCGCGCTCGGAATCATAAAGGTAAATGTCTCCGCGGTATTTTTCATCTAAGAAAATGTCAAAGCCTTCCTTTTTCAGATCTTCCTCGTTTACTTTTGTCTTATCATATACAATTCCCACAGTGCCCCAGAAGTACGGAACAGAATACTCGTTTTCCGGGTCATAGGGGAGTCCTTTTACCGCATCGGTCAGATCATCCATGCAGGTCAGCTTGGAGTGATCGAGTTTCTGCAGATAGCCTTCGCCAATCAGGCGCTGAATCATGTAATCACTGGGCACAAGGATATCAAAAGCTTCTCCGTTTGCGACTTTAATGTACATCTGCTCGTTGGAATCAAAGTTTTCCATGACGACGGTAGCTCCGGTTTCATTCTCAAAATCTTTGATGAGATTTTCCCCGGTATACTCGCCCCAGTTATATACATAAAGCGTCTGCCCTGCATAGGGGAGAGAGGAACCTCTGCCGCCAATGCCAATCAGCCCGACAATGAGAAGCATCACCAGTGCGCCTGCAATACCCGGAACCAGAAAACGATGTTTCCGAAGTTCTTCTTTTTTCTCCTGTTTGGAGCGAATCAGCGGCACCACATTGATAACCACCAGTGCGATGGTTATGATTACGACTACCAGAGTCGACATGGCGTTAATACTTGGATTGACCCGCTTACTCATGGTGTAGACCATGATACTTAAGTTTTTGACTCCGCTTCCTGTTACGAAGTAGGAGATGATAAAGTCATCAATGGACATCGTAAAGGCAATCAGTGCGCCCGAGAAAATACCCGGTGTAATCTGCGGCACGATGACTTTCGTAAGCGCTTTCCAAGGAGTACAGCCAAGATCCATGGCTGCATCCGCCAGGTTGGGGTCCAGTGAGCGAATCTTCGGCATCACCGAGAGAATCACATAAGGGATGCAAAACGCAATATGTGCCAGCAGCATGGTGACATAGCCTTTTTTCATCTGGAAGGTGATAAACAGCAGCATAAAACCGATTGCCGTAACAATCTCCGGATTCATCAGAGGGAGATTGTTTACCTGGGCCATCACATCACGGACGATTTTTCGGGACTTACTCAGTCCGATTGCAGCAATGGTTCCCACAACCGTGGAAACGAAGGTTGCAATGAGGGCAACGCCAAAGGTAGTATACAGTGCTTCCATCATATCCCGGGATTCCAGCATATGCTCATACCAGCGCAATGAGAATCCGGTAAAATGGGTCAACGATTTTCCTTCGTTAAAAGAAAACACAATCATGTATAAAATAGGAAGATAGAAGAAAATAATCGTGAGCACCATTAAAATTTTCCCAAAGGAGTGTTTTGTCTTTTTCATTTTGATTATTCCTCCTTTCCGCCCTGATTGTGGATTTCAACCTTGCGTACCGCCATCATCATGAGCATCATGATAATGGCCATAATCATGGAGATAGAACTTCCGAAGTTCCATTCGCCTACGGTGATAAACTGGTTTTCAATCAGGTTTCCGATTAAGAAATATTGTCCTCCTCCCAAAAGCTTGGGGATGAAGAAGGAGCTGATTGCCGGTAAAAATACCAGTGTGATTCCGTTGATGACTCCGGGGAGTGACAGCGGGAGCGTGACGCGCCGGAAGGTCTGTACCGGAGTGGCGCCAAGGTCTGCACTTGCCTCCACCAGGGAGTGATCCATTTTACACAGAGAAGTATGAATCTGCAAAATCATAAAGGGCAGGAAGTTGTAAACCATCCCGAGAAGGACCGCCCCTTCTGTGTACAAAAGTTCGCTGCTTCCAAGTCCCAAAAACCGGAAAACCTGCTGAATGAGACCTCCTTCGCTTAATAACCCAATCCATGCATAAGTCCGGACAAGGGCATTAATCCATGTGGGCAGCGTAATGCATAGAACGAGAGTGTTCTGGATACGATCGTCGCTGCGGGCAATCACATATGCAATCGGATAGCCAAGAAGCAGGCAAATTACGGTCGTTTTCAGTGCAATCAAAATGGAACGCCAAAGGATTAATAAGAAATCCGGGTCGGTAAAAAATTTGGCATAGTGTTCCAGTGTGAATGAGAAGGGGATAATGCTGTTTCCCTGTTCCATAAAGGAGTATACGGCGATAAGCCCCATGGGAAGAATTAGCATCAGCACCGCCCAAACAATATAAGGGATTGCTAATTGTGAAAATCGTTTCATTTAAAATATCATCTCCGGCATCACATGAATGTCTTCCGGGAAGAATGTCAGTCCGACCTCCTGACCTACTTCCGTATAATCGGTGGTGTGGATTTTAAATTCCCGTCCGGTCGTCCAGAAGGTGATTTTGTAAGTTCCTTCTTTTACGTCCTCCGGGTCAAAATCATAATCCACGCTGATATCAATGCTCTGGTCTTCGTCGCTCAGCTTCCAGCCCTGCGCGTTTGCCCAGAGTTTTAAATCGGTATCCAGAGCCTGTGACTCGGTAATCTCATCCACGGTCTTAAAGAAGTTGAAAGCCATAATCGCCTCGTTTGCCTTCTCGTTTTTCACAAAAGGCTGATTGACCACATAAATGTTGCGCTCGATGCTGGTACCGTTTGCGGTGGAGAAGGTGACCGGATATTGTCCGATTTCCTCCGGAATGTCATACTCGATTCTGGCAATGGAAATATATTCGTCGCTTTCCGGGTTCCATGCCTGTGCATTGGAAAGGGCAATAATCTCCTTGTCGTCCAAATCCTTTACATCCTCCAAATCCACGAAGAAGTCATTTGCGCTGATTTTCTCTTTCCCGTTTTCGCTGGTGACATCGTGGTTGCGGATAACGCGCATATTCACGGTCACGCTGGTGCCGGGAACGGTTTCCACAATAATCTCATAGTGTACGCCTTTAAACAGGACGCTTAAGACCTCTCCGGTCAGCTTGCCATCTTTGATGTCTACGATATCAATGTCCTCCGGGCGGATGACCACGTCCACTTTCTCGTTCGGTTTATATCCAAAATCCACGCATTCAAAGGTGGCATCATCAAAGCGGACCTTGTAATCCTCTAACATCGTGCCGGAAATAATATTGCTTTCCCCGATAAAGTTTGCGACATAGCGGTTTGCCGGTTCATTGTAAACCTCCTCCGGTGTGCCCACCTGCTGGATTTCCCCGTTTTTCATGACGACAATTTTGTCTGACATGGTCAGGGCTTCCTCCTGATCGTGGGTGACAAAGATAAAGGTAATGCCGACTTCCTGTTGAATCCGTTTCAGTTCATACTGCATTTCTTTTCGAAGCTTCAGGTCGAGGGCGGCAAGGGGTTCGTCCAAAAGGAGCACCTTTGGTTCATTGACAAGTGCTCTGGCAATCGCAACCCGCTGCTGCTGCCCGCCGGACAGCAGAGAGGTATTTTTGTTCTCGTAGCCCTCCAAGCCGATGAGTTTTAACATTTTCATGACCTTCTGGTCAATGACATCCTTGCTCATCTTCTTAATTTTTAACCCGAAGGCAATATTTTCATATACATTTAAATGAGGAAATAATGCGTATTTTTGAAATACGGTGTTTAATTCCCGCTCATAAGGAGGCTTATGACTGATTTCTTCGCCGTCAAAAATCACCTTTCCTTCATCTGCATCCAAAAATCCTCCCAGAATTCGAAGAAGTGTTGTCTTTCCGCAGCCGCTGGGGCCAAGTAAGGTTACAAATTCATTTTCATAGATGTCAAGATTGACGCCTTTTAGGACAATCTGTCCGTCGAAATTTTTTACAATATTACGAAACTCAATCAGCTTCTTTTGTTCCATCTCACCTTCTCCTTCCTTTAGAACATCGGGGGCGTGGTAATCCACAGCACTTTTGCGTCGGTGCTGCCGTGATTATACAGATAGTGCCCTTTTGTCCCGTCTAAATAAAATGTTTCATGTGCTTTCAGTTTGTGTTTTTTATTGCCCCGCACCAGGGTAATGTTTCCCTTTAGGACATAGCCGAATTCTTCTCCGTGGTGTGCGGAAAGCTCATGGCTTTTTTTGTGCGGATGCAGCGTCAAAAGAATCGGCTCCATCTCGTTTTTTTGCGCATTTGGAACGACCCATTCAATGGTATAGTCTTCCTGCTCATCCTCAAAGAAATCCTGTGTGGAAAATACAATCTGATTTTCCGGTTCCTCGTGGAAAAACTCGGACAAATTGGTTCCGAGTGCTTCTAAGATATCCGCCAGTGTAGGAATACTGGGGGTAGTCAGGTTGCGCTCTACCTGAGAAAGGAATCCCTTGGTCAGCTCACTTCGGGAAGCTAAGTCCTCCAGTGTTAAGTCATTCTGCTGACGGAGTTCCTTTAGTTTTTTTCCGATATCCAAAACTACACCTCCTTTTGTAATATAATACTAAACATTTTCTTTAAAGTTATCGAACAAATTATATTATACACAGAACGGAGAAGATTGCAACAGGTTTTACAAGACAAATGGGAAAAAATGTGTTATATATTGGATGTAGAGATTGATAAGTGATATGAAGGGGGAATTTTATGGCATCAGAAGCATACAGCACAGCATATAAATCAGGAAAAAAAGAATATCAGCATCGCATGATGCAGGGGATGAAGCCGACCCTGCCGGTTCTGGATGATATCCTTCCGTCCCGGGGGTCTTACTCAGAAGTTCCGCTTGGGCTGGTTCAGATTCCGGTGGAACAGATTGTGGGAACAAAAACGAACGCACGGAGTCATTCTTTTGCAGCCAATTTTATGCCGATTATGGATGATAAATCAGAGTTTGCCTCAAAATGGTCTAATCTTTATGAATGTCATTTAAAGGAGGGCCTGCGTGACCCTATAAAAGCGTATGAATATATGAATCGGTTTTACGTGGAGGAGGGAAATAAGCGCGTCAGTATTCTGAAGTTTTTTGACGTGACTTCGTTTCCGGGCGTAGTGACTCGCATCATTCCAAAACGCACAGAGGAAAAAGAGAACCGGATTTATTATGAATTTTTGGATTTCTATGAAGGCTCTAAGATTAACTATATTTGGTTTTCCAAGGAGGGAAGCTTCTTAAAACTGCAGGAGTTAGTAGGAAAAGCAGTCAAGGAAACGTGGACGGAGGAGGAATGTATCGACTTCCGTTCCATATATACAAGGTTTAAGGTGGAATTTCAAAAAAAATATACCGGTTCTGAAATTACAGTCGGGGATGCTTTTTTAGCATTTATTGAGATATACGGATACAAGGAAGTATGTGAAATGTCCATGGGGGAGCTCCGTCAGTCGATGGAAAAGAGCTGGGAAGAGTTTGAACTTCTGGAAAAAGGAGAAGAAGTGGAGCTTTTGATGAACCCCACGAAGGAGAAAAAACCGCTTCTTGGCAGGCTTCTTTCCGGTGGGACATCAAAATTAAAGATTGCGTTTATCTATGAGAAGACCATGACTTCTTCCGCATGGACCTATGCGCATGAGCTTGGAAGACAGCATTTAGAGCAGACTTTCCCAGAGGAAGTGGAGACGCTCTTTTATGACAATGTGACCGGGGAAACGATTGATTCCTATATGGAGAAAGCGGTGGAAGAAAATTGTAATATCATATTTACGACCACGCCGGCCTTTGCGAAAGCGAGTGTAAAGGCTGCGATTGAACACCCGAGCATCCGCATTTTAAACTGTTCGGTCAACACCTCCCACAGATACATCCGAACCTATTACGCAAGGATGCACGAAGCCAAGTTTCTCATGGGAGCCATTGCCGGAGCCATGGCGGAGAATGATAAGATGACCTACATTGCGGATTATCCCATTTACGGAACCATTGCAAATATCAATGCATTTGCTTTGGGAGCGAAAATGATTAACCCACGTGCGAAAGTATATCTGGAATGGTCTTGTATGAAGGATTTTGATGTGACAAAGCATATTCAGAACGTGCAGCCTTCCTGCATCTCCGGAAGGGATATGGTGATTCCGGAGGAGGCTACCCGGTATTTTGGAATTTATCATATGGAAGAGGGAAGAACCTGTAATCTTGCTATGCCGCTTCTGCACTGGGGAAAGTTTTACGAGCAATTGGTGCGCACGATTATGGACGGCACCTGGAAGTATGATGACAATCCTGCAGAAAATAAGGCAATTAATTACTGGTGGGGTATGTCCTCCGGCGTGATAGATGTTGTCTGTTCCCGGAATCTGCCGATTGGAACGAAGCGGCTGGTGGAGTTTTTGAAAAAGACCATCAGTAGCGGAGAATTCAACCCGTTTGCCGGAATTTTATATTCGCAGGAGGGCATCGTGCAGTCGGATTCGGAACAGAGCCTTACCCCGGAAGAAATCGTCACCATGGATTGGCTGGCGGAGAATATCATCGGACATATCCCGAAAGAAGAAGAACTGCTCGAGACAGCGATTCCTGTATTTACACAGCAGGGGATTGACAGGAAAGGATAAAAACACATGAAAATACTAACGATAGCAGATGAAGAATCCTCCTATTTATGGGATTATTTCGAGAAAAGTAAATTAGAAGGGATTGACCTGATTATCTCCTGCGGAGATTTGGATCCATTGTACTTATCTTTCCTTGCCACCTTTACTAGTGCACCTGTTCTCTATGTACACGGCAATCATGATGAGAAATATGAAAAGGTTCCTCCGGAGGGCTGTATTTGCATTGACGATGATATCTTTGAATATCAGGGAGTGCGGATTCTGGGGCTTGGCGGTTCCATGCGCTATCGCCCCGGACAGTATCAATATACGGAGAGAGAGATGAGACGGCGGGTAAAAAAGCTTCGGTTTAAGCTATTCAAAAAGGGCGGATTTGACATTCTGGTGACCCACGCCCCCGCGTATCAAATTAACGACGGGGAGGATCTTCCTCACAGAGGATTTCAGATCTTTCGAGAATTGATGGAGAGGTATCAGCCGAAGTATTTCCTGCACGGGCATGTACACCTGCGATACGGCAGGAAACACAAAAGGTGCGACCAGTATCAAAACACGCAGATTATCAATGCCTGCGAGCGGTACGTGTTTGAGTATGAATCGTAGTTGCGCTGCTTTTATTGACAAAGAGGTCGGAAAAAGAGTACAATAATTACAGTTGTGAATGGAGTGGAGGATGTTTTGATGAAGAAAATATCGGCTTTGTTGTCCGGTGTGATAGCGTGCGCGATGGCCATTTCCGGCATCGGTATGACAGTGGGGGCTGCCAATGTGGTGGAGATTCCGGGCACAGAGGTGGACAGCGTTTATAATATGAAAGTGGATTCCAATACCATAGAAGGATGGCCTGCGGGTCCGCAGATTTACAGCGAGTCCGGTATTGTCATGGATATGGACAGTGGTGCGGTTCTCTATGCGAAAAAGATTGATGACCAGCACTATCCTGCGAGTATCACAAAGGTTGCGACTGCCTTGGTTGCATTGCAAAATTATCAGATGGACGAGACTGTGACTTTTACATGGGATGATATCGGATTTTTGGAATACGGGGACGCCCATATCGGGATTAAGGACGGGGAAGAGCTTCTCATGGAGGATGCGATGTATGGGATGCTTCTGGCATCGGCAAATGAAGTATCACATGCAATCGGCGCACATATGGAGGGAGGATATGAGGTCTTTCTGGAGAAAATGAATGAAGCTGCCGCAGCGCTTGGATGCAGGAATTCCCATTTTACAAATACACATGGACTTCATGATCCGGAGCATTATACCTGTGTACGGGATATGGCGCTGATTGGTTCGGCTGTTTTTCAGTATGAGAAGTTTCGGGAGATTACGGGTACGCTCCAGCATACCATACCGTCGACCAATATTACTGAGGAAACAAGGACTTTCCAGCAGAATCATAAGATGCTCTGGAAGGCGAATGCCAACTATTATGAGTATTGTGTGGGCGGAAAGACAGGATATACGGATCAGGCACTTACCACGTTGGTTACATTTGCGACGAAAGAGGACAAGAACCTGGTTGCGGTGGTTATGAGGACGCACGGAGGCGGGCAGAATGCCTATGCTGACACAAGGGCAATGTTGGATTATGCGTTTGACAATTTTGTTAAGGTACCGGTGACGAAAGAGATGGCGGCCGGAGCAGATTTCAAAGTGGCGGACATCGCGGAGGTGGAAGCGGGGGCGTCCCTGATGCTTCCAAACGGGGTGACGACAGAAAACTTGGACTCTGTTTTCACAGTACCGACGGAGCTTCGTGATAAGGTTGGAACGGCATCCTTTACTTACAAAGGACAAGAAGTCGGAACCGTAAGGGTGACAGTAACCGATGATTATTATAATGAGATACATGGAATTCAACCGGAGGAAGAGACACAGGAGGTACGGGAGAAAAAATCAGGTCTCCCGGGTTGGGCAAAGTGGCTTCTTGGGATTCTTGGTGTGTTACTGCTTGCATTTGCGGCGCTGGTCGGATATGTTTATTATAAACGGAAGCAGCTTGAGAAGAAGCGCAGACAAAGGCGTATGGAGCAGCGCAGACGAAGAGAAGAAGGATTGTAGTATGAAAACGAAGAAAAAGATGCAGAAAAATATGGAGAAAAAGAAACATAAGTTTCAGAATCCCGCCAAGTCTACGCCATATGAGCGGAGAATTTCTGCAGAACGGGTTTCGGGGAAAAAAGAGGAAAAAAGGCGAAAAAGGTCGAAACGAGTCGGAATTGGATTTGTGGTTTTACAGGGGATGGCAACGCTTCTGTTTATCGGAATGATGATGACCTTAGGGATTTTTCCGTTTCGGTATGCCGTTTCTTTTGTGGCAGTCGTTTTTATCGGTTTTATCATTACATCTTTTTCGCAGAAACGGAAAAAAGTCTGTGTCATTCTCGGCAGAATCTGGAGTGCCATGGTAATCGTGGTCCTTCTTATGGGAAGTGGCTGCATGGGAGTACTGAATCATGCTTTGGAATCTGTGACCGGTGCTCCGTACCTGGCGGAACAGAAGTCGAACTCTTTTGATATCATGGGAACGGGACAGATTTTTTCCATTACGGAAGATTCCTTTCATGTTTATGTACGGGATGTGAAGGGGAACATTGACGGGAACAGTACTAGTGAGGTCAATCTCCTTGCCACGGTAAACCCGGAGACGCACCAGATTCTTGTGACAGCGATTCCGGGCGAGTATTATGTGACGATTCCGGGTGTCTCCAACGGCCAAAAGGACAAGCTTATGCAGACAGGGACATTCGGAGTGGAGGCTTCCATGGCGGCGCTTGGAAATCTTTATGAAACGGAGATTTCCCATTATCTGAAGATGGATTTTGCATGGATTGCAGAGAAAAAAGCACTGCTTCAGAGCCCGGTATCATGGGATATGGCAAAAGAGGTTCTTGACGCAGTTCGTTCTATTTCCGAACATGTAAAGACGAACTTGTCTAAATATGAGGTTCAGCAGTTGTTAAAGAGGCAGATTGAGAATCCGGTTTCTTGGAAGAAAACCACTGTATCTGCGGAGGGGGCTCTCACAAGCAGTTACACTTATTCTATGCCGGATACGGCAACCTATGTCATGACTCCGGACCCGGCATCCGTTCAAAGCGTGAAAGAACAGATGAAAAGAATAGAAGATGGAGAACTTTTAAGAAAAGACTGACTTTGGTTGCTTTTTAGACCATTTTCTGGTATTCTAATGTAAGATAGAAACAGGAAAAACAAAAGGAGATTTAAAGATGTTTGAAAAATTGGGGAAAAAGATGGTGATAATAGGTGCGTCGGCACTTGTGGTGGTTGTTGTCATTGTGGGAGTGGTAGTTGGAATCAACTCGAAAAAAGACGGAAAAGAAACCGGAAAGGATTCTGTAAAGATTGAAACCGATAAGAAAGGCGGAAGCGAATCAGAAAAAAATGACGGCACCGGGCTGGAAGTTATCGAAGAGGATGACGGAACGCAGGGTGACAGTGTAGATGTGTCCGATTTGTGGGGAGATGAGGATTCCAATAGCGAAGGTGGAAGTGGTTCCGGCAGTGGAAGCGGTTCCGGCAGTGGAAGCGGTTCCGGCAGTGGAAGTGGTTCCGGCAGTGGAAGTGGTTCCGGCGACACGGTTCCGGATGGCGATACAGGATGGGGCCCATTGTTCTAGGATTACATATCAATTTACAAAAAGAAACCCTTGACTTATCAAGGGTTTCTTCTTATAATAACAAAGAAATGTGAAAAGACGTTGACGAAGACAGTAGGATATATCTCAAAGGCAAAG
Source organism: uncultured Eubacteriales bacterium (assembly GCA_900316755.1). Classification (GTDB taxonomy): domain Bacteria; phylum Bacillota; class Clostridia; order Lachnospirales; family Lachnospiraceae; genus Faecalimonas. The sequence goes on from ONED01000025.1 coordinate 13,862, forward strand.
CGAATCGGGGTGGGTGAGAGCCCGGTGCGAGTAAGATATGTTTGAACATCACTTCCGAGTTGCAGTGCAGAACCGGATGGCTCATTCTTAGTAAGCGCTGACGGGATTCCGCCGTTAAAGGGAACGCATATGCTGGTATGATGTAATAGGTGGTTGATAAATAATGGTACTGTGCCCTTATCCTTTTACAGGATAAGGGTTTTTTGTTTACCAAAGTTTTCCTATATACATCGAAATCTTAAGGAGGAAAAGAAATGTATCAGAAAGTATCGACGGATCTCAAATTTGTAGACCGCGAAAAGAAGACAGAACAGTTCTGGGAAGAAAATCATATTTTTGAAAAAAGTATGGAAAATCGAAGAGAAGGCGAAACCTATACATTTTACGATGGACCGCCTACTGCGAATGGGAAACCGCATATTGGTCATGTGTTAACCCGTGTCATCAAGGACATGATTCCAAGATACCGCACGATGAAGGGGTATATGGTGCCAAGAAAGGCGGGCTGGGATACCCATGGGCTTCCGGTTGAGCTGGAAGTGGAAAAGATGCTGGGTCTGGACGGAAAAGAGCAGATTGAGGAATACGGTCTGGAACCGTTTATCGCGCACTGCAAAGACAGTGTCTGGAAATATAAGGGAATGTGGGAAGATTTTTCTTCCACCGTTGGTTTTTGGGTTGATATGGAACACCCGTATATCACCTATGATAACAAGTACATTGAATCAGAATGGTGGGCATTAAAGCAGATTTGGGAAAAAGGTCTTTTATATAAGGGCTATAAGATTGTACCATACTGTCCGCGGTGCGGCACGCCCCTTTCCAGTCATGAGGTAGCGCAGGGCTACAAGGATGTAAAAGAGCGCTCAGCTGTTGTAAGGTTTAAAGTGAAGGGGGAAGATGCTTATATTTTGGCATGGACCACCACACCGTGGACTCTCCCGTCCAACGTTGCCCTCTGTGTAAACCCGAATGAAACTTATGTGAAAGTGAAAAATGGGGATTATACCTATTATATGGCAGAAGCGCTTGTCGGTTCTGTGTTGGAAGGCGATGTTGAGATATTGGCTTCCTATATGGGAAAAGAGCTGGAAGGAAAAGAATATGAGCCGTTGTTCCCGTTTGTAACATTAAATAAAAAGGCTTACTATGTGACCTGTGACACCTATGTTACCCTGACAGATGGTACAGGTGTGGTTCACATTGCGCCGGCATTCGGAGAGGACGATGCAAATGTAGGACGCAAGTATGATCTTCCATTCCTGCAGTTGGTAGACGAAAAGGGAGAGATGACAGCACAGACGCCGTGGGCAGGTACATTCTGCAAGAAAGCAGACCCCATGGTGCTTCAGGATTTGGAGGAGAGAGGGCTTTTGTTCTCTGCACCGAATTTTGAACACAGTTATCCTCACTGCTGGAGATGCGGCACCCCGCTTATTTACTATGCGCGTGAGTCCTGGTTTATTAAGATGACGGATGTAAAGGAAAATCTAATCCGCAATAACAACACCGTGAACTGGATTCCGGAAAGTATCGGAAAAGGCCGGTTCGGAGACTGGCTGGAGAATGTACAGGACTGGGGAATCAGCCGTAACCGTTACTGGGGCACTCCGCTGAATATCTGGGAGTGTGAATGCGGACATATGCATTCCATTGGAAGTATAGAAGAACTTCGCTCAATGTCAGACAATTGTCCGGAGGATATTGAGCTTCACCGCCCGTATATCGATGAAGTGACGATTACCTGTCCGCACTGTGGAAAACAGATGCACCGTGTACCGGAGGTCATCGACTGCTGGTTTGACAGTGGAGCGATGCCGTTTGCACAGCATCATTATCCGTTTGAAAATCAGGAATTGTTTGAGCAGCAGTTCCCGGCAGACTTTATCTCAGAAGGAGTGGATCAGACTCGTGGATGGTTCTATTCGCTGCTGGCGATTTCGACTCTGATTTTTGATAAAGCGCCATATAAGAATGTTCTTGTCCTTGGACATGTGCAGGATAAGGACGGACAGAAGATGAGCAAGTCCAAGGGGAATGCGGTAGACCCGTTTGAGGCTCTGGAGGAATACGGGGCAGATGCCATCCGCTGGTACTTCTACAGCAACAGTGCGCCATGGCTTCCGAACCGTTTCCACGGAAAAGCAGTGACGGAAGGACAGCGCAAATTTATGGGAACCCTCTGGAATACCTATGCGTTCTATGTTCTTTATGCAGAGATTGACCAGTTTGATGCCACAAAATACGAACTGGAATATGATAAATTAAGCGTAATGGATAAATGGCTGCTGTCGAAATTGAACACACTCATTCAGACAGTAGATGAGAACCTTGAAAACTACAGAATTCCGGAGAGTGCAAGAGCACTTCAGGATTTCGTGGATGACATGAGCAACTGGTATGTCAGAAGAAGCCGGGAGCGTTTCTGGGCAAAGGGAATGGAGCAGGATAAGATTAATGCGTATATGACACTTTACACCGCGCTTGTGACAGTGGTCAAGGTGGCAGCGCCGATGATTCCGTTTATGACAGAGGATATTTACCAGAATCTGGTAAGAAGTCTGGATGCCAATGCCCCGGAGAGCGTGCATCTATGCGATTATCCGGTTGCAGAGGAAGCATTCATCGACAAGGAGTTGGAGGCAAACATGGAGGAAGTCTTAAAACTCGTTGTCATGGGTCGTGCCTGCAGAAATACGGCAAATATCAAAAACCGTCAGCCAATCGGAAAGATGTTTGTGAAAGCAGAAAAAGCACTTCCGGAATTTTATCAGGAAATTGTGGAAGAAGAGCTGAATGTAAAGACCATGGAATTCACGGATGATGTCCGGGCATTCACATCTTATACATTCAAACCTCAGCTTCGAACCGTTGGTCCGAAATTCGGTAAGATTTTAGGCGGTATCAAGGTGGCGCTGGACTCTCTGGACGGCAATGCGGCCATGGATGAAATCAACGCAACCGGTATGCTGAAATTGGATGTGAACGGTCAGGAAATCACTCTGCTTCCGGAAGACCTTTTAATCGACATGAAGCAGATGGAGGGTTATGTTTCCGAAAATGGCAATGGGATGACGGTGGTGCTTGATACGAACCTGACGGCAGAACTTTTGGAGGAAGGCTTTGTGCGGGAAATCATCAGCAAAGTGCAGACCATGAGAAAAGAAGCAGGATTTGAAGTAACAGATAAAATCAAGGTTTCTTATGAAGGAACAGAAAAAGCAGAAAGCATTTTCGCAGCGCATGCAGAGGAAATCGGCAAAGAAGTGCTTGCAACAGAGGTTATCAGGAGAACATCAGGCGGATATACAAAAGAATGGAATATCAACGGAGAAAAGGTGGCTCTCGGAGTTGAGAAATAGGAGAGGTATTATGGGAAAAAATCAGTTTAATAAAAAAGAGTTTCAACAGGCAGTAAAGGATAATGTAAAGAGATTATACAGGAAAACGATTGAAGAAGCCACAGGGCAGCAGCGTTTTCAGGCAGTTTCTTATGCAGTGAAAGACACGATTATCGACAACTGGCTTGCCACACAGGAGCAGTACAAAAAGGATGACCCAAAGACAGTTTACTATATGTCCATGGAATTTTTGATGGGAAGAGCTCTGGGGAACAACTTAATCAACCTGACTGCGTACAAGGAAGTAAAAGAAGCTCTGGACGAAATGGGCATTGACTTAAATGTTATTGAAGATGAAGAGCCGGATGCAGCACTTGGAAATGGTGGACTTGGTCGTCTTGCAGCCTGCTTTTTGGATTCACTGGCAACTCTGGGGTACGCTGCATATGGATGCGGTATCCGTTATCGTTATGGTATGTTTAAGCAGAAAATCGAGAACGGCTATCAGGTTGAGACGCCAGATAACTGGCTGAAGGACGGAAATCCGTTTGAGGTACGCCGTGATGAATATGCGAAGGAAGTACGCTTTGGCGGTACGATTCGCCATGACAGAGACCCTAAGACGGGACGTGACGTTTACATTCAGGAAAATTACGAATCCGTTTTGGCCATTCCGTACGATATGCCAATCGTAGGATACAACAATAATGTAGTAAATACGCTTCGTATCTGGGATGCAAAGGCGATTACAGAATTCCATCTGGATCAGTTTGACCGTGGAGAATACCAGAAAGCGATTGAACAGGAAAACCTTGCAAAAACCATTGTAGAAGTCTTATATCCGAACGATAATCATTATGCGGGAAAAGAGCTTCGTTTAAAACAGCAGTATTTCTTTATTTCTGCAAGCTTACAGGAGGCAATTGCAAAATATAAGAGAGAACACGACGGAGATATTCGAAAGTTCTACGAAAAGGTCACCATCCAGATGAATGATACGCACCCGACGGTTTCGGTTGCAGAGCTGATGCGGCTTTTGATGGACGAGGAAGGCTTAGACTGGGATGAAGCATGGGAGATTACCACAAAGACCTGTGCGTATACAAACCACACGATTATGGCAGAAGCGCTGGAGAAATGGCCGATTGACCTGTTTAAGAGACTGCTCCCGCGAGTTTATCAGATTGTGGAAGAGATTGACAGACGTTTCGTCAATGAAATCAGAGCCAAATACCCGGGCAATGAAGAAAAAGTCCGCAAGATGGCGATTTTATATGACGGGCAGGTGAAGATGGCACACCTTGCCATCGTTGCAGGATATTCGGTAAACGGTGTGGCTGCGCTTCATACAGAAATCTTAAAGAAACAGGAATTAAAAGATTTCTATGAAATGATGCCTGAAAAGTTTAACAATAAGACGAATGGTATTACGCAGAGACGTTTCTTATTACATGGAAATCCGCTCCTTGCAGACTGGGTAACAGACCATATCGGAGACGGCTGGATTACCGACCTTTCTCAGATGGCGAAGCTGAAACCGCTCGCAGACGACGACAAAGCAAGAAAAGAATTTATGGAAATCAAATACCAGAATAAGATTCGTCTTGCAAAATATATTAAGGAACACAATGGCATCGAGGTAGACCCGAACTCCATTTTTGATGTTCAGGTTAAGAGACTGCATGAATACAAGCGCCAGTTATTGAACATTTTACACGTGATGTATCTGTACAATCAGATTAAAGACCATCCGGAGATGCCGTTCTACCCGAGAACTTTCATCTTTGGTGCAAAGGCAGCAGCGGGATATAAGCGTGCAAAACAGACAATTAAGCTGATTAACTCTGTAGCAGATGTAATCAATAATGATGCAAGTATCAACAATAAACTGAAAGTGGTATTTATCGAAGACTATCGAGTATCCAACGCAGAGCTGATTTTTGCGGCTGCAGATGTGAGTGAGCAGATTTCCACTGCATCAAAAGAGGCTTCCGGTACAGGTAACATGAAATTTATGTTAAACGGAGCTCCTACACTTGGTACAATGGATGGCGCAAACGTGGAAATCGTGGAAGAAGTCGGCATAGAAAATGCATTTATTTTCGGCTTGAGCTCTGATGAAGTTATTAATTATGAGAACCACGGCGGATACAATCCGATTGACATCTACTTCAATGATTGGGATATTAAACGTGTGGTAGACCAGCTTGTGGATGGCACGTATGCGCACGGAGACAGAGAATTATACCGTGATTTATACAATTCTCTGTTAAACACACAGAGCAGCGACCGGGCAGATACCTATTTCATCCTGAAAGATTTCAGAAGCTATGCGGATGCACAGAAACGTGTGGAGGAAGCTTACCGGGATCAGGACAGATGGTCAAGAATGGCACTCCTGAATACGGCTTCCTGTGGAAAATTCACATCAGACAGAACGATTCAGGAATATGTGGATGATATTTGGAAACTGGATAAAGTGGTTGTGAAAAAATAAGATTGTCAGTCATAAAAGAAAACAGCCTCTCATACAATAAAGTATGGGAGGCTTGTCTTATTATGAAGCAAAAATTGAAAAAAGCAGGCGCGATATGTTTAATTATCGTCCTGTTACCATATATCGTGACGATTTTTCTAAATGGGGAAAACATGGAAGCAGAGCAGAATACGGCGCTTGACAATTACTGCATCGGCGTTCTGGCAAAAGAAGTGTCCTCGGATTATGAGGAGGAAATGCTGAAGGTACAGGCGGTACTTGTGAGAACCACGGTATACAGTGAGATTAAGGAGTTAGACAAAGAAACGCTTGTGAAACCGAAACTGGATGCGGACTGGTATCAGAAACTAAAGGAAATCTGGAAGGAAACGGAAGGGGAGGTTGTGATGTATGGAGACGCGCTTGCGCTGGTGCCGTTTCATCAGCTCTCTAACGGGAAGACCAGAAGTGGCAAGGATGTGCTTGGAAGTGATACATATCCTTACCTGCAAAGTCGGGACTGCCCCAAGGATATCGGGGCGGATGCACAGATGCAGACGCAGATACTGAATGTCGCCGGGGCTCAAGTTTTATCCACCGACAGCGCCGGATACGTAATGGAGGTACAGGTTGGGGAGGAAAAATGCAGCGGTGACAGCTTTCGTGACACCTATGATTTACCATCCAGTTGTTTTGAATTGCAGGAATTTGATGGAAAAACACGGGTTGTCACGAGAGGGGTCGGTCACGGACTGGGACTCAGCCAGTATACAGCGAATGAGATGGCAAAAAATGGAAGCACTTACAAGGAAATCCTGCAATTTTTTTTTGAAGGTACGGAAATCAAAGAGGTTGCAGAAATTTTGTGGAACGTAGAATAAGGGTATCGTTTTCTGGCAAAAATAAAGCCAGAGGTGATAAATATGAAAAACAAGAACGATACTTCTAAAAGAGAGAAGAGCGCGGCAGTTGGTCTGGTGATTTGTTTTGTTGCAATGATAGCAATTGTGGGGATGATTACATTTCGTCAATATCAGCGAAAGACGGATTTGGATAAGCAGCAGCAACTGGCGGAAGCAGAATTGGAAAAGACAAACGAAACCAAAGATAAGAATGCAGAAGAACAGAAAACGCAGAGTGCAAATACGGATACCGTGCAGGCCGAGATAGAGAAACCGATTATAGAAGATACTACTCAAAAGGAGATTACGCCGGCTCCGGTACAGCCGCAAGCTCCGTTTTTTTCGGCGAGCGAGGTCCTGATCTGGCCGGTGGACGGCAATGTCATATTAAGCTACAGCATGGACCAGACGGTATATTTTTCTACATTGGATCAGTACAAATATAATCCGGCAATGATTATCGGAAGTGAGGTAGGTGCAGATGTCTTAGCCGCAGCAGACGGGGAAGTGACATCGATTGAAACAACCGCTCAGACAGGTACAACCATCACTATGAATCTGGGAAATGGATATACAGCGGTGTACGGACAGGTGAAGGAAGTCTGTGTGCATGAGGGAGACCGTATGGAACAGGGGGATGTGATAGGATATCTCAGTGAACCCACAAAGTATTACAGTGTGGAAGGGCCAAACCTGTATTTCCAGTTATTGAAAGATGGAGATCCTGTGAATCCGTTGGAGTATATGGAAGCGTAACGGTATGTGTCTGAATTTTTCTGTGATGCCCAAGTTATGGGAATTTGAAGTAACATCTTACTTCTTATGCCCAACGCTTGGGCATTTTTTCGCAAAATGACCATTATCGCCCAATTTACAGACGCAAGTGTATCTAAAATCACACGTTCACAGAATCTACACAATTTAAACATAAAGTTTTCGCTTTTCTTTTCTAAAATAGAAAGATAATGTGCCAAAGGAGGGACTCACTTGATAGAAGTAAAAAATTTAGTGAAAAAGTACGGGAAACATGTGGCGGTCGACCACTTGAATTTCACCGTGGAAAAAGGAAAAATCTATGGTTTTCTGGGTCCGAACGGAGCGGGAAAATCTACGACCATGAACATTATGACGGGGTATTTGGGTGCAACCGAAGGGGAAGTGCTGATTGACGGGCACAATCTCATAGACGAGCCGGAAATTGCGAAAAGAAGTATCGGCTATCTTCCGGAGATACCGCCGCTGTATACGGATATGACAGTGATGGAATATCTGGAGTTTTCAGCGGAGCTGAAAAAGATTCCAAAGGACGAGAGAGAAGAAGCAATCAGACAGGTAGTGGAGCTTACGAAGCTGGAGGATGTTTCGGCACGACTGATTAAAAATCTGTCCAAAGGGTATAAGCAGCGCGTCGGGTTGGCACAGGCAGTGCTTGGCATGCCGGAAATCATCATTCTGGATGAGCCGACCGTTGGACTGGATCCCAAGCAGATTATTGAAATCCGTGAGTTAATCCGGAATCTCTCGAAACAGCACACCGTGATTCTGAGTTCTCACATTCTTGCAGAGGTGAGGGAGGTCTGCGATTACATATGGATTATTTCAAAAGGGAAGCTGGTAGCCAGCGATACGCCGGAGAATCTGGAAAAGCTCTTGGCAGGCTCCGATACGATAGAGATGGAAATTCGGGAAAAAGATAAAGAAGTATTGAACCTTCTGGATCAGATGGAGTCTGTTTCTGAGTGGAGCAGCAGAAAAAATGCAGAAGGCAATCTGGATGTGGAGATAAGAACCGACGGAAGTGAGGACATACGGGAAGAATTGTTCTTTGCATTTGCACAGGCGAAATGTCCGATTTTAACGCTAAAGAAAACAGAGGTTTCTCTGGAGCAGGTATTTCTTGAACTGACGGAAGGCGAAGGGACGAATGTATCCGAAGAGGAAGCAGCACAAGAGGAGATGGAGACATCCGATGAGGACGTGACGGAAGGAGGAGAAAGCGATGAAAGCGATTTATAAAAGAGAATTCAAATCTTATTTTCAATCTATGATTGGATATGTGTTTATTGCCTTTCTCGCGTTGTTTGTGGGAATCTATTTTATGGCATACAATCTAAACGGAGGATATCCGTATTTCTCCTATTGTCTGTATGGAGTGTCGTTCATCTTCATGCTCGCTGTGCCGCTCCTTACCATGAAGTGTTTTGCGGAGGAGCGGAGGAGTAAAACAGACCAGCTGCTTCTGACTTCCCCGGTGCGTCTTGTGGATGTAGTGGTGGGAAAATATCTGGCAATGGTGTCTGTATTCCTGATTCCGATGGTGATTTTCTGTTTCTATCCATTGGTCATTAAGATGAACGGAACCGCATACCTGAAGGTGGATTATACTGCTATGTTTGCATTTTTCCTTTTGGGATGTGTATATATTTCCATCGGAATGTTCCTGTCTGCGCTTACGGAAAGTCAGATTATCGCAGCAATCAGTACCTTTGCGGTGCTTTTGGTGCTGTACTTGTGGGATGGATTGCTTTCTTTTCTGCCGAGCAACACGGTTGGGACGTTCCTTTCCGGTATTTTGGAAAAACTGGAGCTGACACATATTTTTACGGACATTTTTAGGAACAATTTACTAAGTGTAAGCGGATTGATTTTCTATGTTTCGTTGATTGTATTGTTCAACTTTTTGACTGTGCAGTCAATCCAAAAACGTCGTTGGAGTTAGGAGAAGTGGCTATGAAGAAGATAAAAGAAATATGGAAAAGCCCACAGCTTCGGTATGGTACATATAGTACGGCGGTGACTGTGGCAGCGATTGTCATTGTAATTGTAGTGAATATGATTGTATCCCGATTTTCAGATACGATAGATACGATTGACCTGAGCGACAGCAAAATTTATGAAATTACGGATACCAGTAAAGAGTTTTTGCATGACTTGGATAAGGAAGTAACCCTTTCCGTACTGGCAGATAAAAGTTCTGTGGATGAAAGAATCAAGACTTTTATCCAAAAATATAGCGCAGTTTCCGATAAACTCTCGGTAGAATGGATTGACCCGGTAGCACACCCTTCTGTACTGAATGAGTATGGAGCAGAATCAAACACCGTTGTGGTTCATTGTGCAGAAACAGAGAAACAGGAAATAGTGGCTTTTGACGATATGATTACCTATGATTATTCGTCTTATTACACCACCGGTCAGGCTTCCGAAAGCGAGTTTGATGCAGAGGGGCAGCTTACCAGTGCCGTTCACACGGTCACAAGTGATGTAACGAAAAAAATCTATCGCACAACCGGACATGGAGAATCTACGTTTTCCACGACCATTTCCGGACTGATGGATAAATCAAACTTTGAGATAGACGAACTGAATACCATGATGGCAGGGGAGATTCCGGAAGACTGCGACCTGCTTTTCTGCTATGCGCCGATGACCGATTTTTCAGAAGAAGAAAAGGCGATGGTATCTGAATATATCACAGGAGGCGGGAATGTATTTCTCATGCTTGGGGATACCCAGAAAGAAACTCCGAACTTAGACGCGCTGCTTCTGGAATTTGGGATGCAGAAAGCAAACGGCTATATTGCAGATACAAAGAGGTGTTATCAGGGACAGCCCTTTTACATTTTTCCGGAGCTTTCTGTTTCGGGTGATCTGGCAAACAATCTGTCCTCAAAGATGGTGCTTTTAGTACAGTGTCAGGGTGTGACAGAGACAACACCTGAGCGTGATACCATTACATTAAACAGCTTTATGACAACCTCTGAATCCGGATATTCGGTGACAGAGGAAGATACAGTAGAGGGACAATACATTCTCGGAGCTACTGCAACAGAGGATGCGGGACAATTTACCGTGATTACCGCTTCCAGCATGATTGATGCGTCCATCACAGATACCTTCGGAACGGTAGAAAATACCACATTATTTATGAATGCAGTAACCAGCCATTTTGATGATGTAGAGAATATCTCTATTCCGGCAAAGAGTCTGGCGATGACCTACAATACCGTGCAGCATGCAGGATTGTTTGGGCTGTTGTTTATTTTCGGTATTCCGATTGCCATTTTAATCTTTGGATTTGTAACATGGATGAAACGAAGGAAAGCGTAGGTGGGAGGAAATGAAGAAAAGAAAAAATACCATGCTGGCACTTCTTGTGATTTTAGCTGTTCTGATTGTATGCTATTTTGTGATTGGAAAAATACAGGAGAATCAGGAGGAAGAACCTTCAGAAGAGACCACATATGCGGTTTCCATGGATGATATTGTTTCCATAAAATATTCTGACGGGACTTCTACGATGACGTTTACGAAAACGGACGACACATGGAGCTATGAAGAAGATACGACGGTCGCTTTGGAGCAGAGCACGATGGAATCTATGGCAGATACCTTCGGAAAAATAATCGCAAACCGCATCTTGGAAGAACCGGATGCACTTTCAGATTATGGATTGGAGGAGCCGGCATATACCATAGAGCTGGCGGACAAGGAAGGAAATGTGACGACCGTTTATATTGGAAATCAGACAGGCAGCGATTACTACCTGACGGTTGGCGATAAGAAAGTAGTCTACACGGTCGGCAGCAGTGTAGTGAATGCGATGGAATTTGATGTGGAGGAACTTCGGGAAGCTTCGGAGGAGAACGAAGGGGAAACCGGAGATGAAACCGGGGATGAGACCTCGGAAGATGCGGACACAGAGGATTCTGAGCAAAATTAGCAGGATGTATTGTTTTTGGACATCAGAGAAAAAGTTCTTTGATGTCCAAATTTTTTTAATTAAATTCTTGTATTGGGAACTTATCCACAGCTTTTCAACATTTTTTATTGGGTTATCCACAGTGTATCAACATTTTCCAGAATGCAATAGGGTATGAGAAGATGATACAATTACCTCAACATCAAATAAGAGCGAGATTTTTATCAAATCATTCTGACGCTCTTAAGACGCGCCAGGCCATGGCGTATCGAATTTTCAGGGCAGCTTCGCCGACGAAATTCAATTGATGGACAACAGAAAAAGGAAGGAGTGCGGTTGCATGGGAAAAGGGCATATTGCCGTAAACAAGT
>ONED01000026.1 GCA_900316755.1 uncultured Eubacteriales bacterium
GATTAGATTGAAATAATAACATTGGAGGGTAGGAGTATGCCAAGACAAAAGAAAAAACCAAATTACAATCCTGAAGACACGATGTGTCAACTTATGGATGAAGTTTCAGGCTTATATTTATCAGCAGAAGGGGAAGGGAGTCATTCTATCCGGGAAATTGCAGATGAGTTTGGAATGACCCCACTTAAAATCCGGAAGATATTGATTACAGCCGGTGCATTTTCATCTGAGACATGTGACTGGGTTCTGCAATTGAAGAAGATGGGAAAGTCGATTTCTGAGATACAAGAATTGACAGGTCTTGGCAGAGCATCCGTCCATAGTTATTTGCCATACACAAAGAATATCTATAATGCGGAAGAAATGAGTCTGAATGCGGAGCGAATCCGGGTATACAGACGCAGAAAGGCTGCGGTTGATTCTCTAAGGGAAAGCATAAGGGCGAAAGAGGATATTTTTATACTGGAAGAAAAACTGTGGGAGGCCGTAAAGGCATTTGAAAAATATCCATTTTACACGATGAAGGGACTGCGTTTTACTTATGTGCTGAAGGGGAGAGAACTGTTTGTCAGCAGAAAGGAAAAGAGCATTACCGGTTCAACTGTGATGCTGGCATTTCGCAAAGCACTGGAACTGCAGCAAAAGGTAAAGGGACCGAAACAGCTTGAAACTTTTGGCGCAAGTTATTTGTACCCGGTGTTCTTGAAAGTTGGGGTAATTGAAGTGTGAAAAAGGGGGCATATTTGTGTCCGTTGTGGCAGCTGGGATGTATTGTGCACTTGTGGTCGGTTCGCGGGAAGATGATGCGATGGAAGAGGTGGAGGACGAAGAATAAGTTTGGGAAATTTTGAAAATATAAGGTGAAAAAAGTGATGACAACATTTCTTCGTGGAGCGAGGATGCCATCTGGAATCACTTAAAAAATAAAATTTATGACAGTACAATTACAATTGTTTTGATATCTCCCAATATGAAAGGAGAGACGACACGAAATAATCGTACAAGTCATCGAAATGCATTGCTTGCTGTTATTCTACCTGATAAAAGTGGATCGTATGATTATTATAATAAAAACAATCTTTTCCCTATATTGAAGAGCAATATTGATAATGGTTATGCTTATGTAGTTGTGCTGTGTGTAAAACAGTAAATTCATTAACAGGATCGTATATTGCATATGTTGATGAAGATACTTTTTTGGCAAACCCGTTTAAATACATCAATAATGCTTATGATAAGAGTGAAAATGATGCGGCTGGTTACGACTTAACCAAGACTCGATAAAAGCATGAGGGGTTGAGTGCATTGGAACACAAGGTGTCAGGTGCAATAAATGGTGCCGTGGTCGAAAGTTGTGCAAGCAGAATGTAAGTAACTTATTGAGTGATTACGATAAAACAGAAGAGGGAAAGTGCAAGCCTATGTTTGCGTGAATTTTGTGATATGCATTGCGGTATTTTTATAAATCCTTTATAATAGGGAATAGAAAAATCCTACATGAAAGAAGGCGTACAATGATTACTTATGTAAAGGGAGATATATTTAGCAGTCCGGCTAAAATTCTTGTAAATGCCGTAAATACCGTTGGAGTTATGGGAAAAGGAGTGGCTCTGGAGTTTAAAAAACGATATCCTGAGATGTTTCAATCTTATCAGCAGATTTGTCGAGAAGAAAAGTTGACAATCGGGAAACTGTATTTGTGGAAAGAGTCTGAAAAATGGATTATGCTATTTCCGACAAAAAAGCATTGGCGTTATCCGTCTAAGTTGGAATTTGTGGAGCAGGGATTACAGACCTTTGTTAACAATTGGGATAAGTTTGGGGCAGATTCTATTGCATTTCCGAGATTAGGATGCGGTAACGGCGGTTTGGACTGGGCATTAGTGCAGCCTTTGATGGAAAAGTATTTGAAGAATCTTCCAATGCAGATATATGTGTATGTAGACAACTATAATGATCCGCTTCCGGAACATGAGAATATTAGCGAGATGGAAAAGTGGTTATCCGGAGAAAGAGATTTGGAAGGATATGAAAAGTTCAGGCAGGCGCTTAAGAATTATTTGCAAAAGAATAACAAAGGAGTCTTACATGGGCAGCAGATTTGTGCAGGAAAAGAAGAGAGTGTGTTGCTGACCATCGGAGAGACAGAGTTGTCGGAAGAACAGATTTGTGAGATGTGGAATTTGGTGAAAGATGTAGGTGTTATTTCGGCAGAGGAATTTCCGTGCGAATATCAAAATGTGGCGTTGCCTTTTTTGAAAATGATGCGTGAAATGAGGTGGGCAAAGAATATATATGCTTCACATGATGGCACATTTTTTACAAGTGAACCAAATGCTTTTCAGTATGTGGAAAATTAGGGGTGAAAATATTGACTTACAAAGATATACTAAATGAACAGCAAAATATACTTAGGAAAGATTTGAGTTGGTGGCCCAATTTTTTGTACCATTTTACGGATGTTCATAACGCTTCAAGTATTTTGTACAACGGCTGGATCTATAGCAGAGAAGAAGCAGAGAAACAAAAAATTATGGTAAGTGATATTAATGCATCTTGTCCGGTGCCGATTTTTTTCTGTTTGAATGCCAGTGCCGTATTAGAGTATGAGGGAACAAAATTTGCAGAGAGAGGGATAGCAGGGCATAGAAGTGATATCAAAAATGGAGTGGAAGAATTTCAAAAATTGCAGTTTCGGAAGATTTATCATGAAGGTCCAATGGGAATGGAGCATGATATCACAGAATATCGGCATTCGGAAGTGATTCGGGAAGGAGGATTTCCGGTTGAACCTTTTTTGCAGTGTATTTTGTGTCGGACTCAGGCGGAGCGAGAAACATTAATGTTTTTGTCGAAGATGGACGATTAAATCTCAACTTTAATGACATTGAGCAGAGGACGAATGCTAGTCAAGATGATTTGGAATTGGAATTAGATGTGGATTTGATTTATAAAAAAAGGAATGGAAGGATTGTGAATGTGAATAGAATGATTACTGCTATCAATTATAATACAGTTCGCTCCAGAACAATTATTTTAAAGCCGGATATAGATTACGACGTATTAGGTGTTCAGGTTTGGATAGATGGGGTATCTATGTATGAGAACGAAATTGGTGTGGCAAATGAGTTGTTTTAAAATTTATGATGCTTGCAGTCAAATAAAAGATATTACAAAAAAACCATCAAAATCCCCGTCCCTTTTGCATAAGTACAGGCAGCTAGTGATTTGGCTGCCTTTTTTCTTCCGCAAAACAGAACAAGAGATTTCTCTAATTATATCTGTCATGAAAAGGAAAGTTGTGGTATGATATAAAATATTCCAAGGAAAAAGTAGGGAATTTCTATGATAGGTAGTTTGTGGAGATGTTTTTGGGGATATGTGAAAATAAATATTCCCGGATTTATATGGGTGTTTGCCTTTGCACCGGTGTTTTGGTTTCTTTATGGAGCACTGCGCAAAAAGGGATATACGAAGCAGCATGAAAACAGTAGGCGGGAAGCTCTTTGCAGGGGGCTTCTCTGCTTTTCCTGCTCCCTTATTTTTGTGATGACCCTGTTTGGCAGGACAAGCGGAGGGGGAGGCTTTCGATTGGCGCCTTTTGTGTCTTATCGGATGGCTCTCAGTGAAAATAATGTGGAGCTGCTATTGCAGATTTTGGCTAATATAGCGATGTATGTGCCGATTGGAGGTTTCTTGCCATATTGTTTTAAGCTATTTGAGAAAGGAAGATACACGCTGCTTGCCGTACTGTGTTGCTCTGTGAGCATTGAACTTTTGCAGGGACTCCTTAGCATAGGTCTTTTTGAAACCGATGATATTTTTGGCAATGTTTTGGGAGCAACGATTGGTTTTGGATTCTATCAGATGGCAGGGCATATGAAGCCCCGATGGAACAAGACGGGAATGGTCTGCCTGCTTTTGACTTTGATTTGGGCAGGCGTCATTTTTTCATTTTCCATGCAGCCGGCAGCCGCCTCCAGTAAAGTGAGTACGGGTTTTGGACGTTGGCTCGCAGAGACTTTTTTTCCGTGGTTTGCGGACAGGCTGGATACTATGCCGCAGGAGCAATTCGAGTTTTTTCATCACTTGTTACGAAAATGCGGACATTTTTCAGAGTACTTGGTTCTAGGGATACTTGGGACACTTACCGTTTTGCAGACAAATCTACGATATCGGAAGACAAAGGCGGCTTCCTTTTGTGTGTTGGTGGCATCGGTGGATGAGACCATCCAGTTGTCTGTCGGTGGACGTTCGGGACAGATTTCAGATGTGGTGCTGGACAGCTTAGGAGCGATGACAGGAATCGCATTGGTAATAATGCTAGTTCTTCTTGCGAAAAAAAAGGCACTATGATACACTTTAAGAGGAATGAATGGAGAGCAGGTATGAACGAAAAGTTTTTGGAAGCATTGGGAGCTGCCCTGCGAAAAGAGACGGTATCGTGGACAAAAGTATCAAGAACAGAATGGCAGGAACTGTTTCAAATTGCTTCAAAGCAGCAGGTGCTGCCCCTGATATATGAGGCGGTATGTAAGTGCCTGGCGGCAAAAAAAGAGCCGGAATTATTGAAAGCGTGCAGCAATAGAGTAATGGGAGAAGTGGCGAGACAAGTGATGAAAACCAGCGACTTCTTATCGTTGTACCCTCGAATTTGCTCGGAGGGGGGGTGCTTACCTTTAGTAATGAAGGGATTAATCTGCCGCAATTTATATCTGACGCCTAACACCAGACCATCTTTAGATGAAGATATTCTGATTTCGGAAGCCTGTTTTCCGAAAGTGCATCAGGTACTGATTCAAGAAGGAATGCGCCTGATGAAGCCGGAGGAAAATCCGGATAAAACATACGAAGTGTCTTATGTGAAGAAAGGTACGTTTTTGTATCTGGAAGTACATAAGCATTTGTTTGCGGAGGATTCAGAGACTATTGGAGATTTCAACGGGTTTTTCGAAGGGGTGTTTACCCGAGCAATACAGGAAACAATTCAGGGTGTTCCGATATGGACGATGGGATATACGGATCACTTGTTTTATCTGATTTGTCATGCAGTGAAACATTTTCTGCATTCCGGTGTGGGAGTCCGTCAAGTGTGCGACATTGTTCTTTTTGCAAACGCACATGGGGCGGAGGTGGACTGGAATCTGGTGTATCAAAATTGTCAAAAAATTCATGCAGAAAAACTGGTTGCTGCAATTTTTAAAATAGGGAAAATCTATTTTGGATTTGACGCAGAAAAAGCGTGCTATCCATCCAAATGGCAGGCAATCGAAACCGATGAAAAAGCGTTGCTTTATGATATGCTGGAAGGCGGGATTACGGGAAATGCCGAGAAGAACCGGTTGCACAGCAGTTCCATTACGATGAATGCTGTAAATGCGCAAAAAAAGGGAAAGCGAGTGAGACATGCAATTTTTAAGAGCATTTTCCCGGCTTTGAAATATATGGAAGGAAAGTATCCTTATTTGGAGAAAAAACCTTATCTGCTTCCGGTCGCATGGCTGGATCGGATTATCCAATATGGGAAATGGGCATATCGGTCACCAAAGAATCATCCTGCCAGAAGTATTGAGATTGCGAATCGGCGCATTGCCTTAATGAAGCAATACGGGATTATAGAGAAGAATTAGGGACAGACAGAAATTATGGAACGTCAAGTAAAGAATTTTTTAGAAATTATCAAATATGCAATACACAATCCGGAGAGAGAAGGACTTCCGGAACTGATGGAACCGGTGGACTTTCATGGGCTGGCAATGCTGGCGAAAAAGCACAATCTGTATCCTCTGTTTCATGAGGTGATATGCAGGTTTCCGGAATATCGGAATCAGCCGGACTATGAACAAAATGTGTATCTTGCGATGACGATGCTGGCGCAGCAGGTTAAAAAAACGGATGCTTTTTTGAAGCTGTATCGGGCTTTTCTGGCTGCAAATCTGCATCCGATTGTGATGAAAGGGATTATTTGCCGGCAATTATATGGAAAGTATGGAGAGTATCGGCCCTCCGGCGATGAAGATATCCTGGTCCGGAAAGAGGAGTTTTTTCAGGTGAAGGCTGTTCTGGAAGAAATGGGATATGAGTGTGAGCGCCCGGATGTGACAGAAGCACAGTTGGAGTTATTACAGGAAGTTGCATTTTACGAGAAAGAAAGCCGATTTTTGATAGAAGTACATACAAATGTGATGGGACATGAGAATGAATTGCGCACCCGGATGGGAGATTGTTTTCAAAATGTATTTGCAAATGCAAGAGTCTGCGAGGTGAGCGAGGTGCCGCTTACGACGATGTCCCATACGGAGCATTATCTGTTTCTGGTGCTGCACGCGTTTAAACATTTTACGTTAAACGGGGTAGGGGTACGCCAGATGATGGATATCCTGCTTTATCAGGAACAATTCGGAACAGAAATTGACTGGGAATATGTGGAGACTGCGTTGCGGGAAAATCATGCAGCCGGGTATCTGGGAGATCTTCAGTATATCGGCATGACTTATCTGGGATGCTCCCTTCCGATTCGGTATGAAACCTGCGCCCCGGAAAACCTGTTGGAAGATATGGTGGAAGTAGGCGTGTTTGGCAAGCGGGGAGAAGCGGATGAACTGGCGGGTCGTATCAATTTAAATAGCAAGGGAGGAAAACAATCTGCTATTTGGACATGGATTCGTGCCGGTTTTCCAAGCAGGGAATTCATGATCAATAAGGCTCCGCATTTGAGGGAGAAACCATGGCTGCTTCCGGTGGAATGGTTGAAACGCTGGGGCAGATTTTTGAAAAAGACCAAAAAATACGACGGTAATCTGATGATGGACGGTATGAAAAAGAGCCGGAAGCGTATGGAATTACTGAGGAAATACGGGTTGTAAAGGGAAAAGAGGAATTGTTATGTATAAAAAATCGTCGAGTGGATGGTTAAAACACTATGACTTTATTATACTGGATTTATTATGTCTGCAGTTGGCATTTATACTGGCGAATGTCGCAAGGCATGGATTTCATAATCCATATCAAAATGAATTGTACTGCAGTATGGCTGTGTTTGTGATGGTGGCAGATATGGCCGTCATCTTTTTCTATGAGACCTTCAGTGGGGTGCTAAAAAGGGGATACTATAAAGAGTTTACGAAAACGGTGAAGCATTCTGCACTGGTCGAGGGATGCACGGTGATTTTTCTCTTTAGCGCAAAGGAAGGAGAGAATTATTCCCGTCTGGCATTGTACCTGATGTGGCTGTTTTATGTCATACTTTCTTATGGGGTGCGGATTTTTTGGAAATTTCACTTGCGGCATGGGAGAACGTCGGAACAAAAGAATTCGCTCCTTATCGTGACTTCCACGGGGGCTGCGGAAGAAGTGGTAAAAAATGTTCGGGATGAGGAAACGATTGCATATACGATTTCCGGGATTGTGATTCTGGATGCGGATTGGAAAGGAAAATTCATTTTAGGATTTCCGGTGGTGTCGGATGCACAGGGCTGTGCCACTTATGTGTGCAGGCACTGGGTGGATGAAGTGCTGATAAATCCGGCTCCGGGGGTTTCTTATCCACAGGAAATGGTTGATAATCTTACGGAAACCGGCGTGACGGTGCATGAAAATCTTGCGAAGCTTTCCGAAACAAGGGGAAGAAAGCAACTGGTGGAAAAAATAGGAGATTATACGGTGCTTACCACCAGTATTAATAATGTTTCCCAGAAACAGGCTTTTATGAAGCGTGGGTTGGACATTGCGGGCGGAATGGTGGGATGCCTTCTGACCGGCATTTTCGCTTTGGTTTTGGGTCCGGCAATCTACTTTGCGTCACCGGGCCCGATTTTCTTCTCACAGACCCGTGTCGGAAAAAATGGCAAGAAATTTAAGATATATAAGTTCCGCAGTATGTATATGGATGCGGAGGAACGAAAAAAAGAGTTGATGGAACAGAACCGCATGCAGGACGGAATGATGTTTAAAATGGAGTTCGACCCGAGGATTATCGGAAACCGGATTCTGCCGGACGGTACACAAAAGACCGGAATCGGGGACTTCATCCGAAGGACAAGCATGGACGAATTTCCACAGTTTTGGAATGTATTAAAGGGAGACATGTCTCTTGTGGGGACGCGTCCGCCGACTCTGGATGAATGGGAAAAGTATGAGCTTCATCATCGGGCCAGACTCGCTATAAAACCGGGAATCACCGGGCTGTGGCAGGTCAGCGGAAGGAGTAAGATTACGGATTTTGAAGAGGTTGTGAAACTGGATACGCAGTATATCAACGAGTGGAGCATGGGCATGGACCTTCGAATTTTGTGTAAGACGGTGCTGGCACTGGTGAAACGGGACGGAGCGATGTAGAAACATGAAAAGCAGGACGAAGAAACAGAAACGGAATATCGCAATGCTCGGCCATAAACGGATTCCCTCACGAGAGGGCGGCGTTGAAATTGTGGTAGAGGAACTCAGTACCCGGATGGTGAAAAGAGGACATGCCGTTACTTGTTATAATAGAAATGGGCATCATGTGGGTGGGAAAGAGTTTGATATAAAAAAGCGGAAAACGTATCAGGGAGTACGATTGAAAACGGTTCCCACGATAGATGTGAAAGGGCTGGCGGCTATGAGTGCTTCGTTTTTCGCAGCAGTCAGAGCAGCTTTTGGAAAGTATGATGTAGTACACTTCCATGCAGAAGGTCCATGTGCGATGCTTTGGTTGCCAAAATTGTTCGGAAAGCGATGCGTCGCGACTATACATGGGTTAGATCATCAGAGAGCAAAGTGGGGAAAACTTGCAAGTACCTACATTATGCTGGGGGAAAAATGTGCTGTGAAGTTTGCAGATGAGATTATCGTCCTTAGCGCAGGTGTACAGAGGTATTTTAAAGATACCTATGGCAGGGAGACGCGTTTTATCCCCAATGGTGTAAATCGACCGGTGAATCAACCGGTAAATCTCATTGCAGAAAAGTATGGGTTGGCAGGAAATGATTATATCCTATTTTTGGGAAGATTGGTTCCGGAAAAGGGAGTAGGATATCTTGTGGATGCTTACAAACAGGTAGAGACGGATAAAAAACTGGTGATTGCAGGCGGTGCGTCCGATACCGGGGACTTTTTAGAAGAGCTTAAAGAAATGGCAGAGGGCGATGATCGTATTTTATTTACCGGATTTGTACAGGGGCGGCTCTTGGAAGAATTGTATAGTCACGCATATATCTATGTGTTGCCTTCGGACTTAGAGGGAATGCCTCTTAGCCTGCTTGAGGCTATGAGTTATGGAAACTGCTGTCTGGTATCGGATATTGCAGAATGTGCGGAGGTGGTGGAGGATAAAGCGGTTTTATTTCGAAAAAGCGATGTGGCAGATTTGAAGAAAAAGCTGCAGATGCTTTGTGATGAGGAAGAAATGGTGGAATCCTACCGGAAGTCTGCAGCAGATTTTGTTTGTCGAAAATACAGTTGGGATGATGTGGTGGAAAGAACGTTGGAACTGTATTAGAAAGAGTGAAGGAACAGTGTTGATGACCGAAATGGTTGTCAATGCTGTTTTTTATTTTGTGGTTGTAGAAAGAAATGGACTGTGATATTATATATTCACGACATCAAGACAGGACACGATTTCAATCAAATCATTCATGTGTCATGCGGCATCTGAAGATGCATCTGATTTTCGCAGGTGGTTCAGCCTAAGAAATTCAAGTTGATGGAAAAAATAGAAGGAGGAATGCCTATAATTGTATGAAAATCTCTGTATTTTTATGCTTTTTGCTATCATTATAAATAAAATTGTGTTAAAATAAGGAGGAAACAAGATGAATATGAAAAAAATACGCATTATAATATTGAGATGCAGGCACTTCAAGTAAAGGCCATTAAAAAAAGAGCGAGATATTATCACAGTCAGATAGATATGGAAATCATAGAACGAGGAACTCATTATAAGGATTTACCGGATACATATGTTATATTTATCTGTGATTTTGATCCGTTTGGTGAGAAAAAATATTGTTATACGCAGATGAAAAAGTGCAGAGAATTTCCGAAGGTTGATATGTCTGACGGAGAAAATACTATTTTTCTTAGCACCAAAGGAACAAATGGGGAAGAAGTGCCGGAATCGTTAGTAAATTTTTTAAAATATGTAGGCGCACCGCTTCGGGAAAGTGAAGAAGATTTTCAAGATGATTTTGTGAAGAAATTACAGGAATCTGTTCACAAAGTGAAAGCGAGCCGAGAAATGGGGGCGAAGTATATGTCATTTCAGCAAATTATGGAAGATATGACAGAATTAGCCAGAGAAGAGGCTAAGGCAGAAGGAAAAGCAGAAGGAAGGGCAGAAGGAAGGGCAGAGTTATTAACATGTTTAGTGAAAAAGAAGCTGGATAAGGGCATGTCTGCAGAAGAAATTGCTGGAGTCTTGGAAGAAGGAGTTGATATCATTGAGGATATCGTAAAAAAATTACAGAGTGAATAAAAAAAGCGAGGGCAGGTTTTCCTGTCCTTTTGGTGATTTGGGAATGTAACACGAGAAGTTCGGAAATGTCAGACAATTCCAGAAATATTATAAATATTTAGAAATTTGGCATTTTTCTTGTTTCATATAGAGAAAAAAGGTATAATGAAAATGTATATGCATATGGAGCAAGTAGCGTTGGAGTTGTAAATCATGAGAGTTTTGATGATAAATAAGTTTCTGCATCCGAATGGCGGCTCAGAAACATACATATTTAAATTAGGTGAATATTTGGCTTCGCAGGGAAATGAAGTGGAGTATTTCGGAATGGAGCACGATGGAAGATGTGTGGGAAACCGTGTAAACGCATATACCGGTGATATGGATTTCCATGGAGGCTCCAAGCTGTCTAAGATTACTTATCCTCTGAAAACGATATACTCATCTGAGGCAAGAAAAAAACTTCGGCTGGTGCTTGACGATTTCTGTCCGGATGTATGCCATTTGAACAATTTTAATTATCAATTGACGCCAAGTGTGATTCTGGAAATTGTGAAGTGGAGAAAAGAAACAGGACATACATGTAAAATCCTGTTTACTGCACATGATTATCAGCTGGTGTGTCCGAACCATATGTGTCATAATCCAAATACACACGAAAATTGTGAAAGATGTTTGTCGGGGCAGTTTGTGAATTGCACGAAAGGAAAATGCATCCATGGTTCTACGGCGAAATCGGCGATAGGTATGCTGGAAGCTTACTTCTGGAAGCTGAATGGGGTTTACAAGTATATCGATAAGATTATTTGCTGTTCTGAATTCCTGAAAACAAAAATGGATACGAATCCATTGTTCAGAGAGAAAACTATTGCGCTCCACAATTTCGTGGAGAGGGTTGAACCTAAGGCAGTCGAGAAAAAAGACTACGTTCTCTATTTTGGCCGATTCTCTGAGGAAAAGGGCATTAACACACTGGTGGAAGCTTGCAATTTGCTGCCAGACATCCAGTTTGTGTTTGCTGGCTCTGGTCCGTTGAAAGACAAGGTGAACCAGCTAAAAAATGTAAAGAATGTTGGATTCCAGACAGGCAAAGCATTGGACACATTAATTCGAGAGGCGAAGTTCTCAATCTGCCCGTCCGAGGTGTATGAGAATTGTCCGTTTTCTGTGATGGAGAGCCAGCAGAGAGGAACGCCGACCATTGGCACAAATATTGGTGGCATCCCGGAACTGATAACGGATGGAATAGATGGCAGACTGTTTACCAGCAAGGATTCTAAACAGCTGGCAGCTATCATCAGAGAATTGTGGAATAATCCCGATAAGGTTGAGGAATATGCAAAAGCCTGCCTGAACCTTGAGAGAGATGACATTGATTCTTATTACGAGAAGCTCATCCCGATTTATCTGGGGGATGACCGTACAGTGTGAGTGCTTATACAAGGAGCATACACACTTTGGTGTTATATTTCTCTGAAGAAGAAATCGATAGGAAAAGGGCGTATGGATGGAAAGAAAACATAACAATTTAAATCGAATTATACATCGCACTGTAGAAGAGTTGAATTCAACGCTCAAAATCTTATGCGAAACATCGATAACAAACTTCACAAAAATAATATCTGCAAAGATATTAAATTATAAACTTAATAGATCTGGAAATCCTGAAAATAAAAATGATATTAAATGTTTAATGCGCAAACATGGCATTCTAATGCGATATTTTGAAAAACGGTACAGAAATTTTATAGGATCATACAGATTTGATGGGAAGAGTATACCGGAAGACTCAAATTTCAAAAATAAAATATGGGTTTGCTGGTGGCAAGGAATTGATAATGCACCAGATATAGTGAAAAAATGTGTTCATTCGATACGTGTCAATGCGATGCCATATGAAGTTATTGTATTGGATGACACCAACTATAGAAATTATGTAAATGTTCCGGATTGGATGGAATTGAAAAGAAGTCAAGGAATTATAACTCGTACACATTTTTCTGATTTTTTGAGACTTGAATTGCTCGCAGAACACGGGGGGATTTGGCTCGATTCAACCTTCTTTGCCAATAATTTTAATGTTGAAGAAATAATTAAATTGCCAGTCTGGTCAATAAAAAGACCAGGATACGCCCATCTTTCTATTGCTTGTGGTAGATTTGCAAATTATTCTTTTGGGTGTGATTTTGAAAATAGAAAAGTATTTGCGATTATCAGAGATTATTTATTGGAATATTGGAAGACAAATGATAGCATGATTGACTATCTGTTTTTAGATTATCTGATTGAGTTGGCTCTACGGCACAATAGCTATCTCAAAAAAATGTTTAATGATATCCCTGATAACAATCCAGAATGTGACGAGCTTCAGAAGATTCTTGGAAAAGAGTACAGTGAAAAGAAATGGAAAGAACTTACAGAAGACACACAGTTATTTAAATTAAGTTGGAAGCAGAGCTATCCAATGAAGGTAAATGGCCAAGATACTTTTTATGGAAAGATGATAAACAACAATCTTTAAGGAATATAGGAGATAAGAACGAATGTCTAATAATAGCGAAAAGAAATTGAATGGTACGGTCATCGTCACTTACCGCTGCAACGCTCGTTGCTCCATGTGCAACCGTTATAAAGCACCTTCCAGGCCGGAAGAAGAAATCAGCATTGAGACCATCAAGAAGTTGCCGAAGATGTACTTTACAAACATCACTGGCGGCGAACCTTTTATCCGTTCTGACCTGAAGGAGATTGTGCACGAGCTGTACAAGAAGTCTGATCGTATCGTTATTTCCACCAACGGCTTCTTCACAGATCGTATCGTTGATCTGTGCAAAGAATTCCCGCAGATCGGTATCCGTATTTCCATCGAGGGTCTGGAACAGATTAACAATGAGATCCGTGGTCTGCAGAATGGCTACCAGCGTGGCTATGGCACACTGAAGAAGCTGCGTGAGATGGGTATGAAGGATGTCGGTTTCGGTATGACCGTCCAGGACAAAAATGCTCCAGATTTGGTCCCTCTGTATAAGATTTCCAACGAGATGGGAATGGAGTTTGCGACTGCTTCTCTGCACAACAGCTTCTACTTTGTTGAGGCAAAGAACATTATCCACGACCGCCCTATGGTTGCTAAGAATTTCGAGAATCTGATCAATGAGTTGCTCCGCAGCAACAGCCCGAAGAAGTGGTTCCGTGCTTACTTTAACCACGGACTGATTAGCTACATCTACGGTCAGAAGCGTCTGCTTCCCTGCGATATGAGTTTCGATACTTTCTTCATCGATCCGTATGGCGATGTTATGCCTTGCAACGGTACCAAGGATAAGGAAGTCATGGGCAACATGAACACTCAGAGCTGGGACGAGCTTTGGAACAGCCCGCAGGCTGAAGAAGTCCGCAAGAAGGTTCGCTGCTGCGACCGTGATTGCTGGATGATCGGCTCTGTTTCTCCGGCTATGCACAAGTACATCTGGAAGCCTGCTACCTGGGTTCTGGTACATAAGTTCAAGGCATTGTTCACCAAGCATCCGTATTCTATGTATGAGCTGAGGATTTGCCGTGATTACCGTGATGGAAAGATTACTAAAGAGGAGCTCGACAAGTGTAGCACCTGCGATATGAACTGTGTGATTAATAATGGCCTGAGTGAAGCATCCAAGGAGCAGTTGAAGCACAAGACCGGCGAGGAAATTGTGGATGCTGATATCGCACAGCAGATGGAGAATAAATAATGAGTGAAAAGGCAGTGGTAAGAACAAGAGAAAAATGTGTTGATGATGTAAAAGTTATCGCCTGCATACTAGTCGTATTGGGACATTTCTTTCAGAGTGTGACGAAGGCGAATATTCTGCCGGAAAACGACTTGTATAAGTGGTTCAATACGACAATCTATTATTTCCATGTACTGCTGCTTTTTATCTGTAGCGGATATTTTTATCAGAAGTATAGCAAGGTGAATGATTTCAAAAGCTGGAAAAAGAATGTGGCAAAGAAAGCACTGGCGCTTGGTGTGCCGTATGTGACTTTCTCGACAGCAACATGGGTGTTGAAAACAGTATTCTCCGGTAGTGTGAATGACCAGATTGGTGGATTGGGGGACACATTGCTTTTACATCCACTTCTCCGTATTGGTATTTGTATGCATTGCTCTTCGTCTTCCTGGTCACACCGACTTTTGCTACTGTAGGTTTAGCAGTCGCAGTAGTGGCGAAGGTCTTTGTTTTAACGGGGGGACAGGAATATATGCTGTATCAACCGTTCTCACGAACGAGATTTGGTTTGTGCTGGGAATGAGTGTTTGTGTATTTAATGTGTAGCTACGAGGAAGGAAACTGCAAGGAACAGTAATTGGTTTATTGTTCCTTGGGCTGAGCATAGCTGTGTATATGGCCGATGTTCAGAGTCTGGCTGTGGCATTTCCACTAGGCTTGCTGTCTTGTGCAGCAGTGATTCTATTGATAGGTGACTATGAAAGAAAAACTGGAAAAATCATGAACTTCTTGCAAAGTACACCATGCCGATTTTCCTGATGCACACATTGTTTGTAGCAACTTTGAGATCTGTTCTGATGAAGACTGGCGTTACAAATGCTGTGATTCATGTGGCATTAGGACTTGAAATCAGCTTTGCAGGACCAATTATTGCGGCATGGTCTATGAAAAAAAGTGGTTGGAGTTCTTTGTGTATTCGAAGATTGATTTAGGAAAGGACGAAAAATATGGCCGAAAGATTAGTTAGCGTTGTGTTGCCAATATATAACGTTGAGAAATATTTGGATAGATCTATTAAAAGTATCGTTGAACAGACCTATAAAAATATAGAGATAATATTAGTTGATGATGGTTCACCTGACAAATGTCCACAAATTTGTGACAAATGGCAAAACCTGGATTTTAGGGTGAAAGTGATTCATCAAGATAATGCTGGATTAGGTATGGCTCGAAATACAGGAATTGAGAATGCAACCGGGGAGTATATATGCTTCTTTGACAGCGATGACTATTTAAATCCAAATCTTATTGCAGAATGTGTGGATAAGATGACGCATAATAAAGCGGATTTTGCCGTTTATGGATTTTGTGATGTTACAGAAGATGAGCAACTCTTATGTGAGTATTTACCGACCGCGAGTAAAACTATATTTAGTGGAAATGAGGTACAGCAATGTTTTGTGAAGCATATTCTGTCACCTTACAAATATAACGGAGAATGTTGGAATTTAAAGATTAGTGCGTGGAATGGTATGTATGCAATGTCCATGATAAGAAATAGCGGTTTTAGGTTTGTATCTGAACGTGAGATAATTTCAGAAGATGTATATTCACTATTGTATCTCTATTCAAAGATGAATAGAGTAGTGATCATCAGCGAAATTTTATATTATCATCGTGTGAATTCAAAGTCATTGACACATGTATATCGAAAGGATAGAGTAGAAAAACTCAATTATTTATACTCTCGGTTGAACGAGTTGTGTGAGAAATGTCATTATGACAGCGAAATTAAACGCTTGGTGGCGAATCCTTACATAAATGGAATGATTGGCGCGATGAAAATGATGGCTGATTCAGAGGATCTGACTAATAAAGAGTGTAAGAAAGTTCTTGCAATTACTTTGAATGATGCGGTATTCCAAAGCGCTCTTAGAAAAGTCGACTTAGCAAGTGAAAAGATAACGAGACGAATTTTAATTATAGTATTCAAGGCAAAATTAGTTGGAGTAAGTTGTTTTTTGCTTAGAATTCGTCGGAAATAATAAGGATAAGGAGCGGTAATGTCGAGTATGCGAATAAGAGTAAGTACGATTGTTTACTTCCTAATATTTGTTGTGACTTTTTTAACACTACCATATTTGGAAAATTATAATACAATTAAATATGTTTTTTTACTGTTGGATGGGGTATATTGCATTAGATATATAAAAGCGATTTTTAGTGAAAAAAAGTTTTTGATAATTAATGTGTTAGTTACCGCCACTACGATATGGGTAATAGGCTCTGCCGCTTTTTTAAATGGAAACGTCGAAAGAAACACATTTTTGGCAGCAATTGTATATTATGGCGCACTGCTCGAAATGGTATATATTATTGAAATTTCTATTATAAAAGATGACTTCAATAGATTTTTAAAGATTATTCTAATTTTACTTGGAATAGCAGTAGCAATTGTTGATACACAGGTTATTGTCGAGTCATTTTTAGGAATGGGGCACGATTTCAAAACTTATATATTTGGTATAAAATTTAATGTTGGTATTCTAAATGTCCAATACATTATTTTCTATTGGATGTATATGGAAAGATTTAAGAAACTTAAAAGGAGCAGGATTATAGTATTAGCCTTGTTGGAGATTATAGTATCTTGGTTGGCGTACACTTCAACCCTTGTGATTATTGGCGTAATACTACTGCTTGGATCTATTTTTGAAGATAAAATTAAAAAAGTTATAACGAATCCTATCTTTTTTGCAGTCATATACATATTGAGTGCTACTTTTATCTATTGGTATCCAATTTTACTGAAAAGCGGACCTATTGTAGAACTATCAAATTATATGGGAGAAAATATATCAAATATGTCTGGCAGAGCTACTGTATTTAAGATGATTCCGATAATTTGTTTGAGCCATTTATGGACGGGATATGGATATGGAACATCGTATGAGGTAATCTGGGGAAGGATAAGGGTAGCAGATGCACAGAATGGATTCTGGGAACTGATGGTTAATATTGGATTGATTGGAGCGTTGCTGTACACAGGGATACTTGCTTTACCTTATTTTCAGACTAGAAAAAAGAGAGAAACCTTTCCACTATATTTTTATATAACAATTATCGTCCTGTTGGCTTGTGTAGAAGTGCCGTATGGCAATTCATTACTATTTTTTGCTTTTATAGCAATGTATATTAATCAAGATAAATGTTATGAGTTAGAGACTGAAAAATCTGGTATAATGAGCCAATAATGGATGAGCATTTGAAGAGAGGGAAAAGCGATGGAAGAAAAGAGAATTTGTTTTATTGCACCGGGAGTATTACCTATTCCACCAGTAAAAGGCGGAGCAGTAGAAACCTTGGTGGAATATTTAATAGCCGAAAATGAACAGAGAGAATTGTTTGATTTTACGGTTTATACTGCTGCTGACACAGTGGCGATTAGTAAGGAAAGGGAATTTAAGCATACAAGGTTTGTTCATTTTTGTATTTATTCCAAGTGGCTGAACAAGTTGTATTCATATATTTATCGATTTCTCAAACAAACAGTTAAAGTTTATATTCCATATTGTCTAGAGTATTACAAAGTTTTAAGCCTACTGAAACAAGAACAAGATAAGTATGATTATATAGTCTATGAAGCTGGAGAAACCTCACAAATTCCGCTGATTAGTAAATATGTAAATAAGGAGAAACTGTTGGTTCATTTGCACTGGCAAGGTTATTGGAACCGAGCCAATATGAGGCGAATAGATAGAGCGTTTGCAACCCTAGTTCCTGTAAGCGAGTTTATTGGTAATGGATGGAAAAGAGAATGCCATGATAATAGAAGAAGTGTAAAGGTTTTAAAGAATTGCGCAAATATTCAACGCTTTATGAAAGTATGCTCAGAAGAAGAGAGAATCGAACTAAAGAAAAAATTAAATATTTCACCTAATAACTATGTGGTTATATTTACAGGAAGAATTGTTGAAGAAAAAGGAATAAAAGAATTGGTGAAAGCGTTTGAATTAGTGAAAAATGAGAACGTTACATTGCTTATAATAGGAAGTGCTAATTTTGGGAGCAAAACCAATACTCCATATGAGCAGGAAATAAGTAAGCTAATAAAAGATTCGGAAAAGTCAGTCGTTTTTACTGGCTTTGTTCATCAAACTGAACTTTACAAATATTATAGCATTGCGGATGTTGCTGTCATGCCGAGTATGTTTGAGGATCCAGCGCCGTTAGTTAGCATAGAAACACAGGCAACGGGAACACCACTCATAGCAACGAATGTGGGAGGAATTAAGGAATATACAAATTCGCCAGGGGTTATTCTAATTGATAAAACGGAAAACCTGGTGGAAGATATTGCGAGAAATATCGATTATGTTTTGAACGATAAAAAAATGCGCATAGAGATGGGAAAAGCAAATAGACAGAATGCCCAAAAATACACTGCGGAAAAGTATTATGCTGATTTTGCTAAGATAATTGAAGAACAGGGGAAGTATGAACGAAAGAACGACGATTAAGAATAATTTGGTGAGCATTGTTGTTCCAGTCTTTAACACGGAAAAATATTTATCTAAGTGCGTTATTAATCTAGTGAATCAAAACTATCCAAACAAAGAGATAATACTGGTAGACGATGGCTCAGAAAAAAAGTGTGCGGATTTGTGTGACAGAATTGCTGCAGAATACGATATTGTAAGTGTAATACATAAGAAAAATGGCGGAGTGAGTAGCGCACGCAATGCTGGAGTAGCAAAGGCTAATGGTAAATATCTTTACTTTTGTGATAGCGATGACATCCCGGCATCAGATTTATTAGAAAAATTAGTAAATGGTATAGAAGGTTCTAATTGCGATTTGTGTGCGTGCACTTATATTCGATTCAAAGACAACATAGAAATTTCTTTTTCAAGCGAAAGAGGAAACAAAACTGTATATGGCGATGAGCGATTGGATGCGGTTATATGTGACAATAGGTATGGAGGATATCTATGGAATAAGATGTTCAATAAAGAAATTATAGACAAATATAATTTGAGCTTTGATGAAACACTGGATGTTATTGAGGATGCCCTATTTGTGTTGCAATATATTAGCAAGACTCACTCATTAGTAATGCTGGATGACTGCTTATATGCTTACAGAGATAATGAGTTCAGTGTAACAAATAGCAACATTTCAAAAAAGACAATAACGACAACAAAAGGACAAGAAAAGGTTTTTGACCTTTTGGTTAGTGTAAACGCACCGATACATCTGCAAAAATGGGTGTGGAAAAAAATGATGCAATCAATAGTTGTTTCCTATAAAAAATTATTTTTTTCAAAAATGGAAATACGGGATAAGTGGTTGCTTTTACTAAAAGATATGTTCAAAAGCTATAAATGCAAGTTTAATATTTGGAAAGAACTTTCAACTAAAGAAATATTATATTGTTTTTTTCTTGAAATTACATAGAGGAGTAAATAGCGATAAGCATATGAATAAATTGAAATGGATATTGGTATATACTAATCTTTGGAGAATTGTTCCGGTATATCTGTTTTCAAAGATTTGTTTTCATAAAGACAAGATCTATAAGGACATTGATATATGGATACGAAATCTCGTTCCACCAGAGTATCAGTCAAAAAGCAGAATGTTAAAAATGGGTTACTGCATTTTTGCAGAAAGAGCATTTGTAAATGTAATTCAGAATAGACTACATCGTAATCCATTACTGTGGGGAATATCACGTATTTTATTTAAACCGTTAGAATCCCTATATATTAACATGCCTCCAGAAAATATAGGAGGGGGGTTATACTTTCAGCATGGATTTTCAACTGTTGTGGCTGCAAAGAAGATAGGTTCCTGTTGTCACATTAATCAGCAGGTCACGATTGGTTATTCTGGAAGTGATGCCCCAATCATTGAAGACAATGTTGTTGTGGCAGCAGGGGCAATTATTATTGGAAAAGTACACGTGGGCTCGGATTCGGTTGTCGGCGCAGGTTCAGTTGTCACTAAAGACGTACCTGAACAGACGGTTGTTGCAGGCGTTCCCGCACGTGTTTTACGAGGAAGAGTTAATGAAGAAAATAGGAATACTAACGTTTCATTGGGCGGATAATTATGGCGCAGTTTTGCAGTCATATGCATTGCGAAGATATTTATCGCAAAATGGGTATAATGCAGAAGTTGTGAATTATAGATGTAAATATCCAGCAAGAATATATGAACCTTTTTACTTCCAAGCAAATAGTATTAACCAGTCGTTGCAGGGACTGTTGAGGTGTACATACAATTTTCCTAACTGGGTATTAAAAAGGTGTGCGTTTAATAAATTTCGGAAGAAAATCGGAATTTCAGATCATGTATACACAAAACAAGAATTGCTGAATGAACAGTATGATTATGATGTGCTCATTGCTGGAAGCGATCAGGTCTGGAATGTGGAAATTGTTGGGGATGATATAAATATTTACTCGCTGTCCTTTGTAAAAAAAACAAGCGCAATTTCGTATGCGGCAAGTTCAGGAGAACTTGATATTCAACATAATGAAACAGATCGTCATCTTGTAGATGATGTGGCAAGACTTGGTTCGATATCGGTTAGAGAGAAGAGTACAAAAGAATATTTGGAAACAAATCTAGGGAAACTGATCAATTTGTCCGCTGATCCTACAATGCTTTTAACAAAGACCGAATGGGAGCAGCTCGCAGAAAGTGTACATAGAGTAAATGGAAGGTATCTTTTTGTGTATTGCATCTCTTATGACAAACATTTAATAGATACTGTAAGAAAAATTTCAAGAGAGAAAAATTTGAAGATAGTTGTATGTGGAAAAATAAAAGAACTGAAAGGAGAGGCAATACAGTTTACATATGCCGCTCCAGAACAGTTCCTTAATTTAGTAAAATATGCGAGCTTTATAGTTGCAACTTCATATCATGCTACAGTGTTTTCAACAATTTTTCAGAAACAATTTGTAGTGTTGCTTCCGTCATATGCATCTAATAGAATAAGTGATTTTTGTGAATCTTTAGGATTGAGCAATCGGTGTATTCATGATATTTCTGAAGTAGACACACTACTGGAGCAGGAAATCATGTATGATGAAGCAATACACAAAAAGATGGATATTGTTGCAGAGTCGAAATGCTATTTACAGAAAGCTTTAGAGGGAACGCAGTTTGAAAGAAAATAAATTTATAAAAAATATTGTATTTAGTTTTGGCGGGCAAATTGTTGTCATGGTTCTGGGAATTATTATCCCTAGAATTATGATTACTAGCTATGGGTCGGATGTTAATGGTATTGTTAGTACTGTTACACAGATTTTTTCATATATGGCTCTTTTGGAAGCTGGAATAAGCCAAGCAGCAAGAAATGCGTTATATAAACATATTGCGAATAAAGATAAAGATGGCATTTCGTATGTGGTTTCACTATCGAGAAGATATTTTAGGCGGGTGACAATTGTCTATGGTATAGGAGTAATGCTGTTGTCTAGCATCACTCCTGTCATCCTTAAGTCGAATGTAGATAAGATGACAATCTTCTTTATTGTCTTTTGGGAAGGTCTGTCAGGGGTAATCTCTTTTTACTTTATAGAAACTGATATAGCTTTATTAACGGCAGATGGAAGAGGCTATATTAATAACGGAATTAATGTCGTTAACAAGACAATAAGTTATGTCGTTAAAATTGTTATGGCATATTTTGGAATGAATATTGCGCTATTGCAGTTTGTGTATTTCTTTATAACAATTATTAAGGTGGTATATTATAGGGGATATGTCAATAAAGAGTATCCGTGGTTACGTTATGATACAGCACAAAAGACAGCGAAACTTCCGGATAGAAATGCGTATATTGTTACAGAAATCGCATGGACCATCTTTTCTTCGACAGATATGATAGTATTGTCCACCTTTGTAAGTACACAGCTTGCAAGTGTATATTCCATCTATAATTTGGTTTTTGCCAACATTAACAATTTACTTAGTACGGTCTTTTATGGCATAAATTATTTGCTTGGTCAAACATATCACGAAAATATTGAGCGGTATGAAAAGATACATGATACATTTAATTCGCTGTTTTTTGGTAGCATGACGGTCTTGATGTGCATAACGTATATTCTTATAATACCGTTTATAAAATTGTATACGAATGGAGTGACGGATGTTGATTATATTAATCAGGAACTTCCGCTTTTGTTCTGTCTTGTGCAATTGTTTTCGTGGAGTAGATATGTTACAGGAGCATTATCGAGCATCGCTGGTTATGCAAAACGTGTAAGCTATATATCTTTGATTGAGGCGATTACAAATATAACGTTGTCAGTTGTGTTAGTTCATAAATACTCTATCGTAGGTGTACTGATTGCTACGGTTGTGGCACTCCCTTTGAAAGTATTATATTTGACATGGCTTTCTGATAAAAAAATACTGAACAGGTCGTTTTATAAAACATTTGCAATATTAGGAACTAATGCGGCATTATTCGTTGGAACCGTGATAGCAAAAGAGCATATTGGAATTGAACCGACTACTTATGGTCAGTTTGTTGTGGATGGAATTATTTTAACATTTATTTACTTGATTTTTGGGGGTGTGTTGAATACGATTGCCAATCCAGATGTCTTTACCTTTGTCCGGAAAAAACTAAAAAAAGCATGACGCATTGATAGAAAAAATATTGATACAAGGAATTGTATAAAGGGGTGACGATATGGTTGACTTGATTGATACAGTTGTGTATGCGGGGAGAATTAAAGAGCGTGACGTGCTAAACAGTAGTTCTTCCGGTGGAGCATTTACGGCGCTATCTGATTTCTTTTTGGAACACGGGGACGCTGTAGTTGCATCGACTTATGACTATTATGAACACGCTGTCAAATATCAATTGATACAGAGCAAAGAACAAAGAGATCAGGCAAAAGGATCAAAATATATACAAAGTAAACCGTGTGATATTTTTCAACAGGCGTATCAGTGGTTAATTGAGCATCCACATAATCGATTGCTTTTTGTTGGAACAGGGTGTCAGGCAGACGGGTTTCGTCAATATGTGGAAATAAAAAAAGTTCGAGATAGGGTATGGATTGTTGATATCGTGTGTCATGGTTCTCCAAGTCCAAAATTATGGCGAGAATATGCACAGCAAATTCAAAATAGAAATAAAGGAACGATCACATATTTAACATTTAAAGATAAAAGAAATGGATGGATATCACCAACAGCTTATGCTGAAATCAATGGCAGAGAAGTTGGCATTGAAGAGTTCGTTCGTATTTTTTATAATCAGTGTGCATTGAGACCTTCGTGCTATGAATGTCCATATGCGACAACTGAGAGGCAAACAGACATAACTATTGGTGACTTCTGGCATATTGAAGAAATGATTCCTGATTTCTATGATAAATACGGCAATTCACTTTTTTTAATTCATACGAATCAAGGCGAGAAACTCTTTAATGCTATCAAAGTGAATTTGGAGTATCGGTTAAGCGATACAAAACAATGTTGGCAGGAAAACTTGGAAGCGCCAACTAAGAGATCAGAACAGAGAGATAAGTTTTGGAATGATTATCAAAAGAAAGGCGTTGATTTCATCATGAAAAAGTATGGAACGACTCCGTTGAAGTCAAAAATTAAAAATAAAATTGTCAAGCTGATATCAATCGGGGGGGGCAAAACCTAAATTCTGATTTGATTTATTATGCGGACTACTCTGAGAGGAGAGTGGCATAATGAATTGGAAAAAACCTAAAGTATATGCAGTCAAGCATAAAGATGAAAATGTACGGGCCGCATCCAGATCCGGTGGCGTTTTTACAGCTTTGTCGGACTTAATCTTGGCAAACTGTGGTGTTGTTTATGGATGTGTTTTGACAGAAAATTTTACGGCAGTACATATTAGGGCAGAGAGTGCAGCAGAACGCGATCAAATGCGAGGCTCTAAATATATTCAAAGCAAATTAGGCGACACATTTCAGAATATTCAAAAAGATTTGAATGCTGGAAAACATGTGCTATTTTCAGGTACATCCTGTCAAGTGGCTGGATTGAGACAATTTCTCGGAAAAGAGTATAGTGGTTTGCTGTGTGTTGATATTGTATGCCATGGTGTGCCGAGTACTGTAGTGTGGGAAAAATATGTTCAGTGGCAAGAACAAGAAAATCGCAGTAGAGTCATAAAAGTTGATTTCAGAAATAAAGTGGACTTTGGTTGGTGCGATCATGTGGAAACACTATGGTTTGATAATGGGAAGAAGGTCAATAGTTCAATCTTTAAAAATCTCTTTTATGGGCACACGATTCTGAGACCAAGTTGCTATGAATGTCCATATAAGGCTGTTATGCATCCGGGAGATATTACAATTGCCGATTATTGGGGAATCGAAAAGGCTGCGCCGGAGTTTGATGATAATAAGGGCATCTCATTAGTACTGCTAAACAATGAAGCAGGCAAACGTGTTTTTGAACAAACAAAAGAAAATCTTGTTTGGAAGAAAACAAGATTGGAGGATAGTATGCAACCTCCATTGAAAGCACCTTTTCCTAGACCAAATAATCGTGAGCAGTTTTGGAGTGACCTTCAAAGGAAATCTTTCAAGTATATTGCAAAAAAATATGGAAATTTTGGAATGAAAAACGATATAAAAACACTGCTTGGAAAGATTAAGAGAAAAATAAGAACAATGTTTGGTGATTAATTGTGGAAAGAAAAATACCTATATTATATATAAGAAAAGAAGAATGTTGCGGATGTACCGCCTGCTATGCAATTTGTCCAATGAAAGCAATTGCTATGGTAGAGGACGAAGAAGGGTTTGAGTATCCAGAAATTGATGAACGCAAATGCGTTTGCTGTTATCAGTGTATGAAAGTGTGCCCTTTTAAAGCACATGATTTAATATGTTGACAAAATGAAAGTAGATAATATAATCTTGAGAGTAGAGCAAACGATGGTAGGTGTCAGATGCAATAAATTTATTTGAAAAGGAATATCTTGTGCCAGACCGCACTTTGATTTCTGTGGCAACACCTCCCTGACCGTGCCGTATCGGCACTTGCCGCAGACTCTCCGCGGGCTGACTGTAAAACGCTATAAATTAATTGTATGATACCATATATAAGTGTATAGCTGGGTTTGCGAGGAGATTCAAAATGACTGTACCAGGAGTATAAGAAATCTATATTGATGATGAATGATACAATAAACAGTATTGAAACTTAAAATAACTATCTATGAAAGGAAATAATAATGGAGCTTATATCAAAGATAATTGTAAGGGTACTTACTACCGCGTATCAACCATTTTGGTTCGCTGTCATTCTCTCGGTGCTATTTATGTTTGTTTGGAAGAACTATATTAGTGTGAAGCAGGCAACAATAGAATGGCTGAGATGGTTTAAATCAGATTCTCATTTCCGAAGGGTATTCCTTTTAGTGTTCTATGTGGTAATGATTTTATTTAGTACGTTACTTAACCGCGATATGTGGGCTAACCCGGTTAGCAACGTAATTGGAGTCTGGGGACTTTATAATGAAAATGGAGAGTTCACAACAGAAGCCATTGAAAATCTGGTATTGTTTCTCCCATTTATTATCCTTCTGTTTTGGGGATTTCGAGAAAAGTTGCTCCCTAAGCTGACATTATTATCTGTGCTCTGGAAAGCAACAAAGATTACTTTCTTGTTTTCTTTCGCAATTGAGATGCTTCAATTGTTTTTGCGTTTGGGAACATGGCAATTATCAGACCTCTGCTATAATACCTTGGGTGGTGCTATTGGTGGTTTGATTTACTATATTGCTTATAAAATAAAGCATATAATTAAGAGAAAAAAGGGATTTAACAGATTAAAAAGAGGACAATCCTTTTTGTACGGGCAAAGCCTCGATACTAAAGGAAGTCCTCTAACTATCTTTATATATCATTTTCTAAACAATTACATTATACAGGCGAATTAAAAAAAGTCAATGGACAAGAACGAATCTAAGCAAAATTATTTGTGAAAATTACAAACAAAGTAGTAGGTGTCGGGTGCAATAAATTTTCCTGCACAAATCAAAAAAATTCCCTCCGGAGAATTCAATTGTTAAAAATGGAAGGAGATTGCCTCTCGGGTAGGTATGTGCAGTGTGATTCCGTTGTAAAGAAGCAAATTCCAGTTGAATTACCTCCGATTCCACTCCCGGAGAAACCACTCTTGTTCCATGTCATCCACCGCTTTGTCATAGGGAGTGGAGGCAGAAATAAGGCAGTATAATAGGAAGGTGACTGTGAAAAAAACAGTACCAAGAAGCGTTCTCAGCATAAAGTCCTCCTTATATTATTTATACCCAATCATATTGGGTTTAAGCAGATTCAGGGCAAAAAATTATTACAAAAAAAGATTTAAGGTGGACTTTTCCTGCTTTTTTTGCTACAATGAGATGTAACTTTGGAGTAGGAAGGGGTGTATTACGATTTTTGATATACATTGCCATGTCCTGCCGGGAGTAGACGATGGTGCAAGGAGTGCAGACTCTACAAAGAGGATGTTGAAAATAGCTGCTGAAGAAGGGATTGATGCGATTGTTGCTACGCCGCATTTTAAATATGGTATGGATGCAGCGCAGATGCAGCAGATAAAGAAAATGTACACTGTTGTTCGCAACTGGTGGAAGAGAAAAGAACCGAATAGAGAATTGTATTTGGGAAGTGAACTGTATTATAGTGAGAACCTTGTGGATGCGTTGAAGCAGGGGACTGCACTGACGATGAATGACACGTCCTATGTTCTGGTAGAGTTTCCGGTGTATGCAGAAGTTTCGCAGGTCGAGAGAGCAGTCCGGAATTTGCGGTATGCAGGGTATATTCCTATCATCGCTCATGTGGAGCGGTATCAGCATTTGCGGGATGCCGGGAGAGTTAAGAACCTGATTGAAATAGGAGCATATATCCAGACGAATGTGTCTGTGATTATGGGAAAGCACAGCTGGAGTTCGAAACGTCGTACCATGAAGTTTTTGAAGCAGGGACTGATTCATTTCATAGCAACAGACGCACATAATTCGAAGGAGAGACGTCCGGAGATGAAGAAATGTGCGGCATATTTAGGAAAAAAATTGGGGAGAGAAAAGACGCATCAGCTTCTGGTGGAGAATCCGGAGAAGATGCTCAGAGGAGAAGAATTAAATGGATAAGTTGGATTTGATTGAAAAGACCGCGTTGACAGGTCAGGA
Source organism: uncultured Eubacteriales bacterium (assembly GCA_900316755.1). Classification (GTDB taxonomy): domain Bacteria; phylum Bacillota; class Clostridia; order Lachnospirales; family Lachnospiraceae; genus Faecalimonas. The sequence goes on from ONED01000026.1 coordinate 27,365, forward strand.
AAAGGAGTTATATCGTACTCTGAGGACGAATGTGGAGTTTACAGGGATTGAGAACAAAGTGATTGCAGTGACGAGCTGCATGCCGGATGACGGAAAGACGACGGTTTCTTTCCAGCTTGCAAGTGCATTGGCGGAGAACGGTAAGAAAACGCTGTACATAGATGCAGACCTCAGAAAATCGGTGTTTACACAGCGGTTTGAGGTGAAGGAAAATCCAAAAGGAATCAGCCATTATCTTTCCGGGCAGGCGACGCTTACGGAGGTTCTGTTTAAGACCAACCGGGAGCGCTTGTATGTGATACCGGTGGGAGCCTTTCCGAATAACCCGACGGAATTATTTGGAAAAGAGCGTTTTGGGCAGCTTTTGGAGGAGCTAAAGAAGGTATTCGATTATGTAATCATTGACACACCGCCGCTTGGAAGTGTGATTGACGCAGCGGTTATTGCAAAAAGATGTGATGCCTCCATACTGGTGGTAGCTTCGGACAGTTGTTCGAGGGGCTTTGTAAAGAGTGTGATTACCCGCCTTAAGAATGCCAATCCAAATTTCCTCGGTGTGGTACTCAATAAAGTGGCTACCAAGGGGAATACCTATTATGGCAAGGAATATGGACATTATTATGGAGACGATAAGCGCACTTCTGTCTCCGGGAAAAAAACGGAATAGGAGATGAGAAGGATGAACGAGAAACAGGTTATGGAAACGGATGATATGGAAATCGATCTCATTGATTTGGCGAAGGTATTATTGAAAAGATGGTGGTTGATTCTGATTGCGGCGGTTGTTGGTACAGTGGCAGCAATTCTGGTTACTGTTTTTACGATTACACCGATGTATCAATCGCAGGCGATGCTATATGTGCTGACCAATACAACCAGTGTAACTTCTGTGGCGGATTTGCAGATTGGCTCGGCGATTACAGGGGATTTTGCGGTAATTGCTACCAGTAAACCGGTCATTGATAAAGCGATTGATTCCATTGAACGGGACGAGGGTGTTACCTTTACCAGAGCAGATATTAAAGGAATGTTGACAGTGACGAATCTGGAAGATACCCGTATCTTGGTGATAGAGGCAGTCAGTGCAGATCCGGATTATGCGCGGATGGTTGCGAATGCGGTAGCAGATGCGACGGCAGTGCGGATGGAAGAGATTACGAAAAAGGATCCTCCGACGATTGTAGAGCAGGCAGAGACTTCAAAAGCTCCGATTAGTCCGAGCCTTCCGAAGAACGCAGTACTGGGATTTTTGATTGGAGCACTTTTTGTATGTGCAATCCTGGTAGTTCGCTACATGCTGAATGACAACATTAAATCTGAAGAGGATGTTATGAAGTATCTTGGAGAGGTGCCGCTGGTATCCATTCCGGTCATTAAGAACAAAGGTAACAAGACTGACGAGTTAAAACAGCAAAGAGGAGATAAACGTGGAAGGAAGAGATAGCAGGAAAAAGAAACTCCTTTTGCTTCTCTTTGGACTGCTTCTGGTAGCAGGGGTGGCGGTGCTTATCAAGTTCCTTCTGTCCGATTCGGATTCGGAGTGGGATGATGATCAGAGCCAGAGTACGATTGGCGAGATTACCTATGAGGGACATCGTTACAGCTACAATCAGAGTTTGACAAACATTCTGTTTTTGGGGATTGACAATAATGACGTGATTCGGGAGGGGGACCTTCCCGGAGACGCCGGTCAGTCGGATTGTATTTTACTCTTGACACTCAACCGGGAAACGAAACAGGGACAAATTTTACAGATTCCCCGTGATACCATGACAGAGGTTGATTTGTACGATGCAAGTGGAGAATACTATACAACGGTGATAGAGCAGATTACGACGCAATATGCTTATGCGACAGGGGGACAAAACAGTTGCCGCGCGGTGAAGAAAACGGTGTCTGAGCTTCTCTATGATTTGCCAATTGACGGCTATCTGGCCATGGATATGGCAGCGGTTTCGATTGTGAACGATGCCATTGGCGGTGTCACGGTTACATTTCCGGAAGATTACACGAGGATTGACCCGGCATTTGAAAAAGGGGCAACTTTAAAGCTTGCCGGGAAACAGGCGTATGATTTCGTACACTATCGAGATACAAATCAGGATTTCAGTAACAATGGTCGTATGCAGCGGCAGATGTTGTATGTTCCGGCGATGATTGATACCATTCAGGGGAATGCAAAACTGCAGGAGAATTATTATAAAGTCCTGTATCCTCTGATAGAGAAATATATGGTAACCGATCTTCAGGAGGACGAGATGAATAAGCTGATGGAGTATCAGTTGGATATGGAGAAGACCCAAATTCTGCCCGGAGAAGGGAAAAAAGGGGAAAAATACGAAGAATTTTACGTAGATGAAGAAAAATTAAAAAAAATATTGATAGAAACATTTTACATTTTAGAAAAGTAGTGGTATAATAGCGAATAGAATTATGACATTAACAAAATGAACCTGAGGAGGTAATGGAAATGAAGAAAAGAGTAATGGCATTAATTTGTGCAGCAATGTTAGTTGGGAGCATGTCATTGACAGCTTTGGCAGCACCGAGTGTTTCTGGTGAAGTGGTGAAAGAAGAGACCACACAGGCAACGACTAAGGACAATGTAAAAGTGGATGTTGTTGTTCAGAAAGTATCTGAGGAGAACCAGAAAAAAGCAGATGAGATTAAGGACACAGCAAACCTGAAGAAAGAGCTTGAAAAACACAATGCTTATGAAGCAGGTATGAAAGTGGTAGACGTAAAAGAAGTTAAGGTTACGGGTACGATTAGCGCAGACCAGTGGCCGATTACTATCACGTTCAAAGTGAATGGTGTGAAAGCAGGCGACAAGGTGATTTGTCTTCACTGGACAGGAACTGAGTGGGAAAAGATTGATACAACTACAGGCGAAGGAACTGTAAGTGCAAAGTTTAATTCTTTATCACCGGTTGCATTTGTTAAGGTTGACACTGGAAGCACTACATCACCGACAACAGGCGAGCCAATCATGGTTGTTTGGGCAATCGCAGCAATCGTTGCCGGAGTAGCAGGTATCGCATATACATCTAAGAAAAGAGCATAATTCATAAGTAAAAGGTGATAACGCGTACATTCGCCCTTTGCGTAAGTATACGCAGAGGGCGTGTAAGTATACGCAGAGGGCGTTTTTGCGTCCATCGAAGATTTTATTAAGATTTTCTTATAATTCCGTGAAAATCGCCACAAACGGGTTCGTTTTGTAGTAACATAGAAAAATGTATGAGGAGGAAGTTATGAGCAAGCAACTGGAAAAGACATATAATCCGAAAGAGATTGAACCGAAACTTTATGAGAAATGGTGTGAAAAGAAATATTTTCACGCAGAAGTGGATAGGAGCAAAAAACCGTTTACGATTGTCATGCCGCCACCGAATATTACGGGAAAACTGCACATGGGACATGCATTGGATAATACCTTACAGGATATTTTAATTCGCTATAAGAGGATGCAGGGGTACAATGCCCTCTGGATTCCGGGAACCGACCATGCTGCAATTTCGACAGAGGTAAAGGTGACCAATCAGTTGAAGGCGGAAGGAATTGATAAAAAGGAGCTTGGAAGAGAAGGGTTCCTAAAACGAACCTGGCAGTGGAAAGAGGAATACGGTGGAACGATTACACAGCAGTTAAAGAAGCTGGGAACGTCCTGTGACTGGGACAGAGAACGCTTCACCATGGATGAGGGCTGCTCGAAAGCGGTAGAAGAAGTATTTATAAAACTGTACGAAGAAGGGTATATTTACAAGGGACCACGTATTATCAACTGGTGTCCGGTATGTAAGACCTGTCTTTCGGACGCAGAGGTGGAGCATGAGGAGCAGGCAGGGCATTTCTGGCACATCCGGTATCCGATTGTAGGAACGGATGAGTTTCTTGAGATTGCGACCACCCGTCCGGAAACCATGCTTGGGGATGCAGCGATTGCCGTACACCCGGATGATGAGAGATACAGGGACATAGTGGGGAAGATGGTGCTGCTTCCGCTGGTAAATAAGGAGATTCCGATTATTGCGGACAGCTATGTAGATAAGGAATTTGGAACCGGAGCCGTTAAGATTACACCGGCTCATGACCCGAATGACTTTGAAGTCGGAAAGCGTCACAATTTGCCGGAAATCAATATTATGAATGATGATGCTACCATTAATGAATTGGGTGGTAAGTATGCAGGTATGGACCGCTATGAGGCAAGAGAGGCGATTGTGGCGGATTTGAAAGAGCAGGGCTACCTGGTCCGGATTGAAGACCATGTACACAATGTGGGAACCCATGACCGTTGCAAAACCACGGTAGAGCCTTTGATTAAGCAGCAGTGGTTTGTGAAGATGGAAGAGCTTGCGAAACCGGCAATCAATGCGATTAAGACCGGGGAGCTTAAGTTTGTTCCGGAACGTTTTGACAAGGTATATCTGAACTGGCTGGAGAATATCCGTGACTGGTGTATTTCCAGACAAATTTGGTGGGGACACCGGATTCCTGCATATTATTGTGACGAATGCGGAGAATTTGTAGTAGCAAGAGAAATGCCAAAGGTCTGCCCGCACTGTGGCGGCACCCATTTTACCCAGGATGAGGATACGCTGGATACATGGTTTAGTTCTGCGCTGTGGCCGTTTTCTACATTGGGATGGCCGGAAAAGACGGAGGAAATGGAGTATTTCTATCCGACGGATGTTTTGGTAACCGGATATGATATTATTTTCTTCTGGGTCATCCGTATGGTATTTTCTGCTTATGCCCACACAGGGAAAGCACCGTTCCACACGGTATTTATCCATGGTCTGGTACGGGATTCTCTGGGACGTAAGATGAGCAAATCTTTAGGGAACGGAATTGACCCGCTGGAAATCATTGACAAGTATGGTGCGGATGCGCTGCGTATGACGCTGGTAACGGGAAATGCGCCGGGGAATGACATGCGCTTTTATGATGAGCGTGTAGAGGCAAACCGAAATTTTGCCAATAAGGTGTGGAATGCGTCCCGGTTTATTTTGATGAATATGGAAGGAAAGACCATTGAAACGCCGGCATCGGAGGAGTTATCTGTGACGGATAAATGGATTTTATCCAGGGTGAATACGCTTGCAAATGATGTCACGGAGAATATGGACAAATTTGAGCTCGGCATTGCCCTGCAGAAGGTATATGACTTTATCTGGGATGAGTTCTGCGACTGGTATATCGAGCTGGCAAAATATCGCATCTGGCATGCAGAGGAAAACCCGAAGGCGGCAAACGCTGCTCTCTGGACGCTGAAGACGGTTTTGGCAAACGGGCTGAAGTTTTTACATCCGTTTATGCCTTTCGTTTCAGAAGAAATATATAGCGCTCTGGTTTCGGAAGAGGAATCTCTGATGATGTCAGCGTGGCCGGAATACCGGAAGGAGTGGCATTTCCCGGAAGAAGAGCGGGTTTTGGAGCACATGAAGGAAATCATTCGTGGGGTGCGAAATACCCGTGCGGAAATGAATGTGGCACCGAGCCGGAAAGCAGAAGTGTTTGTGGTATGCGAAGATGAGGGACTTCGCACCGGTTTTGAGGAGATCAAAGTATCTGCGGCGCCGCTTATGAGTGCTCGAGCGCCTGGAAAAGGAGGAAGCAAGACTTGTAAAAGAACTTGCCCGTGTGAATGGTATGCTGAGTAATGAGAAATTTATCAGCAAAGCTCCGGAAGCGAAAATCAATGAGGAAAAAGCAAAACTGGAGAAATACACACAGATGATGGAGCAGGTAAGGGAGAGACTTGCAGGACTTCGGAAATAGTTTTGTAGTGAAGTAAGAGGTTAGAGTATGAAACAAGTGCAATGGGGAGAAATGAGAGAAAAGCTGCGTCAGAGGAGACAGCAAAAGAGGGAAAAATTAGAATCAAGGCTGGAAGCACGCAGAAACAGCGTATTCGGGCAGCGTATGCAGAAGGTTTATGCAGTGATGAACCGGATTTCGCTTTTGCTGCAGATGCTTCTAGCATGTGTCATTAATTTTTTGATTGAGGCGCTTTCCAGACATTCTCTGGCAAAGGCATGGAGTTATATGACGGGCTCGCCATGGGCGTTTCTGTTCAATGCATATATGATTTTTGCAACACTTTTGGTGGTTTATCTGGTAAGAAGACGTGTGTTTGCAAGGATTATTGTCAGTGCAGTCTGGCTGATTATCGGTATCGTGAACGGATATATGCTGTTTGTGCGTGTGACGCCGTTTAATGCACAGGATTTAAAAGTGGTGGATGATGCGCTGACGATGCTGGACAAGTATTTTACGGGCGTGCAGGGGGTTCTGATTATCGCCGGGATTCTTATCGTGGTGGCATGGCTGATTCTGATGTGGAAACGGGGAGGAATCTATCAGGGAAAGATGCATCGCCTGATTGCTCTAATCGTGTTGGTTCTGGGACTTGGTGCCATTGCTCCGCTTACCAACCTGGCGATTGACAAGCGGGTGTTGTCCAATTACTTTGGGAATATAGCGTTCGCTTATGAAGATTATGGATTGCCCTATTGTTTTTCCGCCAGCCTGTTTAATACCGGAATTGATCAGCCAAACGGTTATTCCGAAAAGGCGATTGCAGAGATGAATGCAGACGGGAAACTAAGTGAGGTATCTGAGTCGAGAGAGGATATGCCGAATATCATTTTGATTCAATTGGAGTCTTTTTTTGACACGGACGAAGTAGAATTCTTTACAACATCGGAAGATGCGATTCCGACGTTCCATTATTTGATGCAGAATTTTTCTTCCGGGTATTGTAAAGTACCCTCCGTCGGAGCCGGCACGGCGAATACAGAGTTTGAGGTTTTGACGGGGATGAATCTGCGTTATTTCGGACCGGGGGAATATCCGTACAAAACGATTTTAAAATATCAGGAAACGGAAAGTGTTGCTACAGCACTGAAACAGTTTGGATACGGTGCACATGCGCTCCACAACAATGGAGGAAATTTTTACAGCCGTGCCGATGTATTTGACAATATGGGATTTGACAGCTACACCAGCAAGGAGTTCATGAACATTTTGCAATTTACGGAAAATGGCTGGGCAAAGGATAATGTGTTGACACAGCATATTTTAAATGCCATGGATTCTACCGAGCAGCAGGATTTTGTGTTTGGCATTACCGTGGAAGGACACGGGGATTATCCGGAAGAAAAGGTCATTGAAAATCCCCGCATTACGGTTCAGGGAATAGAGGACGAAGGTCTTAAGAATTCCTGGGAGTATTATGTGAATCATTTGTATGAGACGGATCAGTTTGTTGCGGATTTGATTTCGGAATTGGAAAAGCGGGGAGAGCCGACGGTGCTCATTCTCTATGGAGACCATCTTCCGACCATGGGATTAAAGGCAACGGATTTGAAAAACAGGTATCTCTATAATACCAACTATGTGATTTGGGATAACATCGGTCTGGAGAAGAAGGACAGAAATATTCCGACGTACCAGTTGATGGCGGAAGTGTTTGACCGGCTGGATATTCATTCGGGTACGATTTTTAATTATCATCAGCAGAGACGCCAGACGAAGCATTATCTGGCAGATTTAGAGCTGTTGCAGTATGATATGCTGTATGGAGAAGGATATGTTTACGGCGGAAAGGACAAGAAGCCTGAGCGGGAAGATACGTTCCGGATGGGAATTCTGGATGTGACACTTTCCGGCATGGGGATGAATCTGGACGGCACCTATAGTCTGTATGGAAAGAATATGACGGCATATAGTAAAATTTATGTCAATGGAGAGAAACAGGATACGCAGTTTTTGAATAATACTCGAATAGAGCTTAAAAACTGCGGCCTGGAGGAAGGAGATACCATTGTAATAAATCAGGTCGGCTCCGGAAACAGGATATTCCGCTCCAGTGTGGAGTATGCTTATCAGCAAGGAAAGCTGGTATTAGCGTCAGAATATGTTCCGCCGGCAGAATCTCCGGAAGGTGCAAACGGGGAAGACGCATCTGCAGACGGGGCAGCGGATTCCGGCACGACGCAGGGGGAAGTGACACCATGACACAGAATTGTAGAGAAATCTCGAAAAATGCGCACGAAAAGGATTGCTTTTTGCCGCTCCTGTGCGTATGATGGTGGTGCAGGATAAGGAAAGGCGGAAGGAGAGCATATGCTGAATTTTGAAGAAGAATTAAAGAAATTCAAACCATGTCTGGAAGTGGAAGAGATAGAAGAGGCAGTATATCAGGAAGATTTGACGGATATGACTGATATTCTAAAGGAAGTTATGCAGCAGAAATAAAGAGGTGACGGTGAGTCAAGTGGAATATACAAAAAAGTTTTTATATCAATCCAATCAATGGTATAATGATGGTCTGAAGAAAGCGAATATTCGGGATTTGTCAGGAGCAATCTCGTCACTGAAAAAAAGTCTGCAATACAATCGGGATAATGTCCCGGCAAGAAATTTATTGGGACTTGTGTACTATGGGCGGGGCGAAGTTGCAGAAGCACTGGTGGAGTGGATTATCAGTAAGAACATCAAATCCCATGGAAATATTGCGACCTACTATATTAAAAGGGTACAGGAATCGCCAAGTGAGCTGGAAGCAATTAATCAGGCAATCAAAAAATACAATCAGTGTCTGGTGTATTGTGAACAGGGCGGGGAAGATTTGGCTGTGATTCAGCTTCGGAAAGTGGTTGCGGCCCACCCTACATTTGTGAAAGCCTATCAGCTTTTGGCGCTCCTTTATATGAATTCAGAACAGTACGCGAAGGCGCGCCAGATGATTCGCAAGGCGCACAAGCTGGATACGACCAACGAGACCACGCTCCGGTATATGCACGAGCTGAAGCAGCTGCGCACAGACAAAGCAGCAAAGCTCCGTGAGGAAAAAGAGCAGACAGTTTCCTATAAGCTGGGAAATGAGACCATTATCCAGCCGGTTTCTGCAACGCTGAAGGATAATGCAACGATGCTGACGATTTTAAATATTGTCATTGGAATTGTTGTGGGAGCAGCCGTGGTCTGGTTTTTGATTGTTCCGACCGTTCGTCAGAGCATGTCTGCAAAGACAAACAAGGAGATGATTGCGTACAGCGAGCAGATTGCGGCGAGAGAAAGTGAGATCGACCTGATTCAAAAGGAGCTTTCGCAGTACAAGGCGGAAAGCGAAGCGACTGCCGCGGAAAAGGAAGCTGCGCAGAGTACCAAGAGCAGTTATGAAGCGCTGGTGTCTGCCATGGGGCATTACTATCAGACCGATTATAAGCGTTCTGCGCTGGTGGACGAGCTTCTTGCAATCCGGTCAGATACCTTGGGTGAAACCGGAAAGACAGTTTACAATGCAATCACGGCGGATGTGTTTGAGAAAGAGTGCGCGCCGCTTTACGAATCGGCACAGAAAAGCTTTCAGGTGGCCAACTATGGGACGGTCATTGAAAAGATGGAGCGTGTCATAAGCATGCGGGAAGGGTATGATGACGGAAAAGCGCTTTTGCTTTTGATGAATGCTTACCATAAAAATGGCGATGCGGAAAAAGCAGAGACAGCCTATCAGCGGATTCTCGCGTTATATCCGGATACAGAGATTGCCTCTCAGGCGACCGAGGTCATGGGAGCACAGGATGCGGCGGGAGAGAATGCTTCCGGAAACCCGTCACCAGAAGAATAAAGATTACAAAACACGAAAGAGAAGGATGTACAGGGTGTGCCTGTATGTCCTTTTTCTATGTTCCAAAAAGAGGAGGAAACAGGTATGAAGTATCAGGTGCAGGAAAACTGTCTTACCATTTTTTTGCCAAATGAACTGGATCATCACAATGCAGAGGAGATTCGGAAGACGGCAGATGAACTAATCGAAACACATCAGATTAAATGTGTGATATTTGATTTTGCGAACACCAATTTTATGGACAGCTCCGGAATCGGTGTCATTATGGGGCGCTATAAGCTCATTTATCTGTTAGGAGGAGAAGTATGGGCGGTGCATGCAAACGAGCGGATGAAAAAAATTCTGACCATGTCAGGAGTGACGAGAATTATTCAAATCTATGAGGAGGAAGAACTGGTATGACACAGAGGAATGAAATGGAACTGGTTTTTGACAGCCGTTCTGTGAATGAAGGATTTGCAAGGGTGGCGGTGGCAGCTTTTTTAACACAGTTAAATCCCACCCTGGAGGAGGTTTCGGATGTGAAGACGGCAGTGTCGGAAGCAGTGACCAACGCCATTATCCATGGTTATGAGAAGGAAATACAGAAGATTTATATCCGGTGCCGTCTTACGGAAGACACTCTGTACATAGAGGTGGAGGATAAGGGAAAAGGAATTGAGGATATTCCGAAAGCCATGGAGCCTCTCTTTACCACGAAACCTGAGCTGGAGCGCTCCGGAATGGGATTTTCTTTTATGGAGGCATTTATGGATGAGATTCGGGTGGAGTCCAATCCGGGAGAGGGCACCATCGTGAAGATGCAGAAAACAATTGGAAAAGGAAGGGAATTATGGACCACACAATCGCTTTGATTCGCAGATCACACGATGGGGATGAAAAGGCGAGGACACAGTTGGTGGAGGAAAATGTGGGGCTCATCTGGTGCGTAGTCAGACGTTTTCTGGGGCGTGGGGTGGACAGCGAGGATTTGTTTCAGATTGGAAGTATCGGTCTTTTGAAAGCAATTGATAAGTTTGATTTTTCCTATGAAGTGAAGTTTTCGACTTATGCCGTACCCATGATTTCCGGAGAGATACAGCGGTTTTTGCGGGATGACGGGATGATAAAGGTCAGCCGCTCGCTAAAAGAGCTGTCCTACAAAGCGTTTCTTATGCGGGAAAAATTGCAGGAAAAAATGCAGAGAGAGCCGACCATGGAAGAATTGGCGGATGCCATGCAGGTGGATAAGGAGGAGCTTGTGTTGGCATTGGAAGCCAGCGGCGAGGTGGAGTCTCTTTATAAACCCATTTCTCAGAAGGACGGAAATGAAGTGCCGCTGCTGGAAAAATTAGAGGAGAAGGAATGTCAGGAGGAAAAAGTATTAAATAAAATGGTGCTTGCGCAGACGCTGGAAAAGCTGGGGAAGGAGGAGCGCCGGCTGATTTATCTTCGATATTTTGCAAACAAAACACAGACGGAGATTGGAAAAGAGCTTGGAATTTCTCAGGTGCAGGTCTCCAGAATGGAGAAAAAAATATTAAAACAAATGCGGGAGCTTCTTTTTGCATGAAATTTAGAAAAGGAACCATACTAATAGCATGCAAGGGAGGTTTGAAAAAATGGAAAAAGCAAAAAAAAGAATTTGGTTTTGCCTGTTTTTTATAGTATTGACTGCAGTTGTGGTCGGTATTCTTTATTATTACGGACAAATGAATGAGCAGTCAGCAGTCAATGAGGGAACATTGATTTCGAGTCTTGGAATGGGACGAAAGCAGTTATGTCGGTAGGAAAAGAGATACTTTATATTAAAGGAGACCAGAACGCGGAAGTACAGAACCGGGATGTTACGTTAGGAGATATTCTGTCCATGGAATGTACAAATTCTCATGTGGTATCGAAGCTGAAAACGGTAAGGCTGATTCGGGTGCCGGAGAGTGGGCAGCATCGATATGTGGTCTCCATTTTAAAAATCATTGAAAAAATCCATGAGGAATATCCGGGGCTGGAGATTCAGAATCTGGGAGCACAGGATGTGATTGTCACCTATGAACCTGTGCAGAAGAAAAATCAATTTCTCTATTGGCTGAAAGTGGTTGGCGTGCTGGTGATTACCTTTACCGGCTCTGCTTTTTCCATCATGGCATTCAATAATGACGTGGATGTACCGAGGCTGTTTTCCCAATTCTATGAGCAGGTGATGGGTGTCCAAAAGGCAGATTTTACGGTACTGGAAGCAACGTATTGTATAGGGGTTGTGATTGGGATTCTGGTATTCTTTAACCATTTTGGAAAGAAGCGGTTTTCGGTTGACCCGACACCCATAGAGGTGGAGATGCGGTTGTATGAAAATGATATCCAGACGACCGTAATTGAAAATTATGCAAGGAAGGAGCAGGAACTGGATGTGGGCAAAGGAACTCCTATTGGCGGTAATCGGACTTAGCTCCGGGGCAATCGTATCGGGCGGGCTGTTTTCTTTTATTGCAAGCCTTGGCGTGGTATCTGACTTTGCAGACCGGACGCATACCGGTTCAAAGGTATCTTTGTATGAGGACGCAATTATTTTGGGAGGCTCCCTTGGAAATCTGTTCTGGATTTATCAGATACAGATGACAAATGAGCTTTGGCTGCTGATTTTTTTCGGACTGTTCTCCGGGATTTTCGTAGGTTGCTGGTCTATGGCACTGGCTGAGGTTTTGAATATTTTTCCCATTTTTATCCGCAGGGTGAAAATGGTGAAATGTATACCATATATTATTTTGAGTATTGCCATCGGGAAGGGAGCGGGGGCACTGCTTTTCTTCTTCCGGGGATGGTAGAAAGGGACGATTATGAATAGTGGAATGACAAAGGAAACGTATAAGGACTATGTAAAACAAAAGACACCGATGCCGAATCTGGCTGCAAATATGGCGAAAGCGTTTGTATTGGGCGGAGCAATCTGTGTGATTGGACAGGCAATCCTGAATTATTGTAAGAGCACAGGGATGAAGGAAGATATTGCAGGCTCATGGACTTCCATGATTCTGATACTTTTAAGCGTGCTGCTGACCGGATTTAATGTGTATCCCAAGTTTGCACAGTGGGGCGGTGCAGGAGCGTTGGTACCGATTACCGGATTCGCGAATTCTGTGGCAGCTCCGGCAATCGAATATAAGAAAGAAGGTCAGGTTTTTGGCATCGGGTGCAAGATTTTCACCATTGCCGGACCGGTTATCCTGTATGGGATTTTTACCAGCTGGGTGCTGGGATTTCTCTATTGGATTGGAAAAATGATGGGAGTGGTGTGAGCCACTCCTATATTATGAGAAAACGTGAAAAAATACGCGATTTCTCCTCGCAAAAAAATAGCGGATTCTTACGAATCCACTACTTCCTCTGCCACTACAATATATCGTTTGTCCGGCTGTCCCGTGATACAGGTGCTCATGGTTATCAGCCTGCTGTTTTCATCAATCGTCATTCCCTCGCGGAATTGATTTTTCATGCTCCTTGCATCATAAAGGGACTGAATAAATGCTTTTCTGCTTTCCGCATCATCGAAACGAAAGCTGTTCAAAATATGCCGGTTATCATACACAATCGCAGCAAAAATGCGATAGGTTTTTATCTCTGTCTCTGTATAAATCGTCACCGTTTCATGGGACTGAAAGAACTCCGGGTTTTCAAACTTATGCAAATGTTTAAACATAGTACCGTCTTTCATATCGTGCCCATAAATCAACGTATTAAAATCGGAAAAATCCTTCGCATTTGCCCTTTCTGTATAAATGGAACCCGGATACCCCTTCACACCTTCAATCGTATGTTCCAGATAATAGGTGTCATCCGTCGCGCTCTGCACAATCGGATAATGAATATTCGTATCCTCAATATCAATCCATGCATAAATGTCCGGATTTGTTTCCTTTAAAGATGCAAAATCAATCGGAATCACAACCGGTTCCTTTTCTTCCACCGGCTCCTCGGGTACTTCCGATACCTCATTTTCTTTTTGTATGTCGTCATAAATCTGATGATTTTCCTTCTTTTTCACAAAGTAGACAATCAAACACACCAGCCCTGCCAAAAGAAGGATAAGGCTTACTCCAAAAATAATCTTTTTCTTTTTCCCGTTCACGTGTAACTCCCCTCTAGGTGAAATACTCTATCCTTTTTTCTTCTACTTCATTTTTTTGCTCACTCTTTGTCAATCGCTGAATCGTCTCATTCAGGGAAAGCATCTTATCGTCCAGTGCAGAAATCATGTCAGCACACTCCCGCAGCTCTTCGCTGATGTACTCCGGTGCATTTCCTTCAAATTTATAGTAAATCTTATGCTCCAGACTCGCCCAGAAATCCATGGCAATCGTGCGAATCTGAATCTCCACCTTGGTCTCCACCACGCTGTCCGATAAGAAAATCGGCACCGTCACCAACATGTGATAGCTTTTATAGCCGCTTTCCTTCGGATGTTTTATGTAATCCTTAATGGAGAGCACCCGAAGGTCGCTCTGGTTTCCGATCATCTCTGCCAATCGGTAAATATCGGAAGTAAACGAACAAATCAAGCGTACCCCCGCAATATCATTCACATATTTCACCATATTTTCAATCGATGTCTCATAGCCATATCGTTTCAGCTTCTTTACGATACTTTCCGGTGTCTTAATCCTCGTCTTGATATGTTCAATCGGATTATATTGATGTACATGATGAAATTCATCATTTAAAATCTCAAGCTTTGTGCCAACCTCTTTCAGCGCTGAATTGTACAGAAACATACACGTCTTCCAGCTGTCAACATCTTCATAATTTCTAATCGCGTCCTGCATCAGCAATTCTCCCATCCCTTCCCGGGTTATTTTCTATTAATGAGTATTATAACACACTGCAGAGGGAGTGTCATAGAATTCACTGAATTTTAAGATTTTATAATTCTAATTTCATATCCCCGAATGCAATCCATTTTTTCTTTCTCATAAATTCCGAAATCAAAAGTGTCATCACCGCCGGCAAAAGAATCTGAATCAAAAGAATCTTCACAAGCACCACCTCCGGTGTCTCTGATGCTGTCATCGTCTGCCATGTCATAATCTGCCCTACAAGACCTGCTGTCCCCATACCGGAGCCTGTCGCATTATTTGTCATATGGAATACCATCGTCCCAATCGGACCCAGTATCGCACTTGACAGAATCGCCGGAAGCCAGATAATCGGCTTCCGCACAATATTCGGTACTTGGAGCATAGAAGTTCCGATTCCCTGTGCTACCAGACCACCGATTTTATTTTCTCTGTAGCTTGCCACCGCAAACCCTACCATGTTGCAGCAGCATCCCACCGTTGCAGCTCCCGCTGCCAATCCGGAAAGATTCAAAATCACGCCAAGTGCAGCCGAACTTATCGGAAGTGTTAAAATCATTCCCATGAGTACAGACACAACGATTCCCATAAGAAACGGCTGCTGCTCCGTTCCCCAGTTAATGAGCTGCCCGAGTGCTGTCATAAATTCGGAAATCGGCGGTCCCAAAATGAGGCCAACCACCGAACCGGTCCCAATGGTCGCAAGTGGTGTCACCAAAATATCCACCTTTGTCTTTCCTGACACAAAATGTCCAATCTCAATGCCCGCATAAGCAGCTAAAAAAGCACCCAGTGGTTCTCCCGGTCCGGCGAGCACGACGGCTCCCTCCACCAAAACGGTTCCTGCCAGAAGTTTACTTGCAAATGCGCCAACCATACCTGCAATCGCCGCAGACACTACCACCAGCGGGCTCTCTTTAAAACGATACGCAACACCTACACCGATACCGGCTCCTGTCAGTGCTGCAGCCGCCTTTCCAATAAGAAAAATCATATCCCCGGCAGTTCCGCCAATCAGCGTCCCCACCTGTTGAATGATGGTTCCGACAATCAAAGTTGCAAACAACCCCTGTGCCATTCCCGTCAGCCCCTCAATAAAAATACGGTTTAGCCACTTTTTTATTGGTTTCATTCTTTCATCCCCTTTTCCAAATCTTCTTTTTCATGTCTGATTTCCCAATGGATTAGGAAGGTCAATAATCCTCGCAGGAAAATAACTGCCCCCAGGATTCCAAGCTCTGCCCATTGCCTCACGACAACGGTACGAAGCACTTCACTTCCCATTTTAAATTCCAATGAGAGCGCAATCCCCTGTGCCAGCTCCAGTCTTAATTTGCTGTCATGCCGAATCCAGAGAATAAAACTCTTGATGGCAGTAAACACTAAGACAATCACTCCAAAAAGCTCTAAAAGAATCGTACAGACTTCCACGATGTATGTAAGCATTGATTCTATGTTTTGCAGAAATAACTCCATTCCATTGTACCTCCGGTCATTTTTTCTATGGTTTCCACGATTTATTCCTATCATACCACATCTTCGGAAATATTTGTATAAAAGAATATCATTTTGTACAGACTAATCCCGAGGTGATGAAAATGATAAAAGGAAGTCAAAGTATACAATTTGAACATGCTCCATATGTTGTCAGCAGCGGTTCGATTGTGGGCAAAAAAGAAGCTGACGGTCCTTTGGGCGCGCTTTTTGACCACATGGACGAAGACGATTTGTTCGGAGAAAATACATGGGAAGCCGCAGAAAGTAAAATGCAAAAAAAAGCCTGCATCATTGCACTGCAAAAAGCAGGAATCGGGCCGGAAAAGGTACGGTATCTGTATGGCGGAGACCTGCTTAGACAGGGCATTGCCACCTCCATGGGAGTGGAAGAACTGCAGATTCCTATGTTTGGTCTTTATGGTGCCTGCTCTACATCCGGAGAAGCACTGGCGCTTGCCTCCATGAGCGTAGCAGCTGGTTACGGCGAGTATATGCTTGCAGTCACATCAAGCCACTTTGGAAGTGCGGAAAAAGAATTCCGTTTTCCGCTGGGGTATGCGAACCAGCGCCCTTTATCTTCCCAATGGACGGTGACCGGAAGCGGGGCTTTTCTGGTAGGAACGGAAAAAAGTCATGTCCGGATTACCGGAATTACCGTCGGGAAAATCGTAGATTATGGTCTCAAGGACTCTCAGAATATGGGAGCCTGTATGGCTCCGGCAGCATGTGATACCATTTTACAGAATCTGAAGGATTTTGAGCGGAAGGAATCCGACTACGACCGTATTTTCACGGGAGATTTGGGGTACGTGGGGCAGAGTATTCTGTTTGATTTGATGCGCAGGAACGGAAAAGATATCAAACCGAATCACGTGGACTGCGGAATGATTATTTTTGACCAGCAGACACAGGATACCAATGCCGGAGGAAGCGGATGCGGATGTGCTGCCGTGACGCTGTCATCCTATATTCTTCCAAAGCTTACAACCGGCGAATGGAAACGGGTATTGTTCGTGCCGACGGGGGCTCTCATGTCCACCGTCAGCTATAATGAAGGAGAAAGTGTTCCGGGAATTGCACACGGTATCGTGCTGGAACACTGTTAGGAGGCTATTATGGATTATGTAAATGCATTTTGGGTAGGAGGGCTTATCTGCGCACTTTCCCAGATTTTATTGGACCGAACCAAGCTGATGCCCGGAAGAATCATGGTACTGTTAGTATGTACCGGTTCGGTGCTGGGATTCTTAAACATTTATGAACCGATTCTGAAATTTGCAGGTGCCGGAGCCAGTGTTCCGCTCCTCGGGTTCGGAAATCTCTTGTGGAAAGGGGTAAAAAAAGCCATTGAACAGGAAGGGTTTATCGGCATCTTCATGGGTGGCTTGAAAGCCAGCGCGGTAGGTATCTCAGCCGCTTTGGTTTTTTCGTATCTTGCATCTCTCATCTTCAATCCGAAGATGAAAAAGTAATGTTAAATCTATGTAAAATTTTCGAAAAAGATTGTCTTATCAGGGATATGATGTTATGGTTAAGTGGATTGGGTTAGTTTATTTTTTGAAAAACAGGAGGAAAAACCAATGGACTACGCCAGCATCATTATCCCTTTTGTCGGTGGCCTGGGAATGTTTATCTACGGTATGCAGATTATGGCTTCCGGTCTTGAAAATGCAGCCGGCAATAAGATGAAAAAGCTTTTGGAAGCATTGACCAGAAATAAGTTTCTGGGAGTATTGTTAGGAGCATTTATCACAGCCGTGATACAGAGTTCCTCTGCAACGACTGTCATGGTGGTCGGTTTTGTAAACGCCGGTATCATGAACCTGACACAGGCGATGGGGGTTATCATGGGAGCCAACGTCGGTACCACCATTACCGGCTGGCTTGTATCCAGTGCCGAATGGGCAGAATTTTTAAACCCCACGAAGCTGGCACCGATTGCCATTATTCTTGGTGTCGTTGTCATGTTGACCGGGAAACGAAAATCCTCTAAAGATATGTCAAGCATTATTGTGGGATTTGGACTCTTGTTTGTGGGTATTTCCAGTATGTCAAGTGCAGTCAGCCCCTTAAAAGACGTAGAGGCATTCTGTAATCTCTTCGTGAAACTGGGCGGAAATCCGTTTCTTGGAATCCTTGTGGGTGCCGGAGTAACAGCGATTATCCAGAGTTCTTCTGCATCTGTGGGTATTTTACAGAGTCTTGCGGCAGCAGGGCTGGTACCTTTCAACGCTGCTATTTACATTATCATGGGACAGAATATCGGTACTTGTGTGACTGCGATGCTGTCCAGTATGGGAACAAAGAAAAATGCAAAGACAGCAGCCCTTATGCACCTGCTTTTCAACATTATCGGTACAGTCATTTTCAGTGTAATTGCGATTGCGTTCTTTACGATTGTAAATCCGGCATGGAGTCATGGTTCTATCACGCAGACGCAGATTAGTACCGTGCATACGATTTTTAATATTACGACAACGGTTTTGCTTTTCCCGATATCTGACTGGATTATCAAGCTTGCCAAGAAAATCGGCAGAGTACACGATGAAACGCCCAAAGCGGGTACCGTATCTCTGGATGACAGAATGCTTCAGACGCCTTCCATTGCACTGCAGGCTACGATTTCAGAAGTGGGTCGTATGGGAGAAGTCGTAAAAGGTACGCTGGTATCCGCAAAGGATGTGCTTTTTACACTAAATCCGGAAGACATTATGAAACTGAAAGAGGACGAAAGCCTTGTGGACACTCTCTGTTCCGGTGTGACCGAGTATGCGATTAAGATTACGAGTCTGCAGATCAGCGAAAAAGAACATACACAGGCTGCGAGGCTGCTTCAGATCGTAAATGACATTGAACGTATCAGCGATTACTGTGAAAATATTTCCGAATACGCAGAGGAATTGGCTGAAAAGAAATTACATTTCTCAGATATGGGACAGGCAGAATTGAAAGAGATGATAGAGGTATGCTTTGATAGTTACAATTACGCGATAGAGTCCTTTATCGAAGGAGACCGTGAGAAAGCACTTAAGGTAGTGGAGAAAGAAACGAAAGCAGATGATATGGAGATTCAGCTTCGGTCAAAACATATCAAACGGCTTACCAATAATCAGTGTAATACGGAAGCAGGTATTGTATTTTTGGATATGCTCGTCTGTCTGGAACGTATTTCCGACCATGCGAGAAACATTGCAGAAGAAGTACTGGAACACAGTGCGTAGACAAAAAAGAACCGTCACCTGACCAAAATGTGGTTAGAATGTCGGTTCTTTTATTTTACCTACATTTAACAGAAGCATGATTTTGGATTTTACATTGGAGGAATATGATAGGAACTGTGAAGAAAATAAATAAGGATTTTCTAAGGAGGAAATGAAACATGAAATTGAAAAAGGTTTTAGCACTGACCGCAGCAGTCGTTATGACGATGAGTATGGTAGCAGGATGTGGCAGCAATGGGGATGGAAATGACATTACGGTCGTTTCCAGAGAGGAAGGTTCCGGAACCAGAGGCGCATTTATTGAGTTATTTGGAATCGAGCAAAAAGATGAAAATGGTGAAAAAGTGGATTACACGACAGACGAGGCAAACTTTACAAACAGCACTTCTGTTATGATGTCAACCGTAGCCGGTGATGAATATGCAATCGGTTATGTATCACTTGGTTCTCTGAATGACACAGTAAAGGCATTGAAGGTAGATGGTGCAGAGGCAACAGAGGCAAACATCAAAGCAGGTACATATAAAGTGGCAAGACCGTTCAATATTGCGACGAAGGGTGACATCAGTGAAGTAGCGCAGGATTTTATCGACTATATTTTAAGCAAAGAGGGTCAGGAAGTGATTTCCGAAAACGGTTATATTGCACTGGATAATCCGAAGGCTTATGCAGGAAGCAAACCGTCAGGAAAAATTGTGGTTGCAGGTTCTTCATCTGTATCACCGGTTATGGAGAAATTGAAAGAGGCTTATCTGAAAGTTAATACCGGAGCAGAAATCGAAATCCAGACCAACGACTCTTCTACGGGAATGTCTATGACAGCAGAGGGTACCTGTGATATCGGTATGGCTTCCAGAGAATTAAAGGATGCAGAGATTGAAAAAGGGCTGAAGGCAACGGTCATTGCAACAGACGGAATCGCAGTTGTCGTGAACAAAGTAAATCCGCTGGATGACATTACGGCAGAACAAGTGAAGAATATCTATGTGGGTGATGTTCTTACATGGGATGAAATCGTGAAATAAGATACGAGGAAAGAAATTATATGAAAAAAGCATGGAAAGAAAGATTCATGCAGGGAGTGTTCTTCATTGCCGCCTGTGCTTCGGTGCTGGCGGTAGCTCTCATTTGTGTGTTTTTGTTTGCAAATGGAGTTCCTGCAATGAAAGAAGTTGGTTTTGTCTCTTTTTTGACCGGAGAAAAGTGGAAACCTTCCAATAATATTTACGGAATTTTCCCTATGATTGTGGGAAGCATCTATGTGACGGCAGGAGCGATTTTAGTCGGCGTGCCAATCGGGATTCTGACCTCTGTATTTATGGCAAAATACTGCCCGAAGAGGATTTATCCGGTACTCAAATCGGCAACGGAGCTGCTTGCCGGCATTCCATCCGTTATCTACGGATTTTTTGGAATTGTGGTATTAGTGCCCATGGTGCGCGAGTTTAGCCGGTGGCTGAAGGCAGTGGGTGTGATTCAAAGTGCATCTAAGGGGAGCAGTATCCTGACTGCGTCGGTTCTCCTTGGAATCATGATTCTGCCGACGATTATCGGGGTAACGGAGTCGGCAATCCGCGCCGTACCATCGGTTTATTACGAGGGTGCACTGGCACTTGGAGCGACACACGAGAGAAGTGTGTTTGCAGTGGTGCTTCCGGCGGCAAAGTCGGGCGTGGTAGCCGGAATTGTGCTGGGTATCGGGCGAGCTGTCGGCGAGACCATGGCAGTGATTATGGTTGCGGGCAACCAGCCGCGTATACCGGACAGCATTTTGAAAGGGGTCAGAACCCTTACGACGAATATTGTTATGGAAATGGGGTATGCAGAGGGTTTGCACAGAGAGACACTGATTGCGACGGCTGTTGTGTTGTTTGTGTTTGTTTTGCTCATCAATCTTTCCGTATCTTTGCTGAAAAGGAGGGGAGAGCATGCATAAGAGAGCGAAATCAGGTCCGAAATGCATAGGGTCAAAAATTTTGAAAGGGCTGGTTTTTTT
The DNA here is from genome assembly GCA_900316755.1 of uncultured Eubacteriales bacterium. Taxonomy (GTDB): domain Bacteria; phylum Bacillota; class Clostridia; order Lachnospirales; family Lachnospiraceae; genus Faecalimonas. Next base: position 48,545 of record ONED01000026.1, read on the forward strand.
GGCGACATTTTTGACGTTTCTGGTGTTGTTTTTTCTGATTGGATATATTTTAGTGAAGGGGGTTCCCCATATCAAGCCGAACTTGTTTGCTTTTCAATACAACACAGACAACCAGTCGCTGATGCCGGCGTTTATAAATACGGTGATTATCACAGTACTGGTTCTTTTGATTGCGGTTCCCATCGGTGTTTTCTCCGCGATTTACCTTGTGGAGTATGCAAAAAGAGGAAATAAGTTTGTGGGAGTCATCCGGATTACCACGGAGACGCTGGCAGGAATTCCGTCCATCGTGTACGGTCTTTTTGGAATGTTGTTTTTTGTGAATGCCTTAAAATGGAGGCAGTCTATTCTGGCGGGTGCCTTTACGCTTGCCATCATGGTGCTCCCGTCTATTATGAGGACAACGGAAGAGGCGCTAAAATCCGTGCCGGACAGCTACCGGGAGGGAAGCTTCGGCCTTGGTGCCGGGAAACTGCGAACGGTTTTCCGGATTGTACTGCCTTCTGCTGTTCCGGGTATCCTTGCGGGAGTCATTCTGGCAATCGGAAGAGTGGTCGGTGAGACGGCAGCCCTGATTTATACGGCAGGTACAGTTCCGGAAATAGCGGAGCAGATGCTGGAATCGGGAAGAACGTTGGCGGTGCATATGTATCTTCTTGCGAATGAAGCACTGTATATGGATCAGGCCTACGCAACGGCGGTCATTTTGCTGATTCTGGTAATTGGGCTGAATGCGCTGTCAAGCTTTGTGGCAAAGAAATTGGCGAAAGGAAATGGAAATGGAGAAAATTAGTATTAAGAATATGAATCTGTTTTACGGAGATTTTCAGGCGTTAAAAGATGTGAATCTGAACATTGAAGAAAATAAAATTACGGCATTTATCGGGCCGAGCGGCTGTGGAAAATCTACCCTGTTAAAGTCCTTAAACCGAATGAATGATTTGGTGGAAGGCTGTAAGATTACCGGAGAGCTTCTGCTTGATGGGGAAGATATTTATGGAAATATGGATGTAAATCTTCTGCGGAAGCGGGTCGGAATGGTGTTTCAAAAACCCAATCCGTTTCCGATGAGTATTTATGATAATGTTGCCTTTGGTCCCCGCACACACGGAATCCACTCGAAATCGAAGCTGGACGAGATTGTGGAAGAATCCCTGCGGAATGCGGCAATTTGGGACGAATGCAAGGACAGGCTTAAAAAGAGTGCGCTTGGAATGTCAGGCGGGCAGCAGCAGAGACTTTGTATTGCACGTGCTCTGGCCGTACAGCCGGAGGTGCTTTTGATGGATGAGCCGACTTCGGCGTTGGACCCGATTTCCACTTCTAAAATAGAAGACCTTGCGATGGAGCTCAAAAAAGATTATACTATTGTCATGGTTACACACAATATGCAGCAGGCAGTCAGAGTATCCGACAATACCGCATTTTTCTTACTGGGCGAGGTCATCGAGTATAATGAGACGGAAAAATTATTTTCCATTCCATCGGACAAACGCACCGAGGATTATATAACAGGGAGGTTCGGATAACATGAGAAATCGATTTGACAGGCAGCTTCAAACTTTAAGTACAGAGCTGACTGCGATGGGGAGCCTTTGTGAAAAGGCGATTGCAAATGCAACGGAAGCACTTAAGAATGGTGATTTGGAGCTGGCAGGGCTGGTCATCCGGGAAGATGAAGAAATCGACCAGATGGAAAAAGAAATAGAATCCCTGTGCCTTAAACTGCTCCTGCAGCAACAACCGGTAGCCAGAGATTTGAGACAGATTTCAGCAGCATTGAAAATGATTACCGATATGGAGCGAATCGGTGACCAGACTTCGGATATTGCAGAGATTATTATTTCTGCCGGAATGTCGGAGGTAAGTGATATCAAGGGAATTTCGGAAATGGCAGAGGCTACCAGCCGGATGGTGCATGACAGTGTTCTTGCTTATGTCAACAAGGATTTGGCGCTGGCTCGGAAGGTGATGGATGCAGATGATGAAGTGGACCAGTTATTTGATAAGGTGAAACATAAGCTGGTCAAGATTATTGCGGAGGATCACGGAAAACAGGGTGAGAGAGCCATTGATATCATGATGATTACCAAGTATCTGGAACGCATTGGCGACCATGCAACGAACATTGCCGAATGGGTTGAATTTTCCATTACCGGTGTTCATAAAGACTATGCTGCATTGTAAAAACAGCAAAGGAGAATCCAGAATGATTTTTTGTGTGGAAGATGACACGAATATTCGTGAACTTGTGATTTATACGCTAGGTACGACAGGAATGAAAGCCTGCGGTTTTGAAGACGGAGCAGCATTTTGGAAAGCTTTGGCGGAAGATACGCCAGAGCTTATTCTGCTTGATATTATGCTGCCGGGGGAAGATGGAATATCCATTTTAAAAAAATTAAAGACATCGTCAAAGACGAAAGACATTCCGGTGATTATGATGACCGCAAAAGGAGCAGAATATGATGTGGTCAAGGGGTTGGATGCCGGTGCGGATGATTACGTCGCGAAGCCGTTCGGAATGATGGAGCTGGTATCCCGGATTAAGGCAGTGCTTCGCAGGACGAAGGCAGATGGCAAGGCAGAAGTGTATCAGGTAGGAAGTATCCGGTTGGATTTGAAAAAACATGAGGTGCTCGTGGACGGCAGCACGGTGATATTGACTCTGAAAGAGTTTGAACTGCTGAAGCGCCTTTTGCAGAACCCGGATATTGTCCTCACCCGGAATCGTCTCTTAGAAGAGGTCTGGGGATATGAGTTTGAAGGGGAAACGAGAACGCTTGATGTACATGTGCGGAGCCTTCGCCAGAAACTGGGAAGTGCAGGAGAGATGATTCAGACTGTGCGCGGGGTAGGCTATCGTTTGGGAGGCACTCATGAGAGCTAAAATTCAAAAAAGTATGCTTCTCTTAATCTGCGCAGCGGTGATTTCTTCGTTTGTGATGCTGGAGATTGTGTTTTACGTTTACTCCCTAAATCAGATGAAGAAGGAAGTGAAGCAGGAGGTAGAATACATTGTAGCTGCCATCCATATTTCGGGGACTTCCTATCTGGATGAAATGGATGCAGCCGCTGTCGATACCAGATTGACTCTGATTAGTGAAGAGGGGGAAGTGTTGTACGATTCACAGGAGGATGAGTACACGTTTCAAAACCATGCCGGCAGAAAGGAAATCCGGGAAGCACTGGAAAGTGGAAGCGGAGAGGCTCTTCGCAGTTCCGAGACAGTGGGAAAGCGAACCTACTATTATGCAGTCCGACTGGAGGAAGGTATGGTCTTACGTGCGTCAAAGACGCTGGATTATCTGATTCCGATTGTACTTGGTGCATTGCCTTTTATGGTATTGACTGCATTAATAATGATTGTGCTTGCCTATTTTTTGGCGAAGTGGCAGACAGCGAGACTCATTCGCCCAATCAATGAGCTGGATTTGGAACACCCGCTTGAGAATTCCGTATATGAAGAGCTGACTCCGCTTCTTCAGAATATGGAATCTCAGAATAAGGCAAAAGAAGAGGTTGCCGATATGAGAAAGGAATTTTCGGCAAATGTCTCCCATGAGCTGAAGACGCCGCTCACCTCGATTTCCGGGTATGCGGAGATTATGAAGAGTGGGATTGCGAAACCGGAAGATATGACCCGCTTCTCGGAGATTATTTATAAAGAAGCAAGCCGCCTGATTGTGCTGATTGAGGACATTATGAAGCTTTCCAAGCTGGATGAACAGGATGTTGATATGGAGAGAGAAGACGTTGATTTGTTTGATATGTGTCGTGAGATTTGCAACAGACTGGCATTTCAGGCAGAGCAAAAAGACGTTCATCTGGAATTGACAGGTGAAAAGGTCCTATATAACGGTGTCCGGCAGATTTTGGACGAGATGATTTATAATGTCTGTGAGAATGCGGTGAAATATAATGTAGACGGCGGCAGAGTGAAAATCTGGGTGGGAAACACACTTCGGGGACCAAAGATTATCGTAGAAGATACGGGAATCGGGATTCCGGAGGACCAGAAAGAACGGATTTTTGAGCGGTTCTACCGCGTGGATAAAAGTCATTCCAAGGCGACCGGGGGAACCGGACTCGGACTTTCTATCGTGAAGCACGGAGCAATTTATCATCATGCGGAGATTCATGTGGAGAGTACGCTTGGCAAAGGGACCAGGATGGAAATACGGTTTTAAAAGGAACTGGGGACGTGGTAATAGCGAATCGGTCTCCCTGAGCCTGAGGCAGCCGGCACACACACCGCTACCGAGGGCTCAGGGGGACCGATTTTGCTATTACCACGTCCCCAATTGGCTAATCCATTGGTACGAAGACATCTTTTCCGAGAAAACAGATGGGGCAGACCCAGTCATCCGGAATATCTTCAAAGGCAGTTCCCGGAGCAATGCCGCCGTCAGGGTCTCCGACTTCTGGGTCGTAAATGTAACCACATGGTTCACAGAGATATTTTTGCATGGTAAATCCTCCTATATTTTGATGTAAGAATAGTATGGACAGAATATGGAAATTTATTCTGGGGAAGAGAAATGCCGGGATGACTTGCTAAAGTTCGGGGAGAATGGTACAATAAATTGCAAAGTGTGTGACGGGGTGTAAAATGGGGAGACTTGGTATGCGAAGAAGAAAGGTGTTAAAAACAGCAATTTTTATTTGCCTGTTGGTCGGAATCATTGGAGTGATTGGCATATTTGGAATTAACGCATATGTGAAAAGAACTGTTTCGTATAAAATAAATAGCGTAGAAGAAGTAGCCGGATTGGAACAAATCGATTGCATCTTGGTGTTGGGTTGTCAGGTAAAGGAGAATGGGACACCAAGTCTGATGCTGCGGGACAGGTTAAATAAGGGGGTGGAGCTGTATTATGCAGATGTGGCTCCCAAACTTTTGATGAGTGGGGATCATGGCAGCCGGCAATATGATGAAGTTGGAACGATGAAGCAGTATGCTGTAGATTCCGGGATAGCATCGGAGGATATATTTATGGACCATGCCGGTTTTTCTACTTATGAAAGCCTGTGTCGTGCAAAAGAGGTATTTGATGCAAAGCGGATTGTGATCGTTACGCAGGAATATCATTTGTACCGTGCTCTTTATATCGCGGAAGGACTGGGCTTGGAGGCATATGGGGTGGCTGCTGACGGACAAACCTATGCGGGACAGTCCATGCGTGATTTTAGGGAAATACTTGCACGCGTAAAGGATTTTGGGACAACTATGTTAAAACCGGAGCCTACTTATTTAGGGGAGGTTATTTCAATCTCAGGAAATGGAGACTTGACGAATGATTAGGAGGTTCGTTTAATGAAGTATGATGTAATTATTATTGGAGCAGGACCGGGCGGTATTTTCTCTGCATATGAATTGATTCATAAAGAGCCAAAGCTAAAAATTGCAGTGTTTGAGGCCGGTCATGCTTTGAACAAACGAAAATGCCCGATTGATGGAGAAAAGGTAAAATCCTGCATCGGATGTAAGAGCTGTTCTATTATGAGCGGTTTTGGCGGCGCGGGAGCATTTTCAGATGGGAAATACAATATTACCAATGATTTTGGCGGGACTCTTCACGAATACATTGGAAAGAGACAAGCATTGAATTTGATGCGCTATGTGGATGAAATCAATATGCGGTATGGCGGTGAGGGAACCAAACTTTTTTCGACTGCGGGAACAAAGTTTAAGAAAGAGTGTATCCGGTATGATTTGCATCTTTTGGATGCTTCTGTCCGTCATCTGGGCACGGACATCAACTATGTGGTTCTGGAGAATCTTTACGCCGATTTGCAGGATAAGATAGAGTTCTTTTTTGACACGCCTGTGGAGTCGGTAGCGATTGCAAATGATGGCTACGAAATCAAGTGTAAAAATGAATCTTACGTTTGCGATAAGTGTATTATTTCCGTAGGTCGAAGCGGAAGCAAATGGATGGAGCGTGTCTGCAGGGAACTTGAGATTCCAACAAAGTCTAACCGTGTGGATATTGGCGTTCGTGTAGA
>ONED01000081.1 GCA_900316755.1 uncultured Eubacteriales bacterium
AATGGCAGTGGTCTATTACGGAGATGAACTTTATACGAGCAGTGAGGTTATGGAAAATGACAAAGCCAATGCATATTCAAGAATATATCAGTGAAAATCTTCCGCGTTGTCTGCGGGAGAATAAGGAGGACAAGGATTCGTTGATTGGACTGCCCTATCCGTATATGGTACCCAGTGCATCCGGATTGTTTCAGGAAATGTACTACTGGGATACTTATTTTACAAACAAAGGACTGTTATTACAGGGAAATGTAAAACAGGCACAGAATCATGTGGATAACCTGTGCTATATGATTCAGAAATATGGATTTGTACTAAATGGGAACCGCACCAATTATTTATATAATTCCCAGCCGCCGTTTTTGTCTATGATGGCGCGGGAGGTCTATGAGAAAAATCCGGATACAGAGTGGCTGGAAGGTGTCTATGAAGCATTGGTGAAGGAACATCTTTTTTGGACGGAGCAGAGAGGAAGCGAGATTGGTCTGAACCGCTATGACTGGATGGCGATGCCGGAGGAAATGCATCCTATATTTGCAGATCTTTTGCGGAATCGAACCGGCATTGACGAAGGAAAGAGTGAAGTGGAGACCGCAAGGGGGCTGATTTCTTCCGGAGAAAGCGGATGGGATTTGAATCCGCGCATGGGCGGAAGCACCTTTGAGTATACACCGGCTGATTTGAATAGTCTTTTGTTTGCGTTAGAAGAAAATCTGGCGTTTTTTGCAGGAGAACTAGGAAAACCGGAAGAAGCAGCTGCGTGGAAGGAGCGTGCTAAAAGGCGTGCCGGACTGTGCCGCCGGTATTTGAAGAATGAAGAAGGTTTATTCATGGATTATCATTTGCCAACGCACAGGCAGACAACGATTTTCAGTGCAGCGTCCTTCTATCCGTTATATTGCGGCATGGCAACGCAGAACGAAGCGGAGGCGGCAAGAAATGCCCTTCCTCGTCTGGAGACAGAATACGGAATCTTGACATGTGAAAAGAATGAGACACCCGGAACGTACCAGTGGGATTATCCCAATGGTTGGGCGCCGATGCAGCTGATGGTGGCCGGCGGTCTTCTCCGCTACGGTTATCGTGAGGATGCAAAAAGGATTGCAAAGAAATTTGTGGCTACCGTAGAGCGGTGTTATGAAAAGACCGGACACATGTGGGAAAAGTACAACATGGTAAAGGGAAATATTGAGGCGGTAAATGAATATGAGATGCCGGCTATGATGGGCTGGACCTTTGGCGTGTACTGGTGGTTTAAGGAATTTCTGAAAACATGTGAAGTGAAAGGATGAAACAGGGAGGAAAAAGAAGTGGCAGTATTGGGAACAGCGGAGTGGATATTTGCAGACTGCGATGGGGAAATAAAAGACCGGTACTTTGTTTATAGAGATACGTTCTGTGTAAATCCGGTGGAAACGACAACGGTTCATATTGCAGCGCATTCCAAATATGCGTTGTATGTAAATAAGAAGTTTGTGGACTGCGGTCAGTATGCAGATTATGAGGAATATCAGGTATATGATACTTTACATATCACGGATTTTTTGAAAGAGGGAGAAAACGAACTGGAAATCCTGCAGTACGTCTGTGGAACAGAGTTTTTTACGGAGCGTCCGGCCATTCCGGGTGTCATCTATGAAGTGGTCACAAAGCAGGGTGTTCTGACCCAGAGTAAATCCGGGGTTTTGGCAGGGGAAGATCACCACTACGTGAATTTATGTGAGGGAATTAACTCTCAGCTCTCTTATAATTTTGAATATGATGCGCGTTCGAAAGAAATCGAATTTCTTCCGGCTGTGGCCGCAAATAAAGAGAAACATCTATATCCGAGACCGATTCATAAGCTGGATTTGCTGCCACTTTGCGAAGGAAACCTCTTTTCTCAGGGGGTGCTTCTGGATGTGGATAAGACAGCACCCAAAGCAGTGCGGATGCAGTCAGCGTATTTATCTTTCCTGGAATACGAGAAACTGTTTGAGGGCGTTATCAAAAAACCAATCATTTCAGCAAATCCCTTGAAGGACTACAGACAACCTTCTTCTGAGCTTTCCTGGAAGGTGGACGAGGAAAAAGCAGGGGATGGTGTCTATTTTGTTTTTGATCTGGGTGATGAGATGGCAGGATTTCTTGACTTTTCTCTCTCTCTTCCGGAGGGGACAGAAGTGTTGATCTCCTTTGGGGAACATCTGGATGATTTGCGGGTGAGAAGTGCAGTGGATGGAAGAGCGTTCTGCTTCCGCTATGTTGCAAAGGGCGGACGCAATGACTATTTCAATCCATTCCACAGAATGGGATTGCGGTATTTGCAGTTTCATATTTACAGCAGGACAGGAACGCTTCACTATGCAGGCGTCCGGCCGGTGGAGTACCCGGTCGTTGTAAAGCAAAAGCAGATGAAGGATCGTTTCCATCAGAAAATCCGGGAGATTGGAATCAAGACACTGCATTTGTGTATGCACGAGCATTATGAAGACTGTCCTTGGAGGGAGCAGTCATTCTATATGATGGACAGCCGCAATCAGATGTTGTGTGGATATGAAGTTTTTGAGGGCTTTGAGTTTCCGCGGGCAAACCTTCTTTTGATGGCAAAAAGCCTGCGACCGGACGGCTTGTTGGAGATGTGTGCGCCGGGGAAATGTTTTGTCAATATTCCGTCATTTACAGCGGTTTACCCAAGGGCAGTGATGGAGTATCTGGAG
>ONED01000055.1 GCA_900316755.1 uncultured Eubacteriales bacterium
TGTGCAAAAAAGACCGGGCTATTCTATGATTATGAATGGGACAGAGTGGAATTCCAGGTGTACTTTACAGGTGGTCACGCGCTTATCCCGATTTGTGCGACACCATGTTGGTGGTCTACTTATGGACACAATGCTGGGGATGCGAATCTATGGACTTATCTGACTGTGAAAGATGCAAATGGAAACAGTGTGCAGAATGTAACCAGCGGGCAATGGTACACGTTTTCATTCAGTGCAACTAACGCCAGTGAGTTATCTCTAGGATTCCAGCCGGGCGCAGTTGCGTATTTCAAAAATTTGCGATTTACAAAGTAAAATAGTAAGAGCTGCTACAGTTCCGAAGGACCCGGAAGTGTAGCAGCTTTCATAAAAATATATTTGTAGAAAAAAGGTAAGTAAATGAGAATACTGAAGCAATACTTGGCGAATTCGGATATTGACCTAATGCGTGTGAATCCATTTGTCAGAAAGGTAAATAAGATAAACACCACGTGGGAAAATCATCATGTACCATTGAGAGAATTGTATGATTACGCTATGATCGTTATGCTGGAAGGAGAACTGAATTTTTTTTATGAGAGACAAGAAGTCACTTTAAGAGTAGGCGAAGTTCTTATTATGCCTCCCTTTATTTTACACAAAGAGTTTATAAAGGAGAGACATGCAGCAAAATATTTTGTTGTTAATTTTGATCTGTTTTACAGCGCAGAACGAGCAAATTGGCGAATGCAGGATATGTATCTCAATTCTTGTCACGCGGGGATTGTAAAAATGAATGAAAATCCGCGCTACATGGTAAAAGATGATAATGAGGGAGTGTTTACATCTCCTGTTCTTTTGAAAGTGAAAAATATTAATGTATTTCTGGAAATTTTGCAGAAAATGTACGAGAAGGATATTTCCAGTATGTACCAACCCCTGACAGTAGAGGACCGAATGCTTTTGAAAGCGTACCTGTTGGAAATCTTATCAAGATTACTGCAAATGGAGGAAATGGAAGAAGAAAGGCGCTATAGTACAGAAATAAATAAATTTGTTGAATATGTTATAGAGAATTATTCTCAGAACATTGATGTTAATAAAAAAGCATTAGAGCTTGGATTTTCTCCGAATTTTTTTCAGAAAATATTTAAAAAGGAGACAGGTGTTACCCCATTTGCATATTTGCAACAGATACGAATAGAAGAGGCAAAAATACTTTTGGTACAAGGTATACAGGTAAAAGAAGTAGCAAAAAGAGTGGGATATTCAGATCCACTTTATTTCGGAAAAGTATTTAAAAAAAAGGTGGGTGTGTCACCTGCAATGTATAAAAATGCAATTTTAGATAAGTCAGACAAGGATGTGTTTTAAATTTAGGAAGGAGTGATTGGCATTAGCAGTTCAGAGATGGTGAAAATAGAAAAAGAAGTAGCAATGAAATACACATATTGTAATCCTCTTGCGATTCCGGAGATTCCGAGAGGGAAGGATGAATGGTATCGTTATGAAAGAGGAATGTTTAGTCATGAAAACAAACCGGAGACGGTCGAGATTCCGGAATATCGTTCCATTAGTGATCCGACTGTTTTTTATTGGGAGGGGAAATGGTATTTATATCCCAGTTATGGAATGGCTTGGGTAAGTGAAGATTTTTACAATTGGAAACATATAAAAACAGAGCCATATTGTCCAAAATACAGTCCGTGTATTACTCCGTGGAAAGGAAAATTTTTACTGACATCATGGTTTTGCCCATTGTATGTAGGGGATAGTCCTGTGGGACCATTTGTCGAATTAGGGGAATTTGTTGATTTGAATGGGCAATTGTTTACTCCTTGTGATCCGGCAATCTTTACAGACGATGACGGAAGAATATATTTATATGCTTATGATTTCGATGAAGAAAATCAAATTCATAAAATCATTGGCTACGAATTAGATTCAGAGAATCCGTGTCAGGTTGTGAGGGGCCCCAGTTTGATTGTCGAGATGGATCCGGAAAGAAAACCGTGGGAGCGTCATGGTTTACATGGGCAGAATATTCGCTCTGGTTGGGTAGAGGGACCTCATCTTTTAAAGCATGACGGAAGATATTATATGATTTATGCCGCACCGGACACCTGCGATGCTTCATACTGTATGGCAGTGTATTATTCAGACGAGGATCCGCTGACAGGGTTTGTTTGTCAGAAGAAGAACCCATTGACATTTCACCGTGAGGGGATTATTTCCGGTGCAGGTCACGGATGTGTAGAGCATGGACCAAATGGCTCGCTTTGGGCATTTTATACGATTGCCTGTCCATATGTTCATCAGTATGAGCGCAGAATTGGGATGGATTTGGTTGCAGTAGATGAAAACGGAGAATTGTATTGTCCACATGGTGTGACAGATACCCCGCAGTTCATTCCTGGATACCTGGAAGATCCGGTTCATGGAAGAAACGATGCGGGTTGTGTTTCCCTGACGGGAGCAGTTCGTCCTATAGCATCAAGTTATTCCGAGGGCAGGGATGCAGTGTATGCAACAGACGAGAATAATTTGTCTTTTTGGCTTCCCAAGGAGGAGGATTCCCAAAAGTCTTTGGAGTGTGATTTGACCGGGGAGTTTGAAGTATCTGCCTGTCGTATTTTCTGGAGAGAGCTTGGGTTGGATTATGAGAGAGGAATTGTTCCGGCTCCGGTACAGTACCTAGTCGAAGGATATCGTGGGGGAGAATGGTTCCTTCTTTTGGACATGAGCGAAAATGATGTTGAGAAAAATATTGACTATCAGGTGTTTGAAACAAAAACTTGCTCTAAGGTGAGATTAAAAATTGTGGGACAAGGGGATGGACTGAAGATAGGCGTGATTGATTTCGCTGTCTTTGGCAAAATGCCGGCAAAAAACAAGAATGATTTTACGGAAAAAGGAAACACATATGATGAATAAAGAGTTTTTAATGGGGTTTTGGAATTATACCGAAACAGGAAGATTAGATGCAGCACAGGCTGCCTGCGATTGGAAAGAGCTTGGAATGAATCTGGCAATGAGTTCTAATTTCTTGCGCGGGGATGATAAGAGCCTATTGCTTGCGCAATTGGACGAAGCGCACAAAAATGGTATTAAAGTCATTATATGTGATGAAAGAACTTTGTGGCGCAATTTGGAAAATGGAGAAGAATATTTCATAAAAGAGGTAGAGTCTGCCGTGGCAGATTTTGGAGCACATCCCGCGTTTTATGCATTCAGTGTCGGAGATGAGCCTCCGCGCAAAGAGCTGGAACAGGCGATTAAAGCAGTTCGCATCATTGATGCGCGTTCAAAAGCCTTTCTGAATTTCTTACCGATGGCGGACGAGCCATTTGTTTCCGATTATCTGTTGAAGGATAAACACGATTATGAGGATGTTTTGGTTGATGCGGTGCAGCGTTCCGGCCTTTCGCCGGTCTGCTATGATAATTATACACAGTGTTACATACGGAATAAGGAATATGGATTGGATCTATACTTTGATAATCTGCGCATATATCGAAATGTTGCGGAGCGTTGCGGAACAGATTTATGGACGACGTTACTTTGTGTGGGACACTGGTTTTATCGTGTGCCAACGGAGAACGATATTCGTTGGCAGATTTCTACAGCAGTGGCATATGGGGTGAAAGGGTTGTTGTGGTTTTTCATTTATTCTCGCGATTTGATTGAAGATAACTACCGCGATGCTCCTCTCGATTGTTTTTATCGTAGAACGCCTATGTTTGATATTTTGGCGAGACAGAACAATCTGTTTATGAAGTTTTATGCAAACCGATTTGCACAGGCAAAACTCGAAAAGGTATATCATTACAAAACTGCGTATGGTGGAACGCCACTATATAGGGAAGGGGATATTGCAGGATTGGATTTCAAGTCCGAATACGGCAACAATTATATCTTAAGTGAATTCTCTTCTCCGGATGGTGACTTTCTCGTAATTGTTAACAATATGCAGGGGGCAAATGATTCGGATAAGGCATATGGCACATTCAATGGGAGATCTTTCCAGGAGTGGCTTGCACCCGGTCAGATGGCAATCATAGAAAAATAGGGGGAATCGTATGAAGTTAGCGCAGATATTCTCAGACGGCATGGTATTGCAGGCGAATATGCCGGTTCGTATTTTTGGAACGGGAAAAGGAAATATAGAAATAGAATTTGCGGGAAAAATATACCACAAGCAGTCAAACAGTGAAAAGTGGTTGATAGAACTCCCACCGAAAAACTATGGCGGTCCATATCATATGAAGGTTGTGTTGGATGGAGAAGAGAAGTCTTTTGAAAACATTATGTTTGGAGATGTAGTGCTTTGTGCTGGTCAATCGAATATGCAATTTGAAATTGGATTGGAAAGAGAAAATGAAAGTGTAAAGCCGAACGAAAACATTCGTTATTTTTATTCCGATAACATTGAGGGACATGGCAGACTTCGCAGTGAAATGGGCTGGCTATTGGCAACAAAGGAAAACGTCCCTGACTTTTCCGCTCTTGCTTATCATGTTGCGGAAGGCATTGTGCGCAAAAAGGGAGTGTGTGTCGGTATTATTACATGTGTGCAGGGGGCTTCTGTAATTCGGAGTTGGTTATCGAAAGAGGTTTTAACGCCTGAGGTATATATTCCTATAGAGCAGCGCCATTCCGATAGTTTAGATCCTCTGTATCAGGAGTTCAATCAGGATTCCGCTTGTTATAAAAAGACTTTTCTGCCGATTGCACCGTATACAGTGTCATTGGCAATCTGGTATCAAGGAGAGAGTGATACTTCCCTTGCGGAAGGGGCGGTGTATCTGCAGTTATTGAAAAAACTTGTTTCACTTTGGCGACGTGATTTGCAGAATGAAACCTTGCCCTTTATCATTGTACAAATCTGCGACCTTGATGAGCGTTCCGACGAAGGCTGGCGTGTTATTCAGAAAGCGCAGAAAGAGGCAAAAAAAGAGATCCCGTTAGTACAGATGGTGACAAGTAGTGATGTTTGTGAACATACGCAGATTCATCCGGAAGATAAACGAGCCTTAGCGGATAAAATTTTGGAGATATTAAGTTGATATGAAAAATTGTACAAGACAAGAAAAAATTAGATTAAATATGGGCAAAGATGGATGGTCGAATTATTCTCCAAATGGGGAACTTTATACTTTCCAATTATCGGATGGACCAATCGGTCTGCGTCACCACGGGGAGAACGGAGATACGGAACCATCCATTGCGTACCCTTCTATGCAAATGCTTTCTCATACCTGGGATATGGGCCTTGTGGAGCGTTATGCCGAAGCTCTTGCCGACGATTGCATTGATCATGGAGTCGATATATTGCTTGGACCAGGCGTCAGTATCAAACGTTTGCCGACTTGTGGGCGAAATTTCGAGTATGTGTCGGAGGATCCGCTTTTAGCCGGAGTAGTGGGGTATCATTATATACACGCCTTGCAGGGACGCCATATTGGAGCCTGTCTGAAACATTATTGTTGTAATAATCAGGAGACAGAGCGTTATTGGATTTCTGCAGAGGTGGATGAGCAGACGTTAAGAGAAATCTATTTGAAACCTTTTGAAATTGCTTGTAAAGCAGAACCATGGACTGTGATGTCTTCCTACAATAGAGTAAATGGTGTGCAGGTAAACGAGGATGAGAGACTCCACCGCATCTTGAGAGAAGAATTCGGATTTGATGGAACTGTAATCTCAGACTGGTGGGCGGTTCATCGACCTTCTAAGGCAGTAAATGCAGGTACAAATCTGATTATGCCATATGATGAAAAAACAATGGAAAAGTTAATGTCTGCAGAGGACATTGATGATTCTGCGTTGGAGGAAAATAACCGTAGGGTGATTGCCCTGGCAGAAAAGTGTGAGCATGCAAAGACTCTGAGGCAGAGTAAGCTGACGATTTTGGAACGCAGACAGATTGCTCAGGAGATAGAGGAAAATGGAATTGTACTTTTAAAGAACAATGGAATTTTACCCTTCAAGGACAAAGAAACAGTTCTCCCAATTATCGGAAATGCAGCTGAACAGTATTACCGTGGAGGTGGGTCAAGTGAAGTAAAACCAGAGCTTCCTTATGAAAAATTGCATGAGAGTCTGCAAAAGTGTGGGGCAACAGGTGCTCATTTTGCATGGAATGACGAAACAGGAACTTTGCAAAACTGCGTGAAAGAGGCAAAAACTGCACAAGCAGTTATAGTTGCGGTGGGAAACTCTCACATCGTAGAGGCAGAGGAAAAGGATCGTGAGACACTGCGTCTTACAAAGGAAGAAGAGTTTTATATTCACACGTTGGCAAAAGAAAACAAGAATGTAATTGTGGTAGTTTATGCAGGGGCACCGATTGATATGTCTACATGGATTGACGAAGTAGGTGCAGTTATATGGGCAGGCTATGGCGGCGATATGGTAAATAGAGCCGTTGCAGAAATTATCTTAGGAGAGGTAAATCCCAGTGGTAAGCTGACAGAAACCTTCCCTCTTGCATTAGAAGATGTTCCGGCTTACTGTACAGAACGTACGGCAGAAAGTGTATATTATAGTGAAAAAAGAGCCGTTGGATATCGATATTTTGCGACGGAAAAGAAAGCTGTTCTATTTCCTTTCGGTTATGGGCTGTCTTATTCGGAGTTTTTCTACAAAGATTTACAGATTGAAGAACAAGAAGATTGTTTTGATGTCATATTTACCATAGAGAACACATCTGACAGAGATGGTAAAGAGATTGCGCAGTTGTATATAGGATCTCCGGAAACCAATTACTTTGAATTGAAGGGCTTTACAAAAGTGAATGTGCCTATGCATTCTAACAGACAAGCGAAGATAACGGTGGATAAGAGCCTTCTTCAGAATTTTGATGTAGAAGAAAACGCTTGGAAACCATATGAGGGTAGGTATGAATTTCGTGTCGGAAAGAACTGTATGGATATTTCTCTGAGGAAGGAGAGAGTGTTTTAGATGAGAAGAGGAAGAGTAACCATTCCCACAGATGAAAATTATGTGGATGGAACCAAGAAAATCGCAGACCTTTGGGGTGCGGATGCGGTCCGGGACTGCGATGGAACACACTTGCCCAAAAACGCACTGGAAATCGCAGAAAAAGTCTACAATACCTATTTTGTGGTACGGGGAGACAATGAGTGGGCGGATGTACATACGGATGAATTGCAGAGCGTACTTTTGATGACAGATTATGTCCTGGCAACAGAGGAGACGTTGGTAGTGGACATTCTCAAAGGATATTCCCACGACCAGCTTGGGGTCAATGAAGAAAATCCGAAAAAATACTGGCAAGTGTTTGACCGGACAACCGGGGAGGAGATTTTTACCTGGGAATATGTGGGGAACGGGCAGGTATGTATTTCTGATACGATACCTTACCATGAATACACGGTGAATTTCTTTGCGAAGAATCTCTGGGATTCCACCCAGATGTATAATTACATCACCAATCACTGGGATATTGAAAAACACAAGGTCATGGAGCCCAGATTTGAGGCGACTTTTGAACATATCAAGGAGAACATGCAGAAATGGTGCGCAGAGAACCAAAATGTGAATGTGGTTCGTTATACCACCTTTTTGTACCATTTCTTCTTGGTATTTAACGAAATGAATAAGGAAAAGCATGTGGACTGGTTTGGTTATCCTATGACAGCAAGCCCCCGTGCCTTTGATGCGTTTGAAGCAGAATACGGGTATATACTGAAGTCAGAAGATATCGTTGCCCAGGGAACCTATCAGAATAATTTTGTGAATCCCACGAAGAGATTCCGGGATTACATGGAGTTTACCGAGAAATATGTGACAAAGACGGTTCGAGAATTGGTAGATATCGTCCATGCAGAGGGCAAGGAAGCCATGATGTTTTTGGGAGATAGCTGGATTGGAACGGAACCGTATGGAGACCATTTTAAGGACATGAATCTGGATGCCGTGGTAGGCAGCGTGGGAGGTGGCGTGACCGTTCGGATGCTGTCTGAAATACCACATGTGAAATACCGGGAGGGAAGATTTTTGCCTTACTTTTTCCCGGATACCTTCTTTGCAGGGAATGAAGAAAATGCCATTGAGGAGCTAAATCGCAACTGGGTAACAGCACGTCGTGCCATGATGCGAAAGCCGCTTGACCGAATGGGATTCGGTGGATACTTACAACTCGCAGCAAAATTTCCGAAGTTTATCAAACGGGCAGGCGAGGTGTGCGATGAGTTTCGGGCAATCTGCGATGCAGCCGGCAAGGAAAAGCCGTATGCAGGCCTGACGGTAGCTGTGCTCAATGCATGGGGAGTAAAGCGGAGCTGGATGTGTCACATGGTGGCACATGAGCTGTGGTATCAGCAGGTATATTCCTATCAGGGTGTGTATGAGGCACTGTCCGGTCTTCCGGTAAATGTGAAGTTTATTTCTTTTGATGACATCAAAGCGAACGGGATTGATGAAGATATTGATGTGATTCTGAATGTGGGAGAGGAAGGCACAGCCTTTAGTGGCGGTGACTACTGGAATGATTCAGAGATCGTGGCAGCCATCCGGAAATGGGTGGCAGAAGGGCATGGCTTTATCGGTGTCGGAGAGCCGACGGCATACCGAAAGGGCGGAAGATTCTTCCAGCTTGCAGATGTGCTGGGAGTGGACAAGGAAAAGAGCATTACTTTGTCTGAGGACAAGTACAATATTGAAAAGAAACCGCATTTTATTACCGCAGATGTAACTGGGGAAATTGACTATGGAGAGGGCATGAAAAATATTTACGCCCTGCAGGGTACAGAGGTGCTGGATATCACCATTTCAGACCGCTTCCAAAGGAATGTGAATGTGGGAGAGGTGAAGCTTTCCGCAAACGAGTACGGCGGGGGAAGAGGCGTTTATATTGCAGGGCTTCCATATTCTGCACAGAATGCAAGATTGCTGCTTCGTGCCATGTTCTGGGCTTCTCATAAGGAAGAGGAGATGAAGAGGGCATTTGCGGATAATGTGTGTGTGGATTGCTCGTATTACCCGGGGAGTGCAAAGTATGCGTTAATCAATAACACGCATCAAAAACAACACACTCGGTTTTTTGACAGAGACGGAATAGAGAGCGTCATGGAATTGAATCCAGATGAAATCGTCTGGATTACAATTGGTGAAGGAGAGAAAGAATGAGAGTGGGACAGTTGTTAAAAAAGAAACAGGAAAACTTGATTGATAACCAGCCGATTACTATCGCATTTTTAGGGGATAGTGTAACGCAGGGATGCTTTGAGTGCTATTTAGACACTCCAACGACAATACAGACCGTATTTGACTATGGAAGCGCGTATTCCACCAGATTGAAACAAATTTTGAATTTGCTTTATCCATCTGTACAGATTAATATTATCAACAGTGGGATTAGTGGAGACAGTGCACCGGTTGGATACACACGCCTCGAGCGTGATATTCTATCATATCATCCGGATTTAGTAGTTGTTTCCTATGGTCTAAATGACAGTGGGAACGGAATCGAAGGACTAGAAACATATAAAACCGCGTTAAGAAACATTTTTCGAGAGTTAAAAGACAGGGATGTGGAAACGATTTTCCTTACGCAGAATTGTATGAATACGATGGTGAGTCCGCATTTGCATGGAGACCTTTTTTTGCAGACGGCAGAGAAAACTTCAAAGACTCAGAATGATGGAATTTTGAGGGAGTATTTCAACGAAGCCAAAATTTTATGTGAAGAATATGGTGTTTCCGTTTGTGATTTATATCCGGTATGGGAAAAAATGGAACAACTAGGAGTAAACGTGACAGAATTGTTGGCAAACAAGTTGAATCATCCGATTCGAGAGTTCCATTATTATATGGCAATTAAGTTGATTGAGACAATTATTTTGGCGTAATAAAATAAAGAGAAAGGACAAAAAATAAGATGAAAACGATAAAAGATAAGTATTTAGTTGTTGGAGCGGATTTTGCAGGCTATCCTTTAAAGGAAGCAGTTTGCAAACATTTACGTAACAGAGGATGGAAAATCACCGATCTTGGAGTGACAAAGGATAGCGACCCGGATGATACAGAAAACATGTTTCACAGGGTAGGACTTCGCGTAGGAGCACAGATTTCCGAAGGAAATTTTGAACGTGCACTGCTTTTTTGCGGAACGGGAATGGGGATTCATATTGCAGCAAGCAAATGTCCACATGTTCATGCAGGCGTAGTGGAAAGCGTGCCGGCAGCAAGAAGAGCAATTACCGGAAATGGAGTGAATGTTTTGGCTATGGGTGCATTTTATGTTGCGCCTGCAATGGGATGTGATATCGCAGATGCTTATTTATCAGCAGAGCTTGGAAGTGATCAGACATGGTGGCATAATTTTTACGAGTTTCATAAGCTTGCTATCGATGAACTTGAGGCATTTGATTATGATACGTACAAAGCCAATGGTTTTAAATTGGAACATTTGGGAGACTATCCTTTGACTCTGGAAGAACCTCCTATTTCCTAGTGGGAATGTTACCTGTTGGAAAAAGCGAATCAGTCGTTTGGAAGATGATAACGATGGAAAAGCATTAACGTATTGAATACCATTCATAATCAGGTAGTAGTAACGGACTTGAATCAAGACCGTTTGTGAAAAGTATACCGCAATGGAGGGGAAAACGGAATAATTGCATTGAGTTTTTAGCAAAAATCCATTATACTACTGAAAAATGAAAGTTTATTGATGAAAAGGTTAAAAGAGTTGAGGCTGTCGCAATAGCGAAAAATTGGTCTCACTGAGCCTGAGGCAGTCGGCACACACGCCGCTGCCAAGGGCTCTTTCCTTGTGTGCCGAGCATGGCACTAATCTTACTGGTGAGCGAGATAATTATTCTCCCTCTACCCTATTCGTTTGTTTTTGTAATAGCCTTTAAGCGTGCAATTTCCGCATTCAGCTCTGCAATAGATTTCAGGGCTTCTGCCATTTGAGCCTCAGCTTGGTCAGCTCGAGACTCTGCCTGGTCAGCCCGAGCATTAGCATCTTTAGCCCAAACAGTTGCTTTTTCAGCTCGGGACTCCGCTTGGTCAGCCCGAGCCTCGGCTTCCTTGGCGTGAGCAGTTGCTTCTTTTGCCAGCTTTTCAGCCGCGTCAGCTCTTTGACGTTCTCGCTCCGTATTGACGCGTTCTGCTTCGGTTGCCTCTTTTTTCGCTTCTTCCCGTTCCATACGGATATGTTCTTCCTGGTTATATTCGAATATACTCATTGCTTTTGCCTCCGCTCGATTTTGTTCCAGAAACTCCTTCAAAATCCCCTCCTGAATACATTCCTCGATGGCTCGGTCCACCGCATCTCCAATCGCCATCGTCTTTGCATATTTGCGCATTCGGTGCACATATTCTGCGTAATCGTGGAGGGTCTGACAGGCATTTAAAAGTTCCTCATTATGTCCGAGATTCACATTCAGCACATCGGCTTGCAGTTCCAGCCATACTTCTTCGCCCTGAATCGTATAGGAATCAGAAAGATGCATAACCTCCCGGTCCGGGCGTTCCTCCGTTCCGTTGTAAAATACGATAAATCGTGGCGGCGGAAGAGGGATACGTGTCCTGCCGTAAATGTTTTTCCCTGCCACCATACCGGAATACAATTCTGACAGATAGAGCAGAAACCGGAGTGGCATATTGGGATTGTACGTGGACTGATGCTCGTACAGGGACAATCGGGAATCAATGATGAAGGAAAGGTCATTCTTCATGGACATGTAGAATGCATTCTCCAAGGTGTTGATTTCCAAGAGTTCCGGGTCTTCATAGTTTCTG
>ONED01000027.1 GCA_900316755.1 uncultured Eubacteriales bacterium
GAGTTCCTTTTTGATAGATGTAATTGCTTCTCAAAAAACAGAGTGTTAGAAAATGCTGAAGATGAAGCCTAAAAGAAAAAGCCCTTGGTAGCGGCGTGTGCCGACTGCCTCAGGCTTAGGTAGACCGATTTCGCTATTGCGGCAGGTCTGTTGCATATTCTATAAAATGGAGAGCCATTTCAAGATGCTCAGCATTGGAAGGAATCCCAAAAATAATCTCATTTGTATCGTAACCATAGGCTTTTACAAGGCTCTCTCCCGGTGGAAGGTTCAGTAGCACCGGTATCGGTTTTTCCATAGTCTCCGGCTTATCACATTCCGGGATCGAAATCAAAGAGGCATCTTCCTGATTGTCATATGCCTCGTTTCTCTTTTCAATCACAGCTTGATCCATATAAAGAAAATAGGGTTCATACTGTGCAATCTGTTCCTCTGTCAGAATTTCTCTGAGGTCATCAAAGTATCCCTTATAGGCAAGCTCTGTCATAGCTTCTAAATCACCACTGATAAAGTCCACCTGACCTGCGGCAGTCCATGCCATGAGTGCCTGAAGGGTCTGGTAATTGGAAGTAGCCGCGTCCTTTTCTGTATAGTAGGAAAGGGTAGTGTTCAGGCTGATATCATAAAGCTTACGGTCAATCTCCTGCTCCTCGTAAAACCCGTTCATGAGATCGGAGGAATCGCTTTCGATACTGTATGTATTGAGCAGAATCCCGTTTAAGATTGTCTCCGGGTCAGTGAACTTGTGATAGATAAAACTGGCAATGCATATGATTATAACAGTGGGGATAATCGCATGCCATTTGTAGTAATCCCAAAAGTAGGATAGTTTTTGTCTGAATGTGCCGTTTTTTACCGCTTCCCGTTCTTTTCTAAATTCATCCATTGCAGCCATAATCATATCTTCCTTTGAAAATTCATTTTTTTGAGTATAGCATAGCCGGAACCGGTATTGCAAACAAATCAAAATAAAAAAGTATGAAAAAAATCTAAAAAGCTGTTTGTGTACTTTGTATTACGAAAGTGTAAAAAATTTCAAGTTTCGAAAGTGGCGGTGAAGATAAGTTTTTTGTGGTTTACCGCCGCTTTAGCGACTGGTATTTTGAAAAGTGCATAAAGTATTTGAAAAAAAGGAATACTTTGTGCTAAAATCAAAATATAAATTTTAAAAAACGCACAAAGTATTTGAAAAAAGGAATACTTTGTGTAGAAATCAAAATGAGAGGCAATGTGAAATGAAGCACTATGAAAATTTGCTGGAAAAGGGATATTTTACGAGAGAACAACTGATAGAAATTGTGGGAACAGCGGGTGCAGCAAATAGTATTATTTACGACTATCAAACTAAAGGTCTTATTGAAAAAGTAAAAAGAGATTTTTATGTGGTAATCAGCTTAGAAACAAAGCAGCCGGTTCTTTCTCGTTATCAAATAGGCTCCAATTTGTTTGAGGATGCTTGTATCACACATCATAGTGCTTTTGAGGTCTATGGATACGGAAGTCAGGTTTTCTATGAATGTTTTGTGGCAACTGACAAGAGATTTTCGGATTTTGAGTATGATGGGGTGGTATATCGTCGGGTAGAACGTAAGCCTGAGATAGAGGTGATACAGCAAGGTAATATGCGTATTACATCCATGGAACAGACAGTGGTAGATAGCATACGTGACTTTGAGAAGATAGCAGGTCTGGAGGAAGTAATAAGATGCATGATGTTGGTTCCGGGATTGAGTGAACAGAAGGTGCTAGCGTGTCTTACCAGAAATGATAATGGATTTTTGTATCAAAAGTGTGGATATATATTTGAAGAACTAAAAGAGGAATTTCATTTTTCGGCTGAATTTTTTGTAGAGTGCGAGGCACATTCTTCTGATGCAAGAAAATATTTGATGAAAGAATCGCAGGATACAGTGTATTGCGAGCGATGGAAACTTTATGTGCCACCGTCATTAAAAGGACTGATAGATAAAGGGGTAGGGGATTATGATGCAATTGGATAGATTGACACTCGGCAGAATGGCAAAAGAATTAGGTTTCGTAAGAGATACATTGGAGAAAGTTTGCCGTTTGGCAGATGTGCTTAAGTTTATGGAATCGGATGAACTCTTGTCAGAGGCGATTGCCTTGAAGGGCGGAACGGCGATCAATCTTACGATTTTTGACTTGCCAAGATTATCAGTAGATATTGATTTAGACTATTGCAGAAGTATCGACAGAGAGAAAATGCTTGCAGACAGGGATATTATTGCAAACAAAATCAGTAAATATATGAATGCAAACGGATATACGTTGAGTCCTAAATCTAAGAACTATCATGCCTTGGATTCTTTCGTGTATGAATATGTAAATTGTGGTGGTGTGAAAGATAATATTAAAATCGAAATAAACTATATGCTTCGGTGCCATGTACTACCTGTGGCAAGAGGAGAGGTAAGGCTACCTTGGAATGAGGAAAAGTTTACGGTCCTTTCAGTAGCTCCTTTGGAAATATTTGCGTCCAAAACAGTAGCTTTGCTTACGAGGACAGCACCACGAGATTTGTATGATATGTACAATATGGTTAAATACGGATTGTTTGATGAAAGCGAAGAAGCGATACTCCGTAAATGTGCAGTGTTCTACAGTGCTATTGGAGCAGAATGCCCACCAGAAAAATTTGCACTTGATAATGTGGGAAATGTCTCTAAGCAACAAATTAAACGTGATTTAGACCCGGTGCTCCGCAAGGGTGAAAGATTTGATTTGGAGATGGCACAGAAAAAGGTTCGCGAATATCTTGCATCTGTTTTGATGCCAACAGAAGAGGAAGAAATGTTCTGGAAAGCATTTGAAGAAGGAAGATATTGTCCGGAACTTATATTTGGAGTAACTGATGAATGTATGAATGTTGAAAAGCACCCTATGGCATTATGGAAATGCAGGGATAAGGGTGAATAAGCAAGAAGGATATGCCACAAAGGAAGAAAAATTCTTAAATTGTGGCGGATAATGGAATGAATGGAAAAGATAACAAATTTATAAGTCAAAGTGACGTGGAAGCATGTGATGCGAGAAGAAAAAGCGTAGAAAATGCTATGGCGATTATTCTCAGTGCTACTAATGATCCAGACGAATCGTTTTTAGAGGTTTTGAATTCTTACATCTTCGGGGAAATAACGTTGGAAGAGATGGAAGAAAGAATTGATCGATTTGAGTATTTGGGGAACTGATTTTACGCCGATGTTGAAATAATTATACTTTTTAGCGATTGAAGTATTGAAAAAAATATATTTTTTGTGTTGTGTAAGTAAATATGCAAGATAATACGCAAGTAAAGAAATGTAGTAAAGATTTACACGATGCTCTTTACATGAATAGCATGTGGTAGGCTTATTCGTCATGGCAACCTGTGCCAACGGCATAGGCTCGCCGTGTTGCAAACAAACCACATGCGATGGAGGCTCATGTCAAGAGCAGAGTGAGCTTGTTAAAAATGGCAGCTGAAAAAAGAAAAAATATTAAAGATACAGAAAGGGTTACGATATGAAAGCAGGAATGGCTTTTGAAATATTTGTTAAAAGAATACTGATGAATGTTGGATTTTTAGAAGTGCAATCAGATGATTTGTTTGTGTTTGATGGAAATGCAGGACAAATGGTTCAAGGTTTAGGGGAAGCTCACAATGCTGATGTTTTGCTTGAACCTCCGGTACAGACACCATTTATTTATAAAGCGCGCTTATTGATTGAATGTAAGGATTATAGTAAGAAGGTCGGGTTAAATACGGTGCGAAGTGCACTGGGATTACGAGAGGATGTTAATAGTTTCGAGATTGTTGATAAACATGATTTAGAAGCACGTAGGAGCCAAAGGCGTAACGGAATTTTCAAAATGTATGATAGATGTATTTATCAAGTGGTCGAAGAGAAGCAATAAGTCTTAAGGAGAAATACATGTCCAATATGATTGTGTATTATTCGCAGAACGGAAAGTCGTCTATAGGTATGATATCAATCGATGAATCGCACATAGAAGAGGCAAAAGAAAGATTGAGTACAGATTATCGGACAATAGAAAATATATAATATCACTATCGGGCATAACAGAATGGTGCTAATGACAATTCTGTGAAGAATAATATGTGGAGAAAAATCTATGAGTAACGAAGTGCATGAAAGACAGTATGAAAAATTAGATAAGTGGGATGTAATATTATCCTTGTCTAGCGGAACGATTTCTGCAATGTTGGATGTATTTTTTGCCAAAGATATTTCGCTTGAAAACGCTCATACGTGGGGAAAAAAAGAAGTAGACAAGTTTGTTTTGTCTGTTGCAAGGAAGAATGGATATAAGGGAAATGATTTAGCGGGAGCTATAAAGAAATTAGAGGCTGCATACCCAATAGCAGCAGATCAATTAACAAATGACTTTGGTGGAGGAAGTGCACATCATCTTAGAGATTTTTCGCATCATCCAACTGTAACAGGATTGATCTTTTCTATTTTAACTCAATTTACGGGCAGGGGATATGGCACAGATGTACATGGAAATTTTATTCCTATAGATTTACCGGATGCAAGTAATCTAGGCACATCTTTAGTAGATAAAATATACCTTGGAGTAGTGACGTGGGTATTTCATATGATTAGTGATATTGCAGGTTCGAGTTCAACGGTTGCAATGGGGAAAGAGGGGACAGGATTACCGGGACCATTAATGTCTTTCTTTAAAGAGTTGTCGGCAATTCCGGGAATTAAGCAGCTTGCAGGTAAGTCTAAAGATGAGCATTATAACTTTTCCATGCAGTGTTCAAAATTATTTAACGGAACGCTTTTAGGAGAGCATGATGAGAATGGAAAGATTATAAAAGATGAAGTGTTAAAGTTTGACCTTAGAACAGAAATTGGAATAGTGCACGAGGCTACTCTTAACAAGCAGTATATACCGGTGCTTACGAATGAGGTTGTTGTAAGAGGATTTTATTCTATTCGTAGAATATGTGAAGAAATCCAGGAGAAACAGATTAGAGAGGTTTCAGAGATAACACTCATTGATATGAAGAAAGTGCTTCCGTTTAACAATAGAAGACTTGCTCATATGTTGGCAATATCATCA
This sequence comes from uncultured Eubacteriales bacterium, assembly GCA_900316755.1. Taxonomy (GTDB): domain Bacteria; phylum Bacillota; class Clostridia; order Lachnospirales; family Lachnospiraceae; genus Faecalimonas. The sequence continues at coordinate 5,095 of ONED01000027.1, forward strand.
ACAATGTTTTCGGTTACAGATATATCTGGAGCAGCAATCAAGGCAGCAATCAAGAATAAGGATAATAAAGTGGGATTTGCTCTAGATTTATTCCAAGGAATCAATTATTATGGATTAGGACGTTTTGCGTTGTCTACCACAGGGGAAATGACAATTGCGGGTCGTGAGGTACAGAAAAAACTTGTGAAAGCAGCGGATTCTGAATTGGCAAGGATATCGTCAAAGACTCTTGCAATTGCAAAAATCGGTACACCAGTCGGTTTTATTTCGTCAGCGATAGGTGTTTATCAAGAAATATCTGATGCGTTAGGAGAGTTAGATGTAGCAAAAGAAGAGAGGATTCTTATTGAAGAAAGTTGCAGAGCGTCTATAGAAATTATTAAAGAATATCAAATAGAGATGCATAATATGGTTGAGGAATATTTTGTGAGACACATAGAAACATTCAATTTTGGACTGGATATTATGAATCAAGCAGTGCTCTCTAATGATATAGATAAATTTATAATGGGGAATAATGTCATTCAAGACTTTTTGGGTTATGATGTGCAATTTAGAAATCAGAAAGTATTTGATGCACTAATGTTGTCGGAGGATAGCCTTAAGCTATAGGAGGTTCTTATGAGATATGTATTAGGAAAAAATATTGCTTTGAAAGTATTTTATTATTTTATGGCGATAGATGGAGATATATCTAGTGATGAATTGCAAAAATTAGATGATATTATCGTTGAGATAGCGTATGAGGGAGATAAGGCAGGAATTGTCGAGGAGTGTGAAAGTTATCTTGGCTCTATGGACAGTAGAGATGAAGCGTATGATTACATACTTGAAGCGATTGATAAAGCAATAACAGAATCGGATGAGGCTGTGGGTGATGGAGTAGCCCGTCGATTATTGGTATGGAACTTGTATGCCCTATCTTTTAGCGACGGTGAACTGGCAGATGCAGAAAAAAGAATAATAAATCATATCGGTAGAGTTCTAGAAATTGATAAGAGCGTACTTCTAGATATGGAACAGTTGATTCATACAGCTTGGGCGATTGTGAAGGAATTGGATGTTCTTAATGCCTCCGCGAAGCCTTACGCGGAAATTAGACCAGTCGTAGAAGAAGTAGAACGCAGGAAGAGAGTTGTCGTTAAGGCTGCAAAAGAATTGATAGAGGATGATTATTTTGTTGTCTCTGAGAAAAAGGAGAAAAATAAGCCTTTTACGGTAATAGGGAAGAAACTTAGTTCAACAGTTGCACCAAAGGTGGCTAGCGTAGGAGAGAAAGCGCAAAAAGGATTGAAAGTGGCATCTAATACAGTTGGTGGAGTTGCAGTAAGACGTGCTATGGGAATAAAAGAAGGTACGGGCAAAATGTTTGACAGGTTTAAGCAAATCAAAGGTGAAGTTACTGAGGAAGAGAATGTGAGGTGAAAATATGCCATTACCGATTTTGTTTATTGGTATTGTTGCGGTCACGGGAGCTACCGGGGTAGGAGCAACTGCAAAAGCAGGATATGACCAAGTAAAAGCAAAAGGTATCAATGATGATGCTAATAATAAAATAGAACTTGCTGCGACAAGACTTGATATTTTGAGGAGGCAATGTGGAGAGTCTTTAAATGATTTAGGTGAATTGAAGTTGTTTGTGTTAAATAATGGCATAAACAGATTTCTTGAGACGTTTTCTAAGATAAAAAATGTGGACTTTAAAGAATCCGAAGGTTTGTTAGAAATTAAGAAGTTGAAAATTGATCAGAAAGAGTTTGATGAACTTGCCACAATGACCAAGTTTTCATTGTCATTAGTGGAAGGTGGTGTGGCAGGTGTGACAGGTGGTGCACTAGCAGCATTTGGTGCTTATAGTGCCGCAACAACATTTGCAACTGCATCCACAGGAACTGCTATAGCAACTCTCAGTGGAGCGGCGGCATCCAATGCCACATTAGCGTTTTTCGGTGGAGGTTCACTTGCAGCAGGTGGGTTAGGTATGGCAGGAGGAACTGCTGTACTTGGCGGATTAGTAGCGGGTCCGGCTCTTTTGGTAATGGGTATCATTACAAGTGCAAAAGCTGGAAAAAACTTACAAGAAGCATATGCAAACAAGGCAAAAGCAGAGGAGATATGTGCAGAACTAGAAGTGGGTGCAGAACAGTGTATCGCTATTAGAAGAAGATGCTACATGTCTTATAGTCTTTTGAGTCGATTGGATTCATATTTACTTCCACTTCAATATAAGATGGAAGAGATTATTGAGAATGAAGGATTGGACTATTCGAAATATAGTGCTGAGAGTAAGAAGAGCATTGCAGCAGTGGTGTCTACGGTAAGCTCAATCAAGGCAGTGCTTGATACGGCGATTCTTACAGAGGAAGGCTCACTGACTGATGAATCAAAGGAATTGTTGCATGAACTGGTGAATTAGAAAGTGGAGTGTAGTTTTGGAAATCGTTGCTAATTAAAAGGTTTTATGGTAGTATGAAAGGGATATTTGATGTTTCCTTTCGGGATTACACACTTGAAAGGAGGCATAAATAGGGATATGACACTCGATGAATTGTTTTCGTCATACGTTTGCGACGAGAGCAATGAAACTCATGGAAAAAGTGGTGTAAAAATGGTGTAGTAACACATTTTTAAGAAAAGAGAAAACGGCGAAAAGCCCGTAAATACAGGAGGTTTTAACAATATGGAAACTTATAAGCAGGAATTTATCGAATTTATGGTCGAGAGCAAGGCATTGAAATTTGGAGACTTCACATTAAAAAGTGGAAGGAAATCCCCATTTTTTATGAATGCGGGTGCTTATGTAACGGGCTCTCAGCTCATGAAGTTGGGCGAATATTACGCAAGGGCGATTCATGACACCTACGGAGACGATTTTGATGTGTTGTTTGGACCGGCGTATAAAGGAATCCCAATCAGTGTTGTGACGGCCATTGCATACAGCACATTATATGGCAAAGAAATCCGCTACTGTTCTGACCGCAAGGAAGAGAAAGATCATGGTGCAGACAAAGGAAGCTTTCTGGGAAGTAAACTAAAAGACGGTGACAGGGTGATTATGATTGAGGATGTCACCACTTCCGGAAAATCCATGGAAGAGACGGTGCCGAAGGTAAGAGGGGCAGCCGATGTGGAGATTCGGGGTCTTATGGTTTCCTTAAACCGCATGGAAGTCGGGCTCGGCGGCAAAGTCAGTGCATTAGATGAGATTAAGGAAAAATACGGTTTTGAGGCAAATGCAATTGTTTCCATGGCAGAAGTGGTCGAATATTTATACAATAGAGAATACAAGGGGACAGTCCTGATTGACGACACATTAAAAACGGCAATTGATGCATACTATAAAGAATACGGCGTAAGATAACAAGGAGGAAAGGCATGTTGGAAAAAGTATATAAATCCATGCGCTCTGTCGGAGCGGCAAATATTGTAATCGGAGTTATTATAATGGTGGTGGGAGTAGCAGCCGGGATTATGGCAATCGTGGGCGGTGCGCGCCTCTTAAAAAGCAAAAATGAACTGACAATTTAGATTCGGAAAGGAAAAATCAGTGAGCGCAAAAAAAAGAAGACGATATCGTATATTGGGAAAAATCTTATTCATACTATACATTTTATTTGTTTTCTACTTTTTACTGGTTTCTGAATCCTATGGGCGGACGGGAGAAATGCAGGAATACCGTTATAATCTGGTACTTTTTAAAGAAATCAAGCGGTTCTTTCGATATCGGGAGCAGCTTGGGACCTTTGCCACGGCTGCCAATCTGCTTGGAAATATCTTAGTGTTCCTTCCCTTTGGTTTTTTCATGCCGATGGCAAGCAAAGACCGGAGCTTTTTGGGTACCACTGTTTACAGCCTGACGCTCAGTCTTGCAATAGAACTATCCCAGCTTTTTTTAAAGGTGGGATGTTTTGATGTGGACGATTTGCTTTTAAATACCATCGGGGGAATGTTGGGATATCTTACTTTTATCGTGTGCAATAGGATAAGGAGAGAATATGAGGAACGAACAAAGTGAAAGAGACAGAAATCGAGAGAGAGAACGACGCGTCCGAGGCAACCGGAAATATGGACAGGCGAAGCAAAAACACGCAAAGCGGGGCGTGGGTTCCTGCATCATTGCGGGAATGGTTATGGTGGTTCTGACAACGCTGATTGCGGTTGCGTATACGAGCGGAGGCAATGGGCAGACTTATATGGGAGGTCTGGGTCTTGTGAGCATGATTCTTGCCGGAGTGGGCATTTATGCGGCATTTCGCGGATTTAAAGAGAGGGAAAAAAATTATCTCACATGCAAAATCGGACTTGGATTTAATATTGCTTTCCTCCTTGGGTGGATTGCAATCTTTTTTAGGGGGCTTATTTAAATGGATGAAGAAAGACAGATTAGAGAAAGATACGATTTGACAGTCGAAAGGATTCGTTCCATTGTGACGGAAGAAACGGCTGCGCCGTTGTATCGGGATTATTTTCAGAAAACAGCGAAGTTTCTCTTGAAGCTCCATGAGACTTGGAACCGTGTCTGCTCCCGGAAAATCAAGGAGTGCACGCTTAAGGAACTGCAAAAAGAGAATGCAGAGCTCTATGAGGATATTGTGGGGGAGCGCTATGCGGTAAGCTATGCAAATCCGACTTATGCAGTTTCGGTGATGGGACCGGAAATCGGGCAGTTTCTGAGTGTACTGTATACGGAACTGCGCGGAGAGATTGCGTATGTGTATGAGGGAAAACTTTTATATCTTACGATTTGTAACGAATTGTTTATCGAGGTCTACAATTGTTTTGAAGAAGCGGAAACACCCGATTATAAAGAGCTGCGAGAGATTCTTTACTGGTATGCCAGTGATTACAGTGATGTGTTTCTGGCAGACCGCATAGAGGAACAGTTAAATCCGGAATGCTCTTTCGCTTTGGATATCATACGAAACAGCGATTTGACGGATTTGCGTTATCTGTATCAATACGGGGAGTATGTGTCGGAAAATGAATGGAAGACGGCACAGTTTCTGAATGATCTTCCGCAGGAAACGATTGACAAAATGGCAGAGGTATATACGGAAGGATACCGCATCGGATTTGTGAATGCGGGGATTGACCTTTCCAAAAAATCGGTTGTGAATATTCGTTTTGTACTTGGCTTTGAGCGCGTTATAAAAAAGGCAATCGAAAATTTTGCCAAGATGGGGCTTACGCCAACGATTTACCGGGCTGCCTTAAGTCTTACGACAAAAAACAGGAATAAGGTAGGGTATTATGGAGGAACTGCAAATAAGCAGTATGAGTATGACCATCGTTTTGATCAGGGACTCATTCTGGATAAGAAGCTGGTAGAGCGAAAGCTGGACGTGATGAAGCACGCATATGAGCAGTGGAAAGAACAGGCTTCCCGGTTTGCCGGTCCCGCTGTTATGGAAGTGTTCGGGGAAACTCCGTTTGCTCCGGAGCAGAAAGAGGAAGCAGTCACGCTGACGGAAAAGCAGGAGAAGCTCTCTGTTTTATACGACAGCAAGGCAGGACAGATTACCAATCAGTATATCAAGGGAGACGAGCGGAGTTTTACCATCGTGGCATATCCGGTTCCCGAGATTGGAGAGAACTATGCCGAGATTTTCCAAGAAGTGATTCGCATCAACACATTGGATGCCAAGGTATATGAAAAGGTACAGCAGACGCTGATTGATATCCTGGATCAAGGAAAATATGTGCATATTCTGGGCAGGGGAGAAAATAGAACGGATTTGAAGGTGCAGCTTTTTGGACTTTCCAATCCGGAAAAAGAAACCATTTTCGAGAATTGTGTGGCAGATGTGAATATCCCGGTGGGGGAAGTGTTTACCAGCCCGGTTCTGGAGGGAACAGACGGGGTGCTTCATGTCAGCAAGGTTTATTTGAATGAGCTGCAATACCGGGACTTAGAGCTTCGGTTTCAGGATGGAAAGATTGTGGATTATACCTGCGGCAATTTTGAAGATGCAGGAGAGTGCCGGAAATATATCAAGGCCAATGTGCTTCACAATCACGAGACACTTCCGCTCGGAGAGTTTGCAATCGGAACGAACACGACAGCGTATGTGGTTGCAAAAAAATATCAGATTGAGGACAAACTGCCGATTTTGATTGCGGAAAAAATGGGTCCTCATTTTGCTGTGGGCGATACCTGTTATAGCTGGAGTGAAGAAAACCGGCTCTATAACCGGAACGGAAAGGAGATTGTGGCAAAGGACAATTCCGTTTCCATTTTGAGAAAGGAAGACGTATCAAAAGCATATTTCCAGTGCCACACAGACATTACCATTCCCTATGAAGAGATTGCCGAAATCAGTGTGGTGACGGAAGAAGGAAGGCGGATTCCGCTAATTCTGGACGGCAGGTTTGTGCCGGAGGGAACGGAGATTCTGAATGAACCGCTTAGAGAACTCTAATAAGTATTTATTACGAGAAGTAACGATTAGAAAGGTTGACATTCAGAAACGGTATTTGTAAAATACTTTATAAGAACATTACAATGGAGGAATGAAGATGGATTATAAAAACGCAGGCGTAGACATTGAGGCTGGTTATAAATCAGTGGAACTTATGAAAAAACATGTACAGGCAACGATGAGACCGGAAGTACTCACCAATATCGGCGGATTTTCGGGAGCATTTTCTTTGGAGAAGATCAAGGGAATGGAAAAACCGACTCTGGTGTCCGGGACAGATGGCGTGGGAACAAAATTAAAACTGGCGTTCCTTTTGGATAAGCATGATACGATTGGGATTGATTGTGTGGCAATGTGTGTGAACGATATTGCATGTGCCGGCGGAGAACCATTATTCTTCCTGGACTATATTGCCTGTGGCAAGAACGAACCGGAGAAGATTGCGACAATCGTAAGCGGCGTGGCAGAAGGCTGCATTCAGTCCGGAGCTGCTCTAATCGGCGGTGAGACTGCAGAAATGCCGGGATTCTATCCGATAGATGAGTATGACCTTGCCGGATTTGCCGTGGGTGTTGTTGATGAAAAAGATTTGATTACCGGAAAAGATTTGAAAGCCGGGGACGTACTCATCGGTATGGCTTCTTCCGGTGTACATAGTAATGGATTCTCTTTGGTTCGAAAGGTGTTCTCCATGACCGAGGAGGCATTAAACAGAGTCTATGATTCTCTGGGGTGCTCTTTGGGAGAGGCGCTTCTCGCACCGACGAAGATTTACGTAAAAGCACTGCGTACCATCAAAGAGGCAGGCGTGAAAGTGAAGGCATGCAGCCATATTACCGGGGGCGGATTCTACGAGAATATTCCGCGTATGCTACGGGAAGGCACCCATGCAGTGGTGAAGAAGGACAGTTACCCGATTCCACCGATTTTCGAGATGCTGGCAGTAGATGGCGATATTGAAGAGCAGATGATGTACAATACCTTCAATATGGGGCTTGGAATGGTTTTGGCAGTAGATGAAAAAGATGTGGAGAAGACGCTTGCGGCAATCAAGGAAGCAGGCGAAGACGGATATGTGGTAGGACACATTGAGGCAGGGGATAAAGGAGTTACTTTATGCTAAGGGTAGTAGTGCTGGTATCCGGCGGTGGTACAAATCTGCAGGCAATTATCGACGCCGTGGCAGCAGGAACGATTACGAATACAGAGATTGTGGGTGTCATCAGCAACAATCCGGAGGTGTATGCTCTGGAACGGGCTAAAAAGGCCGGGATTCCAAACCTTTGTATTTCTCCGAAACAGTATGAATCCCGCGATGCATTTAACCGGGCACTCCTAAATGCAGTAGATGGTTTTCAGGCAGATTTGGTGGTGCTTGCAGGTTTTCTGGTGGTGATTCCGGAAATGATGATAGAACGCTATCGCAATCGTATCATCAATATTCATCCCTCTCTGATTCCGTCGTTTTGCGGAACCGGCTTTTATGGTTTAAAAGTGCATGAAGCGGCTCTTGAAAAGGGCGTCAAAGTAGTGGGAGCCACCGTCCATTTCGTAGACGAAGGAACTGACACGGGTGCGATTATTTTACAGAAGGCTGTGGAAGTACAGCAGGGAGACACACCCGAGGTGCTGCAGCGCAGAGTGATGGAACAGGCAGAGTGGATGATCCTGCCTCAGGCAATCGATTTGATTGCCAACGGCAGAGTGGAAGTAGTAGATGGGAAAGTAGTCATAAATTAGGAGGAATCCAAATGAAAGTATTGATTGTGGGAAGCGGCGGAAGAGAACATGCGATTGCATGGAGTGTGGCAAAAAGCGAGAACGTTGACAAGATTTACTGTGCACCGGGGAATGCAGGGATTGCAGAGTATGCGGAATGTGTGTCTATCGGCGCCATGGAATTTGATAAATTAGTTGCTTTTGCAAAAGAAAAGGAGATAGACCTTACCATTATCGGTATGGATGACCCGCTGGTGGGCGGTGTGGTGGATGCCTTTGAAAAAGAAGGGCTCCGTGTGTTCGGACCGCGTAAGAATGCCGCTGTCTTAGAGGGCTCAAAGGCATTCTCAAAGGATTTGATGAAAAAGTATCACATTCCGACGGCAGCATATGAGAATTTTGATAACGCAGAGGCGGCACTTGCCTATCTGGAAACAGCAAAGTTTCCGATTGTATTAAAAGCAGACGGACTTGCACTTGGAAAAGGAGTGCTTATCTGCAATACGCTGGAGGAGGCGAAGGAAGGTGTCCGCTCCATTATGCTGGATAAGCAGTTCGGAAGCGCCGGAAATCGTATGGTCATAGAAGAATTCATGACAGGGCGTGAAGTGTCCGTTTTATCTTTCGTAGATGGGAAAACCATAAAGACCATGACCTCTGCACAGGACCACAAGCGTGCCATGGATGGAGACCGGGGCCTAAATACAGGTGGGATGGGAACATTCTCTCCAAGCCCGTTCTATACGGAAGAGGTGGATGCATTCTGTAAAAAATATATCTATCAGGCAACGGTAGACGCCATGAGGGCAGAAGGAAGAGAGTTCCATGGAATTATTTTCTTCGGGCTTATGTTGACAGCGGACGGTCCGAAGGTGTTGGAATACAACGCACGTTTCGGAGACCCGGAGGCTCAGGTGGTGCTGCCCCGGATGAAGACGGATATCATTGAAGTCATGGAAGCCTGCATTGACGGAACGCTTGATGAGGTGAATCTGGAGTTTGAAGACAATGCGGCAGTCTGTGTGGTATTGGCTTCTGAAGGATATCCGGTCAAATATGAAAAAGGGTTCCCGATTGATGGTTTGGAAGAATTTAAGAAGCATGACGGGTATTACTGTTTCCATGCCGGAACGAAATTCGAGGGAGACACCATTGTGACGAACGGCGGGCGTGTTCTGGGCGTGACCGCAAAGGGGAAAGATTTGAAGGAAGCAAGGGCAAATGCTTATGCGGCGACAGAATGGGTAAGCTTTGCGAACAAATATAAGAGGAACGATATCGGTAAAGCAATAGATGAGGCATAAGGAATCAAGGAGGAGCTTGAAATGAAATTGGAAGTCAGAGATTTGAAAAAATCTTTTGGTGAAACTGAAGTGCTTCACGGTATTTCCTTTTCTGTGGAGAGTGGACGGGCATTGGGTCTTCTCGGGAGAAATGGTGCAGGGAAGACGACAACGATACGGATTCTCATGGACGTATTTAAAGCAGACAGCGGAATGATTACCGTGGATGGGAAACCATTTGTGCTGAAGGACTATCAGATTGGATATCTGCCGGAGGAGAGAGGATTATATCCGAAGAAGACCGTAGGAGAACAACTGGTGTATCTTGCGATGCTTCGGGGGATGAGTGCAAAGGATGCGAAAGCACAGACGAAGAAATGGCTGGCACGCATGGGCGTTTCTGAGTATGAAGACCGGAAGCTGGAAACATTGTCAAAAGGAAACCAGCAGAAAGTGCAGTTGGCACAGACGCTTTTGACCTCTCCAAAGCTGATTATGCTGGACGAACCGTTTTCGGGCCTGGACCCCGTCAATTCGCAAATTTTGAAAGAAGTCATCAAAGAAGAGATTCAGAATGGGAAGCTGGTTATCTTTTCCAGCCACCAGATGAGCTATGTTGAGGAGTTCTGTGATGATATTGCGATTTTGAATCACGGGGATGTGGTGCTTCAAGGTGATTTAAAGGAAATTAAGCGAGAATTCGGACGGGATCGTTTAGTGCTGTCCAGTCTTTCGGAATCTCCAAAGGAACTTTCAGAATGTTTAGAGAATGCTTTTTCAGACCTTTTGGATGTCGAAAAAGTACAGAAGGACCGGGTGATTATCCGTAAAAAACAGGACAGAAACAAAGCGGATATCCTAAAGCGTCTTGTGGACGAAGAAATTGACCTTGAGTTTTTCGGACTGTATGAACCGTCCTTAAATGACATTTTTGTGGAAAAGGCGGGTGATGAGTCATGAAACAATTCTTTATCGTATTAAAATTTGAACTGAATAATTACTTTAAAAACAAAAGTTTTGTGATTACCACTGTTTTGCTGGCCCTCTTGATTGCTGCAGTGGTGATTGTTCCAACAATGATTCCGGGACTTTTGGGTGATGAGCCTGAGTCATCGGAGCCGGAAACTTCTGAAGAAGTGGTGACAGAGGAGGAAGAGATGCCGGAAGAGCTTTCTTCCTACGGTATTTGTGTTACATCCGGCGCAGAAGAGGTCGATTTGGACACCGTATGCGCGGCATTTCCGGCAGACTGGAAAACCTATGAGTCTGAGGAAAAAGTGAAAGCGGCGGTAGAAGAGGGGAAAATTGAAGCCGGATTTGTGATGGAAAGTCCGACCGAGGTCACATATGTAGTAAATGACCTCTCTATGTACGACTATTTGGGAGAGATGTTTGGCGGGACTCTCACGGAGTGCTATAAACAGCAGTATCTGCTGGAAAAAGGGTTGACGGCAGAGGAGATTGCAGAGTCAGAGAGTTTTTATGTAAATGTGACAGAAGAGGTGCTCGGAAAGGACAGCGGGCGGAATTACTGGTACACATATGTTCTGGTATTCGTGGTTTATTTCCTGATTATCTTCTATGGACAGATGATTGCGACCTCTGTAACTACGGAAAAGAGCAACCGCGCGATTGAGATTTTGGTGACAAGCGTGAGCCCAAACAGCCTGATTTGCGGGAAGGTGCTGGCAGGTGCCATTGCCGGTGTGCTTCAGGCGGCTGTGATTTTGGGAAGTGGATTCCTTTCTTACAGTGTGGTGAAGGAAGCGTGGGGCGGACTTCTGGACTTTTTGTTTGATATTCCTGCCAATGTGCTGGCGGTATATGCTGTGTTTGCAGTGCTGAGTTATCTTTTGTATGCGTTCATTTTCGGAATGCTCGGAGCATTGGTGTCAAAGACAGAGGATATCAGCAAGAGTGCGTCTCCCGTTATGATGATTTATATTGCGTCATTTTTGATTGCGATGGTAGGGATGTCAAGTGACAGCAACAGTATCCTTATGAAAGTTGCTTCCTATATTCCGTTCACGTCCGGGAACGCCATGTTTATCCGCGTGTCTATGGGAAGTGTTGCGATTTGGGAAGTGGTTCTGTCTGCGGCTTTATTGGCCCTTAGTTGTATTGTGACAGGTGTGCTGGCGGCGAAGATTTTCCGCTTTGGAACCTTACATTATGGAAATCCTATAAAATTCAAAACGGCTCTTAAGAAGGCAACTTCGAAAAATTAAAAAGGGGAACATATGATAATCGAAATTGATTTTAACAGTGAGGAAGCAATTTACGTACAGCTTTGTAATCAGATTATTCTGGGGATTGCCACGGCAAGGCTTCAGGAAGGGGATTCCCTGCCGTCTGTACGTCAGTTGGCAGATGAAATCGGGATTAATATGCATACGGTGAATAAAGCGTATACTGTTTTAAAGCAGGAGGGCATTATCCGACTGGACCGCAGAAGAGGAGCAGTGATTGCGATTGACATGGATAAGCTGCAGGCATTGGAGGATATGAAACGTCAGCTTATGGTGGTGCTCGCAAAAGGAAGATGCAAGAATATTACCAAGGAAGAGGTCTACGAGCTCGTAGATGAGATTTTTGAGGAATATCGGTAACAGGGGGAGTTAGATGCAGAAAGAATATACGAAACAGGCAAAGCAGGTGCTTCGCGGGGCAAAAGGTCTTGCCAAAAAACTTCAGCACCCGTATATCGGGACAGAGCATTTGCTTTTAGCTTTGAAGCAGGAGTATACGGGGGTTGCCGGGCAGGTGCTCGCCATGAACCGTGTGGAAGAGGACAAAATCAAAAAGATTATAGATGAGTTGATTTCTCCGAGTCAGGAAGTGAAGAATCAGACATTAGAATTAAGTCCAAGACTGGAGTTTCTTTTAGATAATGCATTGCAGGAGGCAATTTATCTGAAATCGGAGAAGATTGGAACAGAACATATGCTTCTTGCGATGTTAAAGGATGGGGATTGCGTGGCAACCCGCATCCTTGTTACGATGAATGTCAATCTGGAAAAGGTACAGGAGGATATTCTGGAAACCATCGGCGCTGATATGAAGGAATATTTTGAAGAAGGATTGGAAGGCGGCCGCGTGCAGGGCGGGATGCTGGAACAGTTTTCTACAGATTTGACGGAGCAGGCGGAAGAAGGGAAATTAGACCCGGTTATCGGACGGGAAAAGGAAATAGAGCGCCTTATGCAGGTGCTCAGCCGCAGAACGAAGAATAATCCCTGCCTTGTAGGAGAGCCCGGAGTCGGGAAGACGGCAGTGGTCGAAGGTCTGGCAAGAAGGATTGCCGAGGGGGTTGTCCCGGAACATATGAAAGGCAAACGGATTTTGACTTTGGATTTATCCGGAATGGTTGCAGGGACAAAGTACCGGGGTGAATTTGAAGAACGTATGAAACGTCTCATACGGGAGGTAAAAGCAGATTCGAACGTGATTCTGTTTTTGGATGAGATTCACACGATTATTGGTGCAGGCGGTGCAGAGGGTTCCATGGATGCGGCGAATATTTTAAAGCCTTCCATGGCGCGCGGAGAGTTGCAGTTAATCGGTGCCACTACGCTGGTAGAATACAGAAAGCGGATAGAAAAGGATGCGGCACTGGAGAGAAGATTCCAGCCGATTACCGTTGAAGAGCCGTCAGCAGAGCTTTGCGAAAAAATATTGCTGGGCATCCGGCCCAAATATGAAGCACATCATCATGTGAAGGTAGAAGATTCTGCCATAAAGGCAGCAGTGGAACTCTCGACGCGGTATATTAACGACCGTCATCTGCCGGATAAGGCAATCGATGTTCTGGATGAGGCGTGTGCAAAAATAAATTTAAACGGCTTAAAGGTTCCTGAAAAATTAAGTCAATTAGAAGAGAGTGTGCGTGAACTTGGCATAGAAAAAGAGGAACGCATCAAAGAAGGCGATTTTGCAGAGGCGTCTTTGCTTCATAAGGAGCAGGAAGCACTTACAAAAAAGATGGACAGCATGAAAAAGCGCATTGAGAAAAACAATGCAAAACGTTTCCGGACAGTGACGGAGGAGGATATTGCAGAGGTAGTTTCCTCTTGGACAAAGATTCCGGTTCAGAAGCTGACGGAATCGGAACATGCGAAATTAAACAAATTAGAGCAAATTCTTCATAAAAGAGTGATCGGGCAGGAAGAAGCGGTAAGTGCAGTGGCAAGAGCGGTCAAAAGAGGTCGTGTGGGACTAAAAAGCCCAAATCGTCCGATTGGTTCTTTCTTATTCCTAGGACCGACCGGTGTCGGAAAGACGGAGCTTTCCAAAGCTCTTGCGGAAGCTTTATTCGGAAATGAAGAGGCGATGATTCGGGTGGATATGTCGGAGTACATGGAAAAGCACAGCGTGTCGAAAATGATTGGCTCCCCACCGGGATACGTGGGTCACGATGACGGGGGACAGCTCAGTGAGAAGGTTCGTCAGAATCCGTATTCGGTCGTTCTGTTTGATGAGATTGAAAAAGCACATCCGGATGTGTTTAATATTCTGCTTCAGGTGCTGGATGACGGGCATATTACAGATTCACAGGGGCGCAGGGTGGATTTCAAAAATACGGTTATTATCATGACTTCAAATGCAGGGGCGAAGGCAATCGTGGAGCCGAAAAAGCTGGGGTTTGTGACGAAGGAAGATACCGAGGGAGACTACCGCAGGATGAAGTCCAACGTGATGGAAGAGGTCAAGAGACTTTTCCGTCCTGAATTTTTGAATCGTATCGATGAAACAATTGTGTTCCATCCATTGGGAGAGGAACACTTGAAGAAGATTGTCGGACTAATGTGCAGGGAACTTGTGGAACGCGCAAAACAGCAGCTTGATATCACACTGGTCATTCGGGATTCAGCAAAAAAATATATTGTAGAAAAGGGTACGGATGCAAAATACGGAGCAAGACCATTGCGTCGTGCCATGCAGACAGAATTGGAAGATAAGCTGGCGGAAGCAATCCTCCGGGGAGAGGTTTCAAGAGGTATGGAAGTAGAGGTTCATGTTTCTAAAAAAGAAATGAAATTTTCTCCAAGGACCGATAATTAACTGGAAAAAGAGAATGTTTTATTATATACTGAAAATATAGTATTACACCATTAGGAGGAAACAAAAATGAAAGTAATCAGCGAATTATTAAGGGTTGAGAACGATGGAACGTTGAGCTTTGGGGATTATTCGCTTCCTGCAAAGACAAAATTAGACGGATTCGAGTTCGAAGGAGATTTATATAAAGTAAAGACATTCGCAGAAATTACAAAACTGGAAAAGAATGAGATGTTTGTCTATGAGTCTGTACCCGGAACAGCTGTGAGTCATTTTAAAATGACGGAAAATGAAGTTTCGTTTCAGATATATGGGACAGAAGGTTCCGTGCAGTTTACAGTAGAACTGGCAGAAGAAAGCATGTACGAAGTGTATGTAGATGATATGAGCGTCGGAAAGATGGCTACCAATTTGAGCGGCAAGCTGAGTGCGAGCGTGGAGCTCAGAGGGGATTCCGGTGTGACAGTAAAAATTGTGAAACGATAGTGGGAAAAAAGTATGGCAAAAGGGAAAAGAAGTGTTTATTTCTGCCAGAATTGTGGGCATGAAGAGAATAAATGGCTGGGACAGTGCCCGATGTGCAAAGAGTGGAATACCTTTGTGGAAGAGGCGGTGACTGTCTCCAAATCAAGTACCCTCCGACAGGCAAAAGAGGCAGAGGTTGTTGCCCTAAAGCATGTGGAGACGAATCATGAGGAACGGATACATACAAAAATAGAGGAACTTGACCGGGTGCTCGGAGGCGGTATCGTCCCGGGCTCCTTGATTCTGGTCGGCGGTGACCCGGGGATTGGAAAGTCCACACTCCTCTTACAGGTATGTCAGAAACTGTGTGCGGATAAAAGGCAGGTACTCTATATTTCCGGAGAAGAGTCCTTAAAGCAGATTAAGCTTAGGGCAAATCGTATGGGAGAATTTGCAGAGGATTTATTTTTGCTTTGCGAGACAAATCTTGAGGTCATCAAAAGCGTGATTGAAAAGCGCCGCCCCGAGATTGTTGTCATCGATTCTATTCAGACCATGTACAGTGAGGAGGTTGCGTCTACACCGGGAAGCGTTTCGCAGGTGCGGGAATCCACCAATATATTTATGCAGCTTGCAAAGGGACTTGGCATTTCTATCTTTATTGTCGGTCATGTTACAAAGGAGGGAACAGTAGCAGGACCCAGAGTTTTGGAACACATGGTAGATACAGTACTTTATTTTGAAGGAGACAGACATGCGTCTTATCGTATTTTGCGTGGGGTGAAAAATCGTTTTGGCTCCACCAATGAAATCGGTGTGTTCGAAATGCGGCATGACGGACTGGCAGAGGTGCAGAATGCTTCGGAGTTTATGTTGAGTGGCAGACCGGAAAATGCTTCCGGTTCTGTAGTCGCGTGTTCTATGGAAGGGACACGCCCGATTTTGCTCGAAATTCAAGCCTTGGTCTGCAACAGTAATTTTGGGATGCCAAGAAGGACGGCAGCAGGCACGGACTATAACCGCGTAAATTTATTGATGGCGGTTCTGGAAAAACGGGCAGGGCTGCACTTGGCAGCCTGTGATGCGTACGTGAATATCGCCGGCGGTATTAAGATGAACGAGCCAGCAATCGATTTAGGAATCGTGATGGCCATTGTTTCCAGTTTTAAAAACCGTCCGGTGGATGAGAAAACCATCGTATTCGGCGAAGTCGGCTTAAGTGGGGAAGTAAGAGCGGTCAGTATGCCGGAACAACGCGTCGCCGAAGCAAAAAAACTTGGCTTTGAAACCTGCATTTTACCGGAAGTCTCCAAAAGTATGGTAAATGGAGTGCAGGGAATCAAAATCATCGGGGTGAAAACCATCAATGAGGCGATTGGTTTGTTGTAACATTGTATAAATGCCTAGATTTTTGACGACAAATCCGTTATACTAAGTATAGTTAGATACTTCGTGTAACGGATTTTGCTTTGGAGACAGGTGTTTTCATGGGGAGAAATGTAGCCATCGGAATACAGAACTTTAGTGAGCTTATTGAAAAAAATTACTTTTATGTGGATAAGACCGCTTTCATCAAGGAATGGTGGGATAGCGGGGACAGTGTGACACTCATTACCAGACCGAGGCGGTTTGGCAAGACGCTGAATATGAGCATGGTGGAGCAGTTCTTTTCACTGGAATATGCCGGACGGGGAGATTTGTTTGAAGGACTTTTTATCTGGGAAGACGAGGAGTATCGGAAAATTCAGGGGACATATCCGGTAATTAGCCTGTCGTTTGCGGATGTAAAGTCAAAATCCATGACGGAAGCGCGCAAAACGATTTGTAAAATTATAAAATTACTTTATGATAAATATGATTTTCTTTTAAGTAGCAACGTACTGAGTGAAAGTGAAAAGCAGGACTTTAAGGCAGTGACGGTAGATATGGATGACAGTACTGCCGCATTTTCCTTGAAAGCGCTTTCGTCTTATCTTTATCGTTACTATGGGAAAAAAGTCATCATCCTTTTGGATGAATATGACACGCCCATGCAGGAAGCCTATGTAGACGGATTCTGGGATGATTTGGTGGGATTTACCAGAAGTCTTTTTAATTCCACGTTTAAGACGAATCCATACCTTGACAGAGCGATTATGGCCGGTATCACGAGAGTTAGTAAAGAATCCATCTTTTCCGATTTAAATAATCTGGAGGTGGTGACTACTACTTCGGATAAGTACGCGATTTCTTTTGGCTTTACGGAGGATGAGGTGTTTGCGGCACTGGAGGAGTGTAATCTTCCCGGAGAAAAGGAAGAGGTAAAACATTGGTATGACGGGTTCATCTTTGGAACCCACAGAGATATCTACAATCCGTGGTCCATTTTGAATTTTGTAGATAAGGGAGTATATGGCACTTATTGGGCGAACACCAGCGCCAACAGTTTGGTAGGGAAGCTCTTGCGGGAGGGAGACCAACGGATTAAGGAGCAATTTGAAACGCTGTTGGACGGCGGTGTAATAGAGTCACCGATAGACGAGCAGATTGTGTATAATCAGCTTCGTGGAAGTGAACGGGCCATCTGGAGCCTGTTACTTGCCAGCGGTTATTTGAAAGTGTTATCTTATGAAAGCATTGTGGAAGTTCCGCAAGGAACAGATCCGAAGTATACACTGGCGCTTACGAATCTGGAAGTCAGGATGATGTTCCGAAACATGATTCATGACTGGTTTATGGAGGCTGAGGGAGATTACAATGGGTTTATCAAGGCATTACTTTTGGGGGACCTCAAGGCGATGAATGCATACATGAATCGGGTAGCTCTCAATGTATTCAGCTATTTTGATACGGGGAAACGTCCTTCCGGAGCAGAACCGGAACGGTTCTACCATGGGTTTGTCCTCGGGCTTATCGTGGATTTGCAGGGGAAATATTTGATTACATCCAATCGGGAGAGTGGCTTTGGCAGGTATGATGTGGTGTTAGAGCCAAGGAATCCGGCGCAGGATGATGCGCTCATTCTGGAGTTTAAAGTACACGAGCCGGAGGATGAGGCAACGCTAAAAGATACGGTAGCGGCAGCCCTTACGCAGATAAAGGAAAAACAGTACGCTGCAGCGCTTCTTACAAAGGGCATTCCGGAAGAACATATCCGAAAGTACGGATTTGCCTTTGAGGGAAAGAAAGTGCTGATAGGGTAAAAATGTAAAAAAAGCAACAGAAACTGCCCGTAAATTTTTTGAAAATGATGTGAGTTATGAATTAAGGAGTGTTTCCACCATGGATTTTGCTTAGATCCATGGTGGATTTTAGAATGTATAATTATCTATAGAGGAAAGGTTTGCTGTAGTTTTAGAGGTTCTGCTTCAGACAGGTTTTAATATCATCTTCTGCGTTGCTGATTGCGTGTAAGTCAAAGGTATCTGTCAGATACTGCAGTACATTTGGACTCAAAAAGGCTGGAAGAGTCGGTCCAAGATAAATATTTTTGATTCCAAGGCTTAAAAGCGCAAGCAAATCTGCAACCGCTTTTTGCTCATACCAAGATATAATCAAGGACAGAGGCAATGCATTTACATCTGTGTCGAAGGCATCTGCGAGGGCAGTAACAATGCGTATGGCGGAATACACATCATTGCATTGTCCGACATCGAGCAAGCGGGGAAGACCTGCCACTTCTCCGAATTCCAGTTTGTTAAAACGATATTTTCCGCAAGCTAAGGTTAGGATGATACAGTCCTTTGGAACCAGCTTGGCAAATTCGGTATAGTAATTGCGCCCGGGTCTTGCTCCGTCACATCCACCAATTAGAAAGAAATGTCTGATTTCTCCATTTTTTACCGCTTCTACAATTTTGTCCGCGTAGCTTAGGGTGGCATGGTGTCCAAATCCGACCAGTATTTCATATGGCTCCTGATCCTCAGGATATCCACCCAGTTCCAGCGACTTCTGAATTATTTCACTAAAATCTTTCTCTCCAGTTTCTTTTCTTCCGATATGCTTTACCCCGTCCCAGCCGACCACGTTGGTGCTGTAAATGCGATCTTTATAGCTTTCCCGCGGGCGCATCAGGCAGTTCGTAGTCATAAGAATGCATCCCGGAAGATTATCGAATTGTTTTTGCTGATCCTGCCATGCACCACCAAAATTTCCGACAAGATGAGGATATTTTCTTAACCCCTCGTATCCGTGGCAGGGTAGCATTTCTCCGTGCGTGTAGATATGGATTCCTTTTCCGGATGTCTGTTCCAGAAGCATTTCCAAATCTTTCAGGTCATGTCCTGAAACAATAATGAAAGGTCCTTTTTTCATATGCACATTGACTTGGTGGGGGAAAGGATTTCCGTAAGTGCTGGTGTTAGCCTCGTCCAGTTTTTTCATGACTTCAATCGCCATTTCTCCGGTACGCATCGTCATGCGAATCAAATCTTCCACCGTGAGAGCATCGTCTGTTGTAGCCTCTAATGCCAAAATATAGAAGTCATCAACTTGGTCGCTGTAATATCCTAATTCCCGTGCCTGGTGACCGTAAGCGCTGATACCTTTTAAACCATATAGGATAGTCTGTCTCAGAGAGCGGATGTCCATATCCAGAGATTTATCATACATTATACCTGCAAGGGGAGCATCCCTGAGCATTTCTGCCTTTGTCTCCGGTAGATTGTAGGTGGCATGTTCGGTGGGATTTTTCATTTCTCCGACCATATTCCGCAAGTTTTCTTTTATCTGTTGTGATTCTCTTAATAATGCTACGTGTACGTCAGCATCAAAATTAACATTTGTAAGAGTGGTAAAAAGAACATTTTCTATAAAGCTTACAACTGTCTTTTCCATATGCTGACCTTGTTCTACCAGAATTTTTCCATAGCAACTGATTCCCTTTATTTGGAAAATCAGTAAATCTTGCAAATTTGCAATTTCCGGGGTTTTTCCACAAACCCCTTGTTTGGTACACCCCTTCCCGTTTGCTGTCTGCTCGCACTGATAACAGAACATCTCATAGCCTAAATCCATATTGTTTCCCATGTGTGATACCTCCATTATTAATTTCCTTAGAAAGATAGTGTTTGAAAAAAAGTGGGAAACATACATAGAGATACAATTTCGGAGAGCGAAAAAATCAACGTTAGAAAAGAACGGTTAGAAAAGAACTCAAAAAAAATTAAAAAAAGTGGTTGACAACGCGAAAAAGCTGTGATAATCTAAATAAGCTGTCGCGAGACAACAAAGAACATTGATAATTAAACAACAG
>ONED01000030.1 GCA_900316755.1 uncultured Eubacteriales bacterium
ACAAAAGATATCCATTCGTCAGAAAAACCGTCTTGTTTCCTTCCTTGTCCTCAATGATGTTCAGGTTCGTATGAGAGCCATAGGACTGCCCCGTTTTCATCGTCAGTCCCAGACCATCTTCATCTTTATAGGTTCCATCACTCTGTTTCTGGAAGAAATGATGGGTCCCGTCTGCGTCCAGCCAGACATAGTCGAATCCTTCTGCTGTCAGCTTGCTTGCAATACTGCTGTATTCCGTTACATTTCCCACCGGATCCAGCCGTTGGCCATAGGTAGTCTTCCAACCTGCACCATTGATGGAACCCTTGGTATTGTTCCGATAATGCTGGTCTGAAATAGAGCTGTTATAAACAAAGCGGATTCCTGCCGACATATTCGCCCCTGTTGTTTCTGTAATCGGCACCGTAAAAATCAGATTTCCCGAATAATCGTTGATATAACCGGTGCCGCCGTTCACAGACTGTGTATGGTAAGTCCAGTAATCTTCCAACCCTGTATTATTTCGGAACACAATAAGAAAGGTTGGATACATTCCTTCATATGACGGACAGTTGGACGAGTAATATTTTGTACAGCTCGCAGGAGTGGCAGTTTCCGCCTCCAACGCAGTCAGCATCACCCCATAGTTCGGGATAGTCCCCTCATACCACCCTTTCATGAGGCGTGTGATTTCCCATGTATCAAACAGGTTTGTCGGATGTTCATTCTGTGGAACAATATAATAATCCTGTATATCGCTCTCGTAAAGGCTGCTGCTGTTATTCCACGTAGCCCCGCTCTCTGTCCAGCTTCCGGTCGCCTTCCGCACCTCTACTTTCATGGACTTATTTCCGCTATAAGAATAGTAGTTTTTCAGAATCAGGCTTGCTTCGGTGATGACGGAACCTGCCGGAAGATTCGGCAGAGTATCCAGCTTTAACAGTCCTCTTGTTCTCCCATAAGCAGAGGTTTCCCTCCCCACAATCAGAGACCCCATTGCCATCCCATTGCTTCTCATACTCGTGGATGGCTTCGCTTCTGACAAAAAGGTATCCGATATACTGATATCGCTACCTGCAACAAGATAGAAATACGGGTCAACCGTGACCGGATAGACAGTGTCATCATGCTGCAGGAATTCTTCGTCCGCAGTCATTGTCAGACTCATTACATCCCCCGAAACCGACATGGAAAGTGTAACATCCGTGCTGACTTTCTCCTTTGCATCTGCCATAAGCGGTGCCGAAATCACCATCACCGGCTCTCCTTCGTCTCCGGAAAGCTCCACAGTCTGTTCATCCTTCTGCACCGCAGTAAGGCTTCCAATATGAACCTGCAGATTCCAGACATGGTCTGCCCGTCGGTCTCTCAGAATGATGTTTTCCTTCATTCCTTTTGAAGTAATGACATACTGCAAATCGGTATATGCAAAAGCATTCCGGTAAACCCCAACTGCATTTGCTCCCGGTACAGTAAGGAACTCCTCATCTCCGGTCAATCCTTCTTCTGTATGATTTTGTTCCCACTCAATGTGTCCCGGCAGCATTCCCTCATAAGACCAGGATACTCTCTCATCTCCGGCTTCCATGGAAAACGCACGGTAGAAATCTTTTTCTTCCAATTCTACTTTTGCCCTGCCTGCCCGGTTATGATACACGCGAGTATTTGCACCGTAATCAGCGGACAACACGGCTGCTTGTTCTGACAAAACAAATGTGTTATCAATTTCCTCAAACTCACCTGCTTCCGTCTCAAAGTGTACCGGTTGTTCATAAGCTGCTACCACATATGAGCCGTCACTCCGTCGGAATGTCTTGGTTGTCTCAGTACGGCTTTCCGTAATCTCCGCTACAATATGAGGCAGCTCCCCGGCAGCTTCTTCCTCTGTCTCTCCGC
Source organism: uncultured Eubacteriales bacterium (assembly GCA_900316755.1). Classification (GTDB taxonomy): domain Bacteria; phylum Bacillota; class Clostridia; order Lachnospirales; family Lachnospiraceae; genus Faecalimonas. The sequence continues at coordinate 1,876 of ONED01000030.1, forward strand.
TCATGCGGTCTGCAAAAGCAGTTTCCTGTTCTGTAGGAGTGTCATTTTCTGCCGCTGCTGTTTGTGGAGGCAGGGCAGAAACCATCATCGCAATGCTTAATACTACCGCCAAAATCCTGGATATATACCTATTGTTCCTCATGTCTCATTCCTTCCTTTCTTTGGATTCTATTGCTTCCCGTAACACACAAAAAGGCAGGGAAACCGAGAGCCTGCGCTCTCAATCACCTTGCCTTCAATAACCAATTTTATGATATCATATTTTCAGTCTTTTTGGTAGTTTTTTCTGAGTTTTTTTAAAATTTAAAATTGAATACCTTCCTTAAAATTCCTTTACTTGATAGATAATCTTTTTAATATTGTATCCATAATTTTCTCCGGTTGCCCATCCAATCTCATTCGGATTTTCTTGTTTGCCCAACCATTCCACATAAGGAGCCATCCCTCGAAGCCAATTTTGCCATCTGGGGTCAACACACTCGTTATTTAATGGTTCTTCATTTGCATAACACTTCAAATGCTGAATTTGAGCCCGAAGTCCCATTCTTACGCCATCTTCGCCATAAGACGAAAAATCTGCTCCTTTTTCGCCGCCTCCGGTAGCTCCCAATCCTGCAAAATTAAACTGTTCAGCATCGACAACTCCCTGAAATTGGAGATACCCTGTCTCCAACATGCTTTGTGCAAAAACTACCTCCGCTCGAATTCCTTCGCTCGCAGCTTCCTGACATAGAATCTGACAAAATTCTGTAATATCTCTTGCCCCGCCCTTGCTTAATGCTTCTGAAGGATAACTGACATTCCTACTGTTAAACAAATCAACCATCTGCTGAATTTTTACTGTCGTCTCTCCTGCGATTTCATATTTTTCTACTTCTGTGACAGTTAATATAAAACTTCTTTCCGTTCCAAAATAGTGTACTGTGATGATTGCTGTCCCCAGCTTTTTCGTTTTTACTTCATACAGATAGCCTCTGGAATCTCCTGCATTCTTCAAATAAACTGCTGCCACACTTGTATCGCTTGAGGACACTGTTGGCTGCCCTTTTGTTTTGTCTGTTATTTTTGCCAGAAATTGATAGATACTACCTTCCGGATATTCCATATCTTTTGTATCCAGAGTATAATTCACTTCCTGATATGTAACCGGGAATATCGCTGTTTTTCCATCATGCTCTACCATTATCTCTGCATTTCCCGGCTTCAATCCTTGTATCTCATATAAAAAACCCCGGTTGTCATTTGCATTCTTCATTATAACTGACACTACTGTCGAATCACTTGACGTTACCGTCGGAGTCTCTTCCCGATTATTTGTAATTGCCAGAAACTGGTAGATGTCCCCGGCTGTTCCATTGTACTGCCTCGTATCTAACCGCAAAGTTGTTTCCGGTTTTTTTACAACAATTTTAAAGCTTCTTTCCGTTCCCCAATAACTCACCTTGATATCTGCCATCCCTGCCTTTTTCGTTTTTATTTCATACAGATATCCTCTAAAATCTCTTGCATTTTTCAAATAGACTTCTGCCACACTTGTATCGCTTGAGGACACTGTTGGCTGTCCTTTCGTCTTATCCGTTATTTTCGCCAGAAATTGATAAATACTTTCCTCCGGATATTCCATGTCTTTCGTATCCAGAGAATAATTTACTTCTTGATATGCAACCGGCAACGTCACTACTTCCCCATCATGCTCTACCGTTATTTCTGCACTTCCCGGCTTTAACCCCTGTATCTCATACAAAAAACCCCTGCTGTCATTTGCATTCTTCATCATAACAGATACCACTGTCGAATCACTTGACACCACCGTCGGAATCTCTTTTCGGTTGTTTGTAATTGCCAAAAACTGATAGATTTCCCCAGCTGTTCCATTGTATTGTGTTGTATCTAAACATAGAGTCGTTTCCGATTTTTTCACAACAATTTTAAAACTTCTTTCCGTTCCCCAATAATTCATTATGATATCTGATGTACCCGGCTTTCTCGTTTTTATTTCATACAAATAACCTCTGGAATCTTCTGCATTCTTCAAATAAACTTCCGCCACGCTTGTATCGCTTGATGACACCGTTGGCTGTCCTTTCGTTTTATCTGTTATCTTCGCCAGAAACTGATAGATTTTGTTTACCGGATATTCCATATCTTTTGTATCCAGAGTATAATCCACTTCCTGATATGTAACCGGAAATGTCGCTGATTTTCCATCATGCTCTACCATTATTTCTGCATTTCCTGGCTTCAATCCTTGTATCTCATATAAAAAGCCCCTGCTGTCATTTGCATTCTTCATTGTAACTGACACTACTGTTGGATCACTTGACGTTACTGTCGGAGTCTCTTTCCGATTGTTTGTAATTGCCAGAAACTGGTAGATGTCCCCGGCTGTTCCATTGTACTGTCTTGTATCCAGACTTAACGTTGTCTCTCTACTCAACCCCAAAAATTTTGCTATTCCGGTCGCATCTGCTACTCCAAGGCTCTTTAACCCCTCTTCTGTACGCAAGAAATTATTCACATCCGACATATTCGTCATAAATGCGTGTTCTACAATAATGCCCGGAATTCCCTGCTCTTTTCCATAAATCTGAACCGAAAAATAATCTGAAGCAGAGCCATCCTCATATTTTTCATTTATAGTGCTGTCCTTGCAGTAAATTCCCCTGTCTTTTAATCCTAGTTTCACCAGTTCATCCAGAATAGACTGAGCCAATGCCTTCCCATCTGCACCCACCTGCGATTTCCAGTTACTATTTGGATAAATAACCTCAGCACCACTTGGCGTTGTGTCTTTTTCCGTTGCATTCAAATGAATGCTGACATAAATTTTTGCGCCGACTTTGGCCGCTGCAATCACTCTTTGTTCAATACATTTTCCGGAACTATCTGTCTCAGGATATGGACAGGCACTGGTTGTCCTTGTCATATAGACTTGTACTCCCTGATAAGTTTCCAGTTCCGCCTTGGCATAATTTGCAATTTTCAGCGTCAAATCCTGTTCAACCAGACCATTATGAGTAGCACCGCCATGCCTGTCATCATGTCCCGGATCCAATGCCACAACAATCTCAGAGTTTCTCACTTCAGCCGAATATGCATTTACGGCAGTCACTTCCTCCAGCGCCGCCTGAATACTCTCCTGTGCCTTTGCCTGTCCGTTTTCGTCAATGGTTACGACAGACATTTCTATGCCTTCTGTCTCTATATCCAACGGAGTAATATATTCCCTATAATCTTCGTATGCTTTATTTACTCCAAACTCTACTTTTGCATTCAAATCAAGCATAGAAATTTCATGCTGTTCTCCGTCTTGTGCATACTTAAAGCTTGTCACTTGATATGTAGCCTGTTCCGTGCTATCTGTATATTCTTTTGAAAACAGATAGGAATCATCTTTGCTTTGGATACATTCCCATTCTTCTGATGCTCCGTCTTCACTTGACACAATGATTCGGATATCACTGATTTCTTCTGTCCCATCACCCCAAGACACCACAATGTTCTGTGTATTCGGTGTTTCTAAATATGGACTTTCCACATATGCATAGTTAAGAGTTCCTCCGGTATTTTCTTCTGTTTCTGTGATTACAACGTCATTTTCTACTTCGTTTGACGCATATACACAATTTGTCGGCAAATTTGCTGCCAGCATAATCACCACCAATAAAGCGGCTACTATTTTTTCCATAGTTTTTTTCATCGTTTTTCTCCCCTGTACATATTTTACTTATAAAAGCTGCCAATGGCAGTTTTTTTCGGTGCTTTTATAATCTACATATCCTTCTAAAACAGCTTCTCCGGATACACTCCCTTTTCCACCAATCCGCGAATCGCGGCCACCACATAAGGCTTGTCCTCCTTATATGTCACACCAAACCACTGGTCATCGGAATGCAATACCGTCACTTCCGCCTTGCCATCGCGAAGCAGACCGCCCACAATCGTGGGCAGAAGATACTCTGCTTTTTGATAGTTTTCTGCACTCTTCCTCAGAAAATCTGAAAACCCTCTCTCCAGAATCTCAAAAAAATCCGGCTGCAACGCCCACATATTCATCGAAACCGGGGAATTTACATCCACCGGGACGTCTCCCTCTTCTGTGCGGACTGCCGCTCCCGATTCTGTCTTTATAATATTGTAAGTCTCCACAATGTCGGACAGCATCCCTTGTTCGTCCACCTTGCAGATGCCGCGCGTCACACTTCCATTTTCACTGAGTGTATTTCCAAGCACAAAACCGACCATACCGATTTGTTCCCGGTCAAGTTTTGCCCGCTCGCTTACCAGATATTGATATGCCTCTACATAGGCCTCTTTTCCGTAATAATCGTCTGCATTGATGACCACAAACGGTTCCTTCACCACATCCCTGCAGCATAAAATCGCCTGTCCGGTTCCCCATGGTTTTTGGCGCTCTGCGTAGGCGCTGCGGTACGGCTCCGGAATATCCTCTTTTTCCTGATAGGCATAAGCCACCTCCACCACTTTTTCCATGCGGTTTCCGATGACCTCCTTAAAATCCTTCTCCAAATCCTTTCGGATTACAAATACAACCTTATCAAATCCGGCTTCCATCGCATCAAAGACAGAATAGTCCATGATGATTTCCCCATTTGGTCCCACCGGCTCCAGTTGCTTGATTCCACCTCCAAAACGGCTTCCAATCCCCGCCGCCATGACCACCAATGTCGCTTTCGCCATCTCTCACCTCTCCTTTTCTTCTTTATGCATCCTGTCCTGCCAGACGGTTCAGTGCACTAAATACTGCACGCACGCCGGCTCTGGTAATATTGGAGCTTACACCGACTCCATAGGTTACCTTTCCGGTCTTTTCATCCCGCATGCAAATGTAAGCAGCCGCCCTTGCATTGGAGCCTTCTCCTAATGAGTGCTGAGAGTAGTCCAGAATGCGCACATCCGCACCGGTTGTATTCTGAACGGCCTGTTTTACCGCATCCAAAGGTCCGTTTCCGATTGCGGTTACATGAATCGCATCTCCCTTGTAAAGGAAGCGAATCTCCACTTTTGTATCCCGATATCCGTGATCCTCTGCCTTTACTTTCTGGAACTCATATGGGTACTTCAGGTTCAAATACTGCTCCTCAAATGCATCCATAATCGTAGACGGAGCCACTTCACCCTGCTTTTCTGCAATCGCCTGAATGACATCCGCAAACTCCTTATGCATTCCTTTCGGAAGCTTAAAGCCAAATTCACTGTCCATTACAAATGCCACACCGCCCTTACCGGACTGACTGTTAATACGGACAATCGGTTCATATTCCCGCCCCACATCGGATGGGTCAATCGGGAGATACGGAACCTCCCACCAATCCTGATGCCGTTCTTTCATCGCCTGCACACCTTTATTGATGGCATCCTGATGAGAACCGGAAAATGCAGTAAATACAAGCTTTCCTGCATATGGATGACGCAGCGGCACTTCCATCTTGCAGCATTTTTCATATACTTCCTGAATCTCCACGATATTGGTAAGATCCAGTTCCGGATTGATTCCCTGTGAAAACATATTGTAGGCCACCGTAAGAATATCTAAGTTTCCGGTTCGTTCTCCGTTTCCAAACAGCGTACCCTCTACCCGGTCTGCACCGGCAAGAAGTGCAAGCTCGGTAGCTGCCACTCCCGTTCCCCGGTCATTGTGGGGATGAATACTCAAAATAATTTTTTCTCTGTCCTTAAAATGCTTATGCATCCATTCAATCTGGTCTGCATATACATTTGGTGTTGTCATTTCCACGGTCGCAGGCAGATTGAAAATAATCGGGTCTTCTGCCGTAGGCTGCCACACATCCTGCACTGCGGTACAGATTTCCAATGCGTAATCCAGTTCTGTTCCCGTGAAACTCTCCGGCGAATACTCCAGTATGATTTTCCCCGGGAATTCCTTTACATGCTCCTTCACCATCTGAGTACCGTCGATGGCAATCTGCTTGATTTCTTCTTTATTTTTGTGAAATACCACATCTCTCTGCAGCGTAGATGTGGAATTGTAAATATGTACAATCGCTCTTTTGACTCCCCTAAGAGCCTCAAACGTTCTTTGAATCAGGTGTTCCCGACACTGAACCAGCACCTGAACCGTCACATCCTCCGGAATCAAATCGCGTTCCACCAGTTCGCGAAGAAAATCATATTCTATCTGAGACGCAGACGGAAATCCCACCTCAATTTCCTTGAATCCGAGTTTCACAAGCAGATTAAACATTTCTATCTTTTCTTCCACTACCATTGGCTCAATCAAGGCCTGATTGCCGTCACGCAAATCCACACTACACCAGATTGGTGCTTTTTCAATCTGTTTATTTGGCCACTCCCGTTCCGGATACTCCATCACCGGAACCCTTCTGTATTTTTGATAATTCAACATGTCTTTCACTCTCCTAATCCATCTTCAATAATTTTAAGCATCTCTGCCAGAGCTTCCTCTTCATCTTCACCCTCGCAGATTAATTCAATTTCATCACCCACTTTTATGCAGGCACCCAGAACACTCAGCACGCTTTTTGCATTTGCAGTCGTATTTCCAATCTGAAATGTAATCTTGCTTCGAAACTGCGAAGCCGTCCTGCAGAATATTCCGGCGGGTCTCAAATGTAATCCCGTTGGATTTTTTATGGTTGTCTTTTGTGATACCATCCGGCATCCTCCTAACTACTGTCTCTATTTCTTCTTTAAGGTAACCTCAACCGTTGCCCCTCCCGTGTAAACACATTGTTCCGGCAAATCAATTACCTGCACGGGAACCGTATAAGCTCCCGCCTCTTTATATTCTGTCAAATCCACTGTGGCAATGATATTTTCCATGGTTAATTTTCCCAGAACATCGTTTGGTCCTTCAAATCGAAGCTCTACCGTCTGTTCTGATTCGTAAACCAGTTCAAATCCAGAGGGTGCATTATTCACCTTTACAGAGCGCACCGGCAACGAAAGGGATTTTGTACCGGCTTTTTCTATGTTAATCTGTACCACAACACTCCCGGCTGCTTCCTCCGCCAGAATTACACCATCCGGAAGATAGTCTGCCATGTTCACCACAACTTCCTCACCGGAAGAGAGCTCTTCTCTTGCGAGCACTTCTTTTCCAACCTCCAGATAGGTCAGCTTGCCAAGTACCTCCGAAGTCCCTGCAACCTTTATCGTCCGGGGTTCGATTTCGATTCCATCAAAGAAATACCCTTCCGCCGGAAGAATTCCCGAAGTATCAAACCGCACTTCCACTTCTTTTGTCACCAGCAATTTCACATTCACCGTTACCCCGTTTTTATCACAGTTGCTGGAAAGCAGACTCTTGTCAATGATATTATCTGCTGCGTCATAGTAAATCAGTTCTGCCTTCAGCGTTGTATCCTCAGACAACTCTGACACATTTACCTTCGCCACGACCCTCGTTATACGTCCCAGAGAAGACTTTGGCCCGCTGATATCAATCGACTTCGGAGACGCGACCGTATTCGTTTTATCAAGAATATAGCCATCTCTCACCTGTCCGGTTGTGGAAACGGTAATCGGGAACGTCTTTGTCTCGGTTACCTCTGTCTGTACCTGAAGATTTCTGGGATTCGCCGAAGCCTCCTCATACATGCCTTCAAATCCATTGATTTTGATCCGAATCGGCACAAGCTGCGTCGACTCGTCCATTTCCCGAAAATCCGCGGTCGCAACAATATCCGATGCTTTCAGCTCATCCAGCACCTTTCGCCTTGCCTTCACCGTAACGGTGACATTTTTGCTTCCGAGAATCTGATAACTCTTTCCCGCGTTCGTCACCACTTCCGTATATGTCAATGACACTTCTGTCACATATTTTCCTTTTTGAATCGGATCATCTATATTTACAACAGTCCACCATAAGAATACTGCAAACAGGACTGCTATAACCTTCAAACCGAGATTATTCTTCCATTTGCCTTTCATCATTCTGCTTTCCTTTCTTAAATGTGAACTTCTTATTGTCTTCCGGTTTATTTTGAAGCTGCACCAGTTTTTCGCGCAGCTGCTCTTTCGGCACAGCACAAGTCAGATGCCCGCCGACTGCAAAAGACACCCTTCCTGTTTCTTCTGACACCACAATCACCAGCGCATCGCTTACTTCGCTCATACCGACAGCTGCCCGGTGCCTGGTTCCCAAATCCTTGCTAAGCCGCATATTGTCCGACAAGGGCAAATAACAGGTAGCTGCCACGATACGATTCTCACGGATAATCACTGCACCATCATGAAGCGGCGTATTATGTTCAAAAATATTCACAAGCACCTGGCTTGACACAATACAGTCCAATGCAATTCCCGTATTCTGATATTCTGTAAGCATAATTTCCCGTTCTACTACAATCAGCGCTCCTGTCTTCACCTTCGCCATATCGTAACATGCCGAAACAATCGCATCAATCGTTTTTTCGTTAAATCTTCCGGTTAAAGCCGTCCGCTCAAATGGCATAAAGGAGCTCCAGAAATCCTTTTGCCCCAATTTTTCCAATGCTCTGCGAAGTTCCGGCTGGAATACAACCACGGCTGCAGTTGCAAGAACCCCGATGGAATTCTCAGCAATCCACAAAATGGTATTCATCTTAAAAATTGCCGCAATCAGGATGAAAACACCCAGCACGATAATGCCCTTTAAAAGCATCCATGCCTTTGTATTCTTAATCCAGACCATCAATTGATATACTAAATAGGCAATAATGATAATCTCGACGATGTCAATAAACCTCACGCTTGGGATATACCAGTCACCCCAGTTCGTTTCAAAAAAATCGAGAATCCGCTGTTTCATCCTGTCACCTCCATCCTTTTTTTGCTTTCCCTCTATTTGTTAAGCTCTTCTTCAATCAATCTCTGAATTTCTGAATCTTCCTGCTTCTGTCTTTTTTTTCTTTCCTCTGCAGTCTCTTTCATCTCTTTTGCATTTGACTCGTCCAATGCCTTCTTTACAGTTTCCGAATCAATTGCTTCCGTCTCCTGACGGATGTTAATCTTTTTCACCGTCTTTTCCCGCACCGTCATGGAAACCTTTGGTATCGCTTTCACATAATAGTAATACTCATCATCTTCAAACTGCAGATATTCACTCCGCGAGTAATCTACCGAAAACACAAAAACTTTGAGCAGCAGCGCGATAAGAAGGGCAATCAGACTCCCAACAACCAAATCCACATAATCCACCTTCACATCCAGCATAATATGGCCGAATGTCATCAAAATGAGGTTGACAAAGATTCCAACAACCGATGCCACTTCCCATGCGTAGTCAACAGACATTCTTCTGATATTATATACCAGCAACAGGCAGATTGTAAATGAAATCATCACCAGCCACATTTCCTTACTCGAAAACAGTTGCTGCATATATGTTGTAATCTGGCTCATCGTTCCTGTGGATGCCACCGTTTCTATGACTGTCGCATAAGATTTTACATAAGTAATCATGTAATATACCAAAACCCCGAATGCGACCGGAACCGCACATACCGGACCTCCAATCAATCCAAAGACAAGCGGCACCAAAACCGGTATTTTCAGCATAAAGGAAACCGGTGTCAAAAGCAAAACAACCGAATTTCCGGGGGTAAACCGAAAATACAACACAAACATAATCAAAAGCATGAGCCCCGATACAATTGCAACCCCCGGTGCCAATGTGTAAAATTGAACCAGAACAATCACAATCGCAATCACGACCGTCATCGTCATCGGCAGAAACGCACATATCAGCGACAATCCAATTGTAACAGTAGGATTTGCAAGTACTTCCAAGAATCCCACATGATTGCTGATGAACAGAAAAGTAAGCAGTGCCATGATAAATCGAAATCCCATATCCACGTATCTGGAATATTTTGCATAAAATTTTAAAAGATACTCTTTTGCCTCAAATATCTTATCCATCTACACATCCTCACTTTCATACAATTTCTCCAGAATTTCCAAATCCAGCAGATATCTGTCTGTCCTTCTTTTTGCAGCCATATATTTTCTACGATAGAAACGGTTTGCAAATACAACATTCGCCACAAGGATTCCTGCGTAAATCGCAATCACAAGAATCACGGTCAAAATGACGGCAACAAATGAAAACCGGTCTAAAATCGCTTCTATGTAGGTCATACAGAGGAGACCGACCAGTAACAAATACCCCAAGGTAGCCCAGCCCATTGTAAACAGAACATTCAAGGTCACATAATCCTTCTGGGAATAGTGGCACACCTTGATATCCTCTCCTCCATGTTTCGTCTCGTAAGAAGCAAGCTTCACCATATGTTTTACACGTTCTTCATTCAGCATAAGTGTCACCTCACTATACACTTTTTCCAATACAATATTATTAGTATATCATATCATTAGAAATCTTGTCCAATACTTATGGTGAAAAACCATACTTTATTGGATCCTTTTTTATAAAAAGCCCTCGCAACTCCGTCAACTGTGCTGCCTGTAGTATAAATATCGTCAATCAAGAGGATATTTCTTGGAGTCTCCCATTCTCTTTGCACCTCAAAAACGTCCTGAAGATTTCGTTTTCTCTCCTTGGAATTTAATGCTTTTTGCGGCTTTGTATCCCGTTTTCTTATCACTGCCTTTGTGTCGACCGGAATGCCGGCCAGATTTCCAAGATGTTTTGCCACGATTTCTGACTGGTTATATCCCCTTTTCCATCTGCGCTTCCAATGTAAGGGTACCGGAACAATCAGGTCAATGCCCCAGTCCCGCAGCTTCCCACCGTATAACCGATACATCTCTTTCGCATAAAATGCGCCAAAAACGCGCCTGTTATGATATTTGAATTGATAAACAGACCACTTCACCGGGTCCTTATGCAGCCAGATACTTCGCCCCTGTTCATAGTAAAAATGCTGTCTTTTGCAGTCATAACAGTACTCCTGCTCCTCATACCGGACTGGCTTCCCGCATTTTTTACAGCGCGGTTCCCTGACATATACAATTTTTTTGGCACATACACTGCACACATCCCGCGCACAGAGTGTTCCACAAAAACAGCACCTGTTTGGGTAAAGCAGTTCCAGAATCCTCTGCCACAACCGCGACGCATGTGTCCATATGTTCTTTATCCCTCTTTTTATTTTCTTTTCTGCGGCTCGTTCCTATTTATGCAGTGTGAAAAGCTGCTCTGCCAGACTGGTATAACGCTTCTGCACCTCTGCATTCTGTATCATTTCCTGAAATGTAGTATCACTTCCCACCAGCGTGACACACTTCTTTGCGCGAGTCACTGCGGTATAAATCAGATTGCGGTGATAGAGCTGGCGCGGTCCCGAAAGAAGCGGAATCACCACTGCCGGATACTCACTCCCCTGCGCCTTATGTATGGTAATCGCATAGGCCAGTTCTAATTCCTCCAACAGTTCAAAATCATATTCCACAACCTTTTTTTCCTCGTATTCCACCTTCATTTTTTCGGTATACGTGTTAATCTCGATAATTCTCCCAATATCCCCGTTAAAAACACCGATTCCTTTGTCTACCACCAGACCATACTTCGTTGCAATCTCCCATTCCAACTGGTAATTATTTTTAATCTGCATGACCTTGTCTCCCACCCGGAAAACCCTGCCGCCATGCGTTTTTTCTGTTTTTTTGGGGTCAGGCGGATTTAAGTACTGCTGCAGTATCGCATTTAACCGCTCCACTCCCAAAAGCCCTTTTCTCATCGGTGTCAGAACTTGAATCTCCAGTGGCTCTGTCCCCACATACTTCGGCAGTTTCTTTTGAATCAACGTCAGCACTACACGGATAATCGTATTTGCATCCTGCCTTTTTAAGAAAAAGAAATCTCTGCTCTTGTTGTCCAAAACCACCGGTTCTCCCCGGTTAATTTTATGAGCATTTACGACAATGTCGCTCTGCTCTGCCTGTCTGAAAATTTTAGAAAGCGTGATAACCGGAAAGCATCCGGATTCGATTAAATCCTTCAGCACGCTTCCCGGACCCACTGAAGGAAGCTGATCCTTATCTCCTACCAGAATCAATCTTGTTCCGACGGAAATCGCTCTCAAAAGCACATGCATGAGAGGCAGGTCTACCATGGACATTTCATCAATCACAATCACATCTGCATCCAGCGGATTCTCCTCATTCCGCCCAAACTGCATACGGCTTTCCTTTTCTTCCGGAAGATAGGACAGCTCCAGCATACGGTGAATGGTTCTCGCCTCACACCCGGTTGCCTCGGACATTCGTTTCGCAGCACGTCCGGTAGGCGCTGCAAGATAAATACTCATTCCCTCACTTTCAAAAAAACGGATCATGGCATTAATCGTGGTGGTCTTTCCGGTTCCCGGACCCCCGGTCAGCACAAGAACTCCGTTTCTAACAGCCGCTTTTACCGCCATTCTCTGCATCTCATCCAACTGGAGTTCTGCATTTTTTTCAATCTGGGAAAGCCGCCTTTCCACCTCAGTCTCCGCCGTCTCATAAGTCACGCCAAGGTCACAAAGCATCTTTGCCGTATTCAGTTCCATATAATAATATTGCGTCGGATACACTCGGATTTCTGCTGCATTCTCCTGCTCCACACGTTTCAGAATCACCTTCTTTTCCATGGAAAGCTCCATAAGATACCGCTCAATATCCCGAATCTCCACTTCCAAAAGCAGCATCGCACGCCGCAAGAGGTCTTCCTGGGGCAGATAAATATGTCCCTCTGTCACAGCTTGCAGTAGCACATAAAAAATACCGCTTTGAATTCGAAAATCGCAGTCGGAATGAATCCCAATCCTGCCTGCAATCTCATCTGCTGTTTTGAAGCCCACTCCCGGTACATGGTCCGCAATCTGATACGGATTTTCCTCCAGCACACGATAGACACGGTTGCCGTAATGCTCATATATCTTTGCTGCCAACGACAGGGAAATCCCGTATTTCTGCAAATAAATCATTGCCTGCCGCAAATCCTTTTTTTCTTCCACCTGCTCGGCAATCTGTCTCGCCATGCGCTCGCTGATTCCTTTTACTTCCGCAAGACGCTCCGGCTCTTCTTCGATAATGCGAAAGGTATCCTCCCGAAACTTCCGGACAATTCTTCCGGCCAGAGCTGCGCCCAGACCTTTGATTGCCCCTGAACCCAGATATCGTTCAATGGACATCAAATCTTCCGGCGCCTTCACTTCATAGGAAGACACCTGGAACTGTGTGCCGTAAACATTGTGCGTGATATACTCTCCCTGCACTTCGAGAAGCTCTCCTTCACTGACATAGGGAAATGTCCCCACACAGGTCAGTTCTCCATTTTCGTTGTTGAGGTGAAACACAGTGTAACCATTATCCTCATTTCGAAATACAATATGCTCTACATAACCCTTGATGACTTCCACTTTTTCACCTCTGTTCTTCCCATTCCCGGTTTTTCCTATGCTCACACGTCCCTTTGAAAAAAAGCAGACCTCTAAAACAAAAAGAGGCTGCGCCATCCCCACGCAACCTCCTACGCTTTCTCTCTCGTTTCTACTTCCCACTCATAAATTCTACAAACTGACCGGTTCCGATTGCCACGACTTTCATCGGGTCTTCTGCCGTCATCGTATTAATACCCGTCTTTTCTTCAATCAGTTCTTCCAGTCCGCGAAGCAGAGAACCGCCTCCCGTCAACACAATTCCTCTGTCAAGAATATCGGCAGATAATTCCGGCGGCGTTCTCTCCAGAACTGCCATGACCGCTTCTACAATCTGGCTGGTCGTCTCCCGGAGTGCCTCTTCGGTCTCGGATGAAGTCACCGTCACAGTCTTCGGAAGTCCTGTCACAAGATTGCGTCCGCGCACCTCCATTGACTCCTCTTCCACCAACGGATAGGTTGTCCCTATTTTAATCTTGATATCTTCAGCGGTACGCTCTCCAATCAGGAGATTGTGTTTCTTGCGCATATAACGCACAATAGCCTCATCAAAATCATCTCCTGCAATCTTAATGGAAGTATTCACAACCGTACCTCCCAGCGAAATCACAGCAATATCTGAAGTACCTCCTCCGATATCCACAATCATATTTCCACATGGCTTTGCTATATCAATCCCTGCTCCAATCGCTGCAGCAACCGGCTCTTCAATCAAATGTACTTCTCTGGCACCTGCCGCAAAAGTAGCTTCCTCTACCGCTTTCTTTTCCACTTCTGTGACACCACTCGGTACACAGATACTGATGCGAGGCTTTTTGAAGATGCGGGTTCCTACTGCTTTCTGCACGAAATATTTAATCATTTTTTCTGTTACTGTATAATCTGAAATCACACCCTGCCTCAATGGTCTTACCGCAATGATATTGCCGGGTGTCCTTCCGAGCATCAGTCTGGCTTCCTCGCCGATTGCCTTAATTGCATTGGTATCACGGTCAAAAGCAACCACGGAAGGCTCCTTCAAAACAACACCTTTTCCTTTTAAATATACAAGAACACTTGCGGTTCCCAAATCAATTCCGATATCTGTCACTGACATCTGATTTCTCCTTTCCACGCAGTTATCTATTTATCATCTTTCGTCTAAACTCACATATCTTTAATATTATAATTGAATTTCTAGTAAATGGAAAGTACTTTTTTTATTTTTTAGCATTTCTTAAGGATTGCATCTATATAATACCCCGTATAAGAGTCCGGATTCTTTGCGATTTCTTCCGGAGTACCCTGCGCAACAATCGTTCCGCCCCGTTCTCCTCCCTCCGGTCCGATATCGATAATATAATCCGCTGTCTTTATCACATCCAGATTATGTTCGATGACAATTACCGTATTGCCATCTTCGGTCAGACGCCGCAAAATCTCTGTCAGCTTATGCACATCTGCAAAGTGCAGTCCCGTAGTAGGTTCATCCAAAATATAAACCGTCTTGCCCGTGCTTCGTTTGCTAAGCTCTGTGGCAAGCTTAATTCGCTGGGCTTCCCCTCCGGAGAGCGTGGTAGAAGGCTGTCCCAGCCGGATATAAGAAAGTCCCACATCATACAGCGTTTCCATCTTTCTTCGGATGCTCGGCACATGTTCAAAAAACTCCAAGGCTTCCTCCACAGTCATGTTTAGCACATCATAGATGCTTTTTCCCTTATATTTCACTTCCAGCGTCTCCCGGTTATAACGTTTTCCGCCGCACACCTCGCAGGGTACATATACATCCGGCAGGAAATGCATCTCTATTTTCAAAATACCGTCTCCGGAACAGGCTTCACAGCGTCCGCCCTTGATATTAAAACTGAACCTTCCCTTTTTGTAGCCTCTTGCTTTCGCATCCGGAGTTGCTGCAAATAAATCCCGTATCATATCAAATACTCCGGTATAGGTGGCCGGATTTGAGCGGGGCGTCCTGCCTATGGGTGACTGGTCGATATTGATTACCTTGTCTAATTGCTCTATCCCTTCCATTGCCTTGTGTTTTCCCGGAATCGTCCTCCCACGATTCAACTCTTTTGCAAGCCTTTTGTAAACAATTTCATTTACAAGTGAACTTTTTCCGGACCCGGAAACTCCCGTCACACAGGTCATCACTCCCAGAGGGAAGGAAACATCTATGTTTTTCAGATTATTTTCTGCTGCCCCCATGACCGTAAGCCACCCTTTTGCCTCCTTTCGTACTTCTGGAACCGGAATTCTCATCCTTCCACTCAGATATGCACCCGTAATAGAATTCGGATTCTCCATTATCTCCTTTGCTGTTCCCGCGGCTACCACCTCACCGCCGTGCTCTCCCGCACCCGGTCCGATATCCACCACATAATCTGCCGCCAGCATAGTATCTTCGTCATGTTCCACCACAATCAGAGAATTTCCCAAATCTCGCAAATGTTTTAACGTATGGAGCAATTTATCGTTATCCCGCTGATGCAGTCCAATGCTGGGTTCATCCAGAATGTAGGCAACACCTACCAAGCCGGAACCGATCTGGGTCGCGAGCCGGATACGCTGGGCTTCTCCTCCGGAAAGACTTCCTGTTGCTCTCGCCAGAGTCAGATAATCCAGCCCCACGTCCATCAAAAATCCGATTCGCATCTTTATCTCCTTTAAAATCTGAGCGCCAATCAGTTCCTGCGTCTTTGTGAGTTCTAACTCATTTAAAAAGCGTTGCAGTTTTGCAATAGAAAGCTCTGTCACCTCAGCAATGTTCTTTCCACCTACCGTGACAGCAAGCGACGTCTTCTTCAAGCGTTGCCCGTTACACTCATGGCAGGGTGTAATCCGCATGAAGGTCTCATACTCCGCCCTCATCGTTTCAGACGATGTTTCTCGATAACGCCTCTCTACATTTTGAATCAATCCCTCGAAAGCAACATCATAAAATCCTTCTCCCCGCTGCCCAACGTAGTGTACTTTCACCGTTTTCCCGTTTGTCCCATGAATCAGGACATGCTGAATCTCCTCCGGATAATCCTGAAATGGAGTGCTAAGTGAGAAATTATATTCTTTACATAGCGCGTTCAAGATTGCTCTTGTGAAACTTTTCTCGTCCGTGCAGGACTGCCATCCTGTCACCGCAATTGCTCCCTCCTCGATGCTGAGGCTCTGATCCGGAATCATCAAATCAATGTCAAACTCCATCTTATAACCAAGTCCGAAGCAGACCGGACAGGCACCGAACGGATTATTAAACGAAAAACTTCTTGGCTCAATCTCTTCTATGCTAATCCCACAATCCGGACAGGAAAAGCTCTGGCTGAACTGAATCGGCTCTCCCCCAATCACATCCACAACAAGGAGTCCCTCTGCCAGTGCAAGTACATTTTCCACCGAATCCGTCATACGTTTTTCAATCCCCGGGCGAACCACCAGACGGTCCACAATGATTTCGATGGTATGCTTGATATTTTTATCCAGCACAATCTCTTCTGAAAGCTCATACATGCTGCCATCAATCCGCACCCGCACATAGCCGCTCTTTTTTGCCCGCTCCAAAAGCTTCTCATGCCTTCCCTTCCGTCCGCGCACCATCGGCGCAAGCAGTTGAATTTTCGTTCCCTCGGGAAGCTCCATAATCTGGTCTACCATCTGATCCACGGTCTGTTTCTTAATCTCTTTTCCACATTTCGGGCAATGCGGTGTCCCGATTCTTGCATATAAGAGACGAAAATAATCGTAAATCTCCGTCACCGTCCCCACCGTGGAGCGCGGATTTCGGTTTGTAGACTTCTGGTCAATGGAAATCGCCGGAGACAACCCCTCGATACTCTCCACATCCGGTTTCTCCATCTGTCCCAAAAACTGTCTTGCATAGGAAGACAACGATTCCATATATCTTCTCTGCCCTTCGGCATAAATCGTGTCAAAGGCAAGGGATGATTTTCCCGAACCGCTCAGTCCCGTCAGTACCACCAGCTCATTTCTCGGAATATCGATATCAATATTCTTTAAATTGTGTTCATTCGCACCGCGAATCTTAATATATTGTTTCATGCATCTATCTCCTGGTATATTTTCTTCAGTTCTATCATTTTATCACGCAGCTCTGTCGCCGCTTCGAAATTTAACTCTGCAGCGGCTTTTCTCATCTGCTTTGAAATCTCTTTGATAAGCTTTTCCAATTCCTCGCGGCTCATGGATTCCGGATCCTTCTCCATCCGAAGCTCCTCCTCTGCCACTTTTTTCGAAATACTGATTAAATCGCGAACCGCCTTCTTAATCGTCTGTGGCGTAATGCCATGCTCCTTATTGTACTTCATCTGAATCGTTCTTCTTCGCTCTGTCTCGTCAATCGCCCGCCTCATGGAGTCTGTAATCGCATCTGCATACATGATAACATGCCCCTCCGCATTTCGAGCGGCACGCCCAATCGTCTGAATCAGCGACGTCTCTGAGCGCAGGAATCCCTCCTTATCCGCATCCAGTATGGCAATTAGCGTAATCTCCGGAATATCCAGTCCTTCCCGCAAAAGATTGATACCAACCAGCACATCAAACACATCCAGACGCATATCCCGGATAATTTCCGTCCGCTCCAGCGTATCAATATCCGAATGCAGGTATTTTACACGAATTCCAAGCTCCCGCATATAGTCTGTCAAATCCTCTGCCATCCGCTTTGTAAGCGTCGTAATCAAAATCTTATTTTTCTTTGCGACCTCTTTCTTCACTTCCCCTACAAGGTCGTCAATCTGACCCTCAATCGGTCTCACTTCCACCTGTGGATCTAAAAGCCCGGTAGGCCTTATAATCTGTTCCACCCGCAGGAGTTCATTTTGTTCCTCATATTTTCCGGGTGTGGCAGACACGAAAAGCATCTGGTCCACCTTACTCTCAAATTCCTCAAAATTCAGCGGACGGTTATCCTTTGCCGACGGCAGCCGGAAACCATAGTCAACCAGAGTCGATTTTCTCGACTGATCTCCCGCATACATCGCTCCAAGCTGCGGAATCGTCATGTGGGATTCATCTATCATAATCAAAAAATCGTCCGGAAAATAGTCAATCAGTGTGTGTGGCGGCTGTCCCGGTTTTAGTCCCGTCAGATGTCTGGAATAATTCTCAATCCCGGAACAGAATCCCGTCTCCCGCATCATCTCTATATCGAAATTCGTCCGCTCGGCAATTCTCTGCGCCTCTAACAGCTTGTCTTCCCTTTTGAAATATCTGACACGCTCTTCCAATTCTTCCTCAATCTCTCCGATTGCACGGTTCATGCTCTCTTGGGACACCACGTAGTGGGAAGCAGGAAAGATGGCCACATGACCGACTTCGTCAATCACAGAACCTGTGAGTACATCTATCTCCGTAATTCTGTCCACTTCATCTCCAAAAAATTCAATCCGATAAGCAACTTTCTCCGAAACAGCCGGAAAAATCTCCAGCACATCTCCGTGTACACGGAAAGTTCCCCGCTTGAAATCCAGCTCATTCCGGTCATATTGAATCTCAATCAGCTTCCGAATCACCTCATCACGGTCTTTTATCATCCCCGGACGAAGAGAAATCACCATTTCTTTATAATCAATCGGCGAACCCAGACCATAGATGCAGGATACACTGGCTACGATAATCACATCCCGGCGTTCCGACAGCGCAGCCGTTGCCGAGTGGCGGAGCTTATCTATCTCTTCATTCATAGAGGAATCCTTTGCAATATAGGTATCCGAAGACGGAACATATGCCTCCGGCTGATAATAATCATAGTAGGACACAAAGTACTCCACCGCATTCTCCGGGAAGAACTCCTTGAATTCCCCGTAGAGCTGTGCAGCAAGCGTTTTGTTGTGAGCGATTATGAGTGTTGGTTTATTTAATTGTTCAATGACGTTTGCCATGGTAAAAGTCTTACCAGAGCCCGTAACTCCTAATAAAGTCTGGCATTGATTGCCTTCTTGGAACCCTTTTACAAGAGCTTCAATCGCTTGTGGCTGATCACCAGTTGGTTTATATTCGGAGTGTAATATGAATTTATCCATGATTTTGCTCCTTTTTTCACGCATTTGCTATATCTATCTAACATCAAGATTCATCTTCATCCGTTTCCACAACAATGATATCTTCCTGCTCATCCTCAATTAAAACTTTGTCAAAATCGCTCTGATAAAGCTGATCTTGTTTTATCCTATACTTTTCAAATTCAGTTAGGGCATGTTGTTCTGCCATTTTAGCAGAAATAGTTCCGGCATGCATAAGAATCTCTTTTCTTGACAGACGCAACACACCTCTGTTTCTCCATGAATTGCCCAATGTAACTGATTTTGTACTTTAGCAAAAAACACTCTGGTTGTCTGTGCGTTCGGATCATAGTCAATACTTGTCGCATAAATGTCTGTAATTTTTTGATAAAATCTTCTTTCTGACAAACGTATTTCCCTGATTCGTTCCAGTTGCTCTTCAAAATAATCTTTTGTCAAAACAGTACCAAAATTTTTCAAGCGCTCATCATCCATAGTGAAGCCTTTTATCGTAAATTCTTCGATAATACCATTCGCCCATTTACGAAACTGTACAGCTCTTGGCGAATCCACTTTATTCCCTACTGCAATAATAGCCTTTAAATTGTAATGGTTCGTATTATAGTTTTTCCCATCTGATGCAGTTATTCGAAATTTTCGAATAACTGACTGTTCTTCCAGTTCACCATCTGAAAATATTTTTTTTAGGTGGTAATTAATAAATAGATATTTCTTTCGTCTTTTTCTTTGCCATTCGTGTCACCTCTTTTAAATATCAAAACATTCGTATTCTTGTTGGATAAGCTTTCATCATCAATTCTACTTCGACTACTAAACTTGCCCTTGACCCGTTGCAAGCGCACCTGAAACACAAGGCATCACAGTATGTGACGAAGGTCAAATTTTCCCGTGAATATTCTTTGTACAGTATAGCATCAGAATAAAAAAAAGTACAGAGCAAAATGAACATTTGTTCTGTTTTGCTCTGTACTTGTATAAACCAATGCCACTTTATTTCAATTCATATTCCTCCAAATATTTCTAAAGTTCTTCTACATATTTCAAACCTTCCATATTCCTCAATTTATCCATGAAAAGGGAGCGCTTGTTTTTATCCTTCACTTCAATAGTGACAATGGCAGTAGGACCTTCCCCTTTGATTTTGCTTTTGGACAGTTCAAATAAAGAGAGCTTGTAGTCCTCCTTGTGTATTTCTTCCATGAACTGTGCAATACTTCTGTTGCTTTCAAATTCCAGATACAGATCAAACACCTTTTTGTGTTTCTGCATCAAATAATCCAGATAATTCAATATCTTAAATGTAAATAACACAAACACAAGACTTAAGAAAACCCCTTCCATATACCCGATTCCGGCTGCCAGTCCAATACAGGCGCATGTCCAGAGTCCTGCAGCAGTCGTCAGTCCCTTAATTTGATTCTTTCCGGTTACGATAATCGTACCCACACCCAAAAAACCGACGCCGCTGATTACCTGCGCTCCCATGCGTGCAATATCGCCTTCCCCGGGAAATTGTACGCCTATGTACTCACTCGTCATCATCACGATTGCTGACCCAAGACATACCAGCACATGAGTCTTAATACCTGCTCCCTTGCCATTCGGATAAACATGGAGAGCAGACTCCACTCGCCGGCAGTCGTCACAAACCAATCCCACACGATCCCTATCCCTGCCTTTCTACAAGATTCTTATTCAAAAACAAATCGTAATACATTTTAAACAATATCTTTTGTAGCAATCACATTGGTTCCAAATATGTTTGCCGCTATTGTATCCCCGATTTTTACCGAAGCTTTCACTGACGTATTTCGAATGATTTCCATGACCGCAAAGATGTCTTCTTTTGGAACGGGATTTCTCCCGGTGCCGCAAATTTATCATCCAGCAGCCCGGCAATTTTATCTGCATATCCTCCTGCACAATTTATCAGATATTTCGCAAGAATCTGTCTGCCATCTTTAGAACAGATTCGGAAACCATCCTCAGCCTTTACTATGGCTGTAACCTCGTAATTCGTACGCAACGCCGCCCCGTTATCCATCGCATTCAAAACACAAGGCAGATATACCTTTGATATAATCCCCTTGTGTTTTTCATTCATTATTTAATTTTACTGAAATTACCACCTTACTCTTTACTTACTCAGATTGAACTGTTCCATACAGAGCTTCCATCCTTTATCTGCAATAAGTAATAATAATCCGTCTCATTTTCCTGATTGCAATCAAAGAAAACCTGTTCCTTGTTATACTGGATAAACACATGACACCCGCAATTCTTAACTACCGCAATTGACTCAATCTCTTCATTTGCCTCTATCTTATAACAAATGTTGCTGTCTCCAACGAACCGCTTCCTATATACTCCAAAAATTTGTGAAAATCTGCAAACTACATAAATTAGACATAATAGTGTCCGTCAATGCGGTATTAAAAGGTAATACTTACACAGCACAAGTCGGTTTATTAACATCTGAAACAATCTTTACTCTTTCTTCCAAACTTGTGATATCAAAAGTATAATTCTGTTCCTTTACCTATTTCATATGTCCTAATATCGATATCGCAACTGTGGAATACACTCGCTATATCTTATCTTTGAGTTTATCGTTTTCCTATATGCATGAATCCCATTTGCATCAATCGTTAACTGTCTGCATTTTGTTTGTGAACAAGAAGAGAGTGTTTTAGCATGTATTCTCCCGTTTTCATTTGCAAAAACCCATCATCATCTCAAACAGAGAGTATGCAAATAACCAGTGCATCTGCTCCGTCGGATGATTTACCCGATTTGCCAGAAGTCTAGTGACATCGGCACCATTTTCTTCTAACTTCTTCCACTTCCCATAGCAGTCACACACAGGGATATGATATTTTTCACATACCTGTTTTGCCTTGGCCATATAGATGTCCATTACTCCTTCTCTCTGCAAAGATGTAACAGTTTCCAGAACAGAATATATATAGGGATCCTTCTCCTCTGCAACTGCCCTGGTACCCATCATATTTGGTGTCATAAAAATAGTTTCAACATTTCTGTTACGCAACTCGCAAAATATAGATTCCAATGCTTTTTCATACTCCCCGACACCTTTGATTCCTCTATTGACATCATTAAGGCCAAAACAGACAACCACAATATCTGGTGAAAATGACAAAATATCCCTTTCAATTCTTTCCTTTCCCGCATTTGCCGTATTACCACTAATGCCAGCATTAATGATGATAACCGGAACATTTGGAAATACTTCTTCTAAAATTTTCTTTAATTTCTGATGATAAGCCTCATAACTTCTAAATTCTGTTTCCAGCGATGCCTCGCCGGTACGATAGATTTCAAAACAGCCTTGCGTTATGCTATCCCCCAGGAATCCAATGACAATGGGTCTGTGCTGCCCTATCTCCTTTGCATTTTCACGTATTCTGTCTGCGATTTTCATATTCCGTTATCCTCTCACAATGTTATTCCGGTTTTGTCTCTAATTGCAATGGAAAATCACCCAAATGATTTACCTTGAAGCCATTCGCTTTATATTCATCATAGTCAAATTCTTCCAATTCATCAATGGCGAGCTTGTGAAATTCATAGAAATTGTGCCACCATTCATAACCGCTTCCAAGTTCTGCATTCAGATATGCATCTGCAATATCACAGCCCATTTGCGGCGCAACATAAAATGCACCCATAGCCAACACATTGACACCATTTCCAGTAATTGCACGAAGTGCCGCCGGAACGCTCTCTACTACCCCAGCATGAACATGCGGACATTTGCTTGCTGCAATATGAATTCCCATACCGGTTCCACAAAAAAGCAATGCTCTTTCAAACTCGCCTTCTGCTATCATGGAACCTGCACGAAGTCCGACTCTATGAAACATAAGATCAGTATCGTCCGAATTAGAATCCGCACATACTCCAACATCCGTAACTGTCCATCCTTTCTTTTTCAAATGTTTCACAACTGCTTCCTTTAATGGAAATCCTGCGAAATCTGCTCCTACTAAAATTTGTTTTTCTTTCACTGTTTTCATATATTTTCTCCAATCTTTATTCTTAACAATTTTAATTTTGGTCTCCACACAAATAAATATATGTTTTAGTAATTTCACCAGTCTTTGCGGAAAGAGGTATCACCGTTCCACCCATAATCGCTTTTCTGGTTCCTGTGATATCTCCAAAATAGGTACCTACAATTCTTCCATCTATACCTACAAAATTGGCACGATCATAAGTACTGATTTTCTGTCCATATTGGCAACGAACCCCTTCATACACCACACTTGCAGAATTACAATGCTCATGACCAACAAAAATGGAGTCCACACCTAATTTTTTCAACCCTTTCCAAACTGCATAATCTGCATCCCATGGACTTTTTAACACTTTACCAAGATAGCCGAAATCTCCTTCCTGCCTATCCGGATGTTCGTCAATATTCACAGCTCGCATCGTTTCATTGTTTACAAAACCATACTTCGCAAATGCATCTGCAAATACAGTAAGTTGAATGTGAAATGCAAAAGAGATTTTAGTACCCTTAGAGCATTTTTTAATGGTCTGGGCTGTTTTTGTGTACCATTCTATCTGATCATTGCCAAACCCCTCCACAATTCTCGTATGACCATTTGCAATCGATTCTTTACTGGCATTACCACAACCATTTGAATCCAACATAAAGAATACGCGTTTTATCGTATCGTCCTGCCTGATTCCAACTGTATAATTTCCATTTCCAGTCAAATCTCGCTGTTTAAACAGACAATACTCTGCATTTTCAAATTGTTGACATTGCCAGTCTACACCTTTATTGCTTTCATTATCATGATTGCCAAAAACCGGCGCCCATGGAATTTGAAAATTCTCCATAAACGCTATAAAAGATTCCAACGCTGTTCCGTTGTCATCAAATTCACCATAAACAATATCCCCAGTTAAAATGATGAAATCTGGCTGTATTTTAGTAATCACTTCTCGTATATACGAATAGCATCGTTCCTCTATCTTATCTGTAGCCCAATATTTTTTTGCATTCTCTGCTAACCGTGTTTCGTATCTGACCTGTGCTGAATCAATAATTTGTGAATCTGTCAAATGTAAAACCACCGGATTCTTCCCTGTTTCTACATCTATTACAAAATCAATCAAGCCCATCACATTGTCCGATATTTCCTCATCCAAAACAACCTCCCCTGTTTCTGAAGAATCATTTGCTTCTGTTGAAATTGTCTTCACATTATCTACATCATTCTTTTGAGAATGTTTTCTCACACATACAGCAAAAACAATTAATATACTAAAAATGGAAAGGCTTCCGATATACCACCATTTTTTATCCATATGCCCCTCCGTTTCTATACAATTTCAAACACATTTTCCCTCGAAGATAATCTTGTCCCATCATAATATACTTCCAGTTCCTTAGGAACTGTAATTGTAAGCACAATCTTCTCATCAACTCTTTTCCATGCCACTTCCACTCTGCCACGAACTGTATCACAGTATCCCTTGGCAAATGTCAGTTCTTTTGTAAAAAACGGTGCAATCTGAAGTTTCTGAAAGCCAGGATAAGAAATATCCGGTTTGATACCCAATACGGTATTGATGAGCCACGACATAAAATGTGAGTACATATGGTGATTCTTTGACTCCGTCATATTCCATCTCTCGTATAAAGCGGTTGCTCCATCCTTCAGCCAATCCATATACGATGGGAACCCCTCTGAACAGAGAATCCGATAGCCATATTCCTGCAGACCACATTTATCCAGCGCCGTATACAGATAGCGAAGTCCTACCATGCCACAGTCATGATGATAATCTGCCTGTTTAACCAAATCCTTTAACTGTTGTTTAAGTGGCTCTATATCTTCATATAAGTCGAAATATATTATCATGGCAACGGCTGTCTGCTTCTGAATCCTGCATCTTCCCAAGTCATCAATGTATGTATTCATAACCTTGTTTCTTTGGCTTTTTGATTTAACTCTGATTTCCTCAGTTTCTTCCCTGCACAACTGCATAGCCAATTCCGTAATTTTTAAAAATTTGTACTCTAATACTGCATTGATAAATATATTATCTACCTTGTCCTCCAGTACCGGTGCTGCCCAGTCATCTAAGCCCCACTCCAGTTCGCCTCTCGTGTTGACGCGCTCAGACAAATAGTTCAGATATTGCTTAAAATATGGTAGTCCTCTTTTGAGTAATCCATCATTGCCCGTATGCAGATACACCCGATACGGAAGTTCAAACAGTGTTCCATCGGACACGGGTCCGTTTCCCCAGTGATAACCCCAGCCTCCTGTCGGCACAATGCCTGGCAATTGTCCATTCTCCTTCATGGCATCACAGATATCTACAAACCATTTTCCAAAAAACTTTTCAGACTCAAAGTCCGTCAATATTTGATGAATAGAGGCCTGTGCATCATTCATCCAGCCCAGTTTTTCCCTCGTCGGACAATCTGTCAGAGAATAGAACATATTACACAAGGTTGCGTTCTGTCCGATTTGGAACAACTGATTCACCTTGTTATTGGAGCAGGAAAAACTACTTCTTACTGCAACATCCTGATGCACGAAAACGGCTTTTACTTGCACCTGATTGACATCCCTTATGCCACTTAGAATTATGTAACGAAAACCATAATAACTAAATCGCGGTGACCATGTAAACTTTCTGCCACAGCAGATAAAACGGTCCACTTGAAATTCTCTGTCATGATAATATTTTTGCATATCGTTCAATTCTCTGTCACCACTATCCTGCATCTGTTCCGCATATTCGATTTTAATCTCATCACCTGCAGTTTGGTTAGTGGTCAGACGGACATATCCGGAGATATTCTTTCCAAAATCATAGACGATTCTCCCTTCGCTGGCATAAGTTACCTGCACTGGACAAAGTTCCTCACACTCACGAATCGGTTCGCAATCACACAGACGAAATACACCGGAAGGCTCCCTGTCATCCTCCTTAGCATACTCCCAAGTACTATCATTATACTCTTTCGTCATCCATGCTTCCTCATAAAGTCTGGAATCGAAAATCTCGCCGCTACGCAATTGATTATAGAGCACCGCTGGATCGTCTTTACATTTCCAAGTTTCATCTGTGGAAACCACAACCTGTCCATTAATTTCAAGGGCAGCAATCAGTTTCGGAACATCTCTCCAGTCTGCCTTATCAAAATCCCATGCTGTGTCCAAAGCCTCATTGTACCAGCCGTTACCACAGACAGCAGCGAAAAGATTGTCTCCTGTCTGTAACTGCTCTGTAATCTCATATCGATTGTACCATACAGTCTTGGAATAATTGCTGACTGGTGCCACAAACTTGTCCTCGCTGACCCTCTTTCCATTCAGATAATAATGTCCAACTCCAAGACCACACACATAGAGATAAGCAGTCTCCACCTTCTGCTCTACCTTAAACTTCTTGCGAAACATTGGCGCATAATCCGTCCTCTTTGGGTTAAAAGGAATATTGGGTTTGATAAATTTACATTTTTTTAACATCAAAATTACTCCTTATTTATCCAGATAGGACTACTCCATGCCAGTCTTCCGTCTTTTAACTTCACACGCAGATAATAATAATCTGTATCATTTTCCTGACGGTAATCAAAGAAAACCATTTCCCTGTCATGTTGAATAATCACATAATCCCGACAATTCTTAACTACCGTAATAGACTCAATCTCACCATCCGTTTCTATCTTATAATAGATGCTTCTGTCCTCATTGGAGGTGAATTCCTCACCCATATAGTGCCCATTGATTCTGAAATCCATGTATATTCTTCCACCCATAAAAGCATAGCAACGTCTTGCTTTCAGTGCTTCAAAAATTGCAGGCAAGGTGTTTTCCTTAGCAAGAACCGCCGTGATTCCCGGATAGGTTTCCAAAAAATCCTTATCTTCCAGAATTAATCCGCACTTCCCACCATGGTCATCTGTAGATGCCATGGCTCCCATCCTTGCACCACGCTTCAAGGCATCCTGCCAAAATCCACCCTCACAGGCAGAGTTTCTAAGGAAAGCCGGATCAAATCGCTCCTGATGGGTTCCACGAGAATACACCTGAATCAGTGGTGTCATATCCTCTGGTTCCAGACTGTAGAAATCTGCTCCTGGAGACAAAAGTCCAGTATCGTGCGGCACTAACAGAAGGTCGTCCCTATTTAACCAGTTGCGAAGTTCTGCTCTTGTCATCTCGCCATCATGTTCTCCACGAAGGAGTTCGCCCTCATAATTGTCATAATAGACTACCATGTTATTATACCAAGGATACGAATCTCTCTCATAAGCCAAAATCGTTGTGAATCTTCCCGGCTCATTGTACTGTGCTGTCTTTTCCTTTACCAATTCCCAGTTGCCACACCACAGAGGATTTTTCCCTACACCACCGTGATCATGGTCTGCCGCAGCTCCAAAATCTAGTTTTGCAACATCCCTCAGACTGGTATAGTATTCATCTAAGGTCGGAGCACCATCCGAACATTTCGTATGTCCATGAATATCTCCAAAATAAATATTGTATTCTGATGGTTCAGGATAAAATGCTTTCTGTGATTCAAAAATACGATTCCACACATCCATAGGGTTATCACATTTTTTCTCATATACCTGGTCTGTAAAACATCTTGCTCTTCCAGGCGTGTCAATACGTTTCGCTAATTTGCGTTCTTTATGCTCCATTTCTTACCTTTCCTTTGCTATCCAGAAGCTGACCGGTGCCATTTGATATCCCTCCGGTAGTTCTCTAAGTTCTTTATTTTGTAACATCACTTCATAGGAATCCTTTGGAATACATTTAATATTCTGTGTCCTCCCGGATGGGTTAACTGCTACTAGAAAATGCTCCTGCCCCAAGGTCCTTCGGTATACTAAAGGATATCCATGGTCCTCACGATTTAAAAATTCTAACTCACCGTCTGTACCCAAAGCGTCATGCTCTTTTCTAAGATGCAGCAGTCTGCGTATAGTGTTCAGCAGGGAACCCTCCCTTGCCATCTGCTCCTCCACGTTTGGTGCATCCTCTGCGGTGTCCACCGGCAGATACAGCTTTCCGGCATCCCCAGACGAAAATCCCATGTTCTTCCCTTTTGCCCACTGCATTGGCGTACGAGAACCAGTACGGTTATATCCGCCCTCTTTAGATACCAGTTCCGCTTGATACCGAAGCCCGATTTCATCTCCATAATAGAAAAACGGAATGTTCGGCATGGTAATCAGAAATGCGTCTATCACCTTTAACTCTTCTTCGCTTCGTCCCACACTGTAACGTGGCAAATCATGATTTCCCGTCGGGATAGAAAAATATCCTTTACCCTTTGTCTCCTCTGTCATTTTCAGATAATCATCAAGGAACTCCTCGAAATCACCTTTTCCGTCTATATCAAAATAACTGTTGCCTTCCCACGCGTGATTCACGTTTCGCCCTTTGTCTGCACGAAGTAGCTTTGTATAAGCTGGAATCCAGCCATGTGTCAGAAAGTCCAGATGATATCCAGTTGCAATGGACATGCCTGGATTACCCCATTCAGAAATAATGATATGCTCCGGATATTTCTCATCAATCATGGTGCGAATTTCGTTCCAGAAATTCTTATTGCCACTGCCGTCTGGGTCGTTTTTCACATAATTATCTGCCAAATCCACGCGGAATCCATCACAACCTTTTTCGATCCAAAATTCCATAATATTAATAAGTTCCTGTTTCGTTTTCCTGCAGTCTGGGTGATCCATCGGCAACTGCCAACTAGGATCATCCACCTTAGCACAGCCATAGTTCAGCGCCGGTTGGCTCCAGAAAAAGTTAGTCATATAACAGCCGTTTCTCTCGCTGTAGCCATTGATAAATCTGCCATTCGGTGTATTGAGCCAACTATCAGACCAGATGTAGCGATTACTGTACTCATTCTTC
Organism: uncultured Eubacteriales bacterium; assembly: GCA_900316755.1. GTDB lineage: Bacteria > Bacillota > Clostridia > Lachnospirales > Lachnospiraceae > Faecalimonas. The sequence goes on from ONED01000030.1 coordinate 31,195, forward strand.
TTCGCCCTCGCTGACTCTTGAAACCAAGGGTGATTAATAGATGTATGTCCACCCACCAAATCTACCAGCACCTTCATTCCTCTACCATGAGCCTGTTCGCACAGTTCTACAAAGTCCTCCATAGTGCCGTATCTTTCTCCCACCTTGTAATAATCCGAGATATCATATCCTCCATCCTGAAATGGTGATTCATAAAAAGGATTCAGCCACAATGCATTAAATCCCATATAATGAATATAGTCTAACTTTTCGATAATACCTCTTAAATCCCCAATTCCATCTCCATTTGTATCATAATAGGATTGTGGATAAATATTATAAAATACTGCTTTTTTTAACCATTCTACTTGATGCATACTTTGCTCTCCACCTTGTAATCATATCTTCAATTTTATAAAATCGACAAAATATCAATGTCATCTAAAGATGCATAATGATAATTTCCCCCTTTTGCTTTATTGACTGCTAAAGTAGTCATACCTGCTGCTTTTCCGGCTATAATTCCTGCGTCCGCATCTTCTACAACCAAACACTCTTCATATGGGATTTCCAGCATATCTGCCGCCTTTATGAATACCTCCGGCTCCGGCTTTGACTTCGTAATATTATTGCCGTCTGAGATAGCATCAAAACTATCTGCCAGTCCAATTTGCTTTAAAATAATTGGCGTATTCTTACTTGAAGATCCAATGGCAACCTTAATTCCATTTTCTTTTAGCTGTTTTAAGTTTCTTTCCACTCCAGGCAAAATCGCATCCTTTGTAAGCTTTCCTATCAGTTCTACATAATAAGCATTCTTACGCTCTGCCAATTGTATTTTTTCTTTATCAGAATATGACTTTTTCGCTTTTTCCAATACAATTTCCAAACTAGCCATACGACTTACACCACGCAATCTTTCATTCACTTCGCGGGTAAACGTTATCCCTTCTTCATCTGCCACTCTTTTCCATGCCTGATAATGACAATCATCTGTCGTTACAATCACGCCGTCTAAATCAAAAATCACTGCTTTTATCTTCAATTATACGTTCCTCATTTCTTCCTGTCCATAATCTTCTACTTGCCATTCATCTCGCCACACAATATAAGGTTCACCATCCTCATTAAAACAGATTGGTAACCACACATATGTAGCCATACTTGTGTTTTCGTCGGTATAATCTGCCGGATCATACAACTCTAACGTTGCCCTCTTTTCAGGATTACAGCCCCGTTCAAAAATCTCATCGGGACTTGGCATTTGCGGTGGCAAGTCATTGAGCCATCGGTCTCCCAGCGCAATATAAAGGTCTTTTCTAAACGGATGGCGAAACACACTGGAAAATTGTGCATGAAAAGAATTATGATGTACATCTCCCTCGCAAGGATCTCCTATCTCAATCCATTCTCCATGAAAAGATGGTAATTTATACAAAATACTTTTATTAGGAAAATACCCTGTGGTTCCAGATGTCAGCAAATATCTCTCTCCCTGATATTCAAAAAAAGCCGGTGCTTCCCTTGTGAAAGGTGGGAATGGTTTCGGAAGATGAGACGACATTTTCGAAGCCACATCCGTGTAGGAATCATTTAGTTCCATGCACATCATCTCCGTATGTGGTTTTTCGAAAATAACATATACCTTATCATCACACGGAATAAGATCAAAGTCTCCTACAGGTATTCCCTTTACCCGGTTTACAAGATGAAACGGACCCGTAATACACTCACTTTCACACACAGCAAAATATGCATTTCCAAATCCTTCTTTTTTTGAAAGCAAACCGCCAATCTTTGCCCACAGTACAAATTTTTTTGTTTTCTCATTATAGAGAATATGTGGCCTGTCCATAATTCTGCCCACATAGAACGGATGATTCTCATCCTCATATTCTACCATGAGTGTCCCTTCATTTTTCCAGTTGTAAAGGTCATTAGAGGAGTACAATTGTACTCCCCGATGCCATATCGGGCAGACAGAACCCGTGGCTCTGCCTGTCACCCCACTTTTATTTTCACCATACCAGTAATACTTTCCATCTACATAGATGATGGAACCGGCATGTGCTTGAATTAAATTTCCGTCTGTATCATACCAATACTTTCCTGGTCGAATTGAATGGTACATACTCTTCCTCCGTTATTGTCCAAGTCTCCTGTAGTATTTATCCAATACAACATTCACCTTTGTATAATCGTTACTTTTATTTACTATCCTATAGAACGTCTTTCCAATTTTCTTTAATGCTGCCTGACTAGAATTTATATTGCCAAAATATTCTATCATACCGAAATTACATTCATATGCAGTATCTGCGCCATCTTCCAAATCAAACATACGGAATGCAATCACAGTATCCACGAAGTCCAGTTCTTCCTCCACTAAATCAAGCATATCCCGCAAACGAGTACTTGTCATTGCTTCTGTAATGCCTTGTTCGGAAGTTTTATCTGTTCCCGTACAATCGGATACTCCGAATTCTGTAAACCAGACAGGTGTATCCCCATCTCCATAATTTACAGCAATCTGATATAAATCCTTCTGGAATTTCACCCATGTATTAGCCCAGTATTGCTTATCCCATTGAGCAACAGTTGAGTATGGAAGACTTGAATCCGAATTTGTGCCAATAAATACATACGGATGCCAATTTAATATTTCAAAGTAATTATCCGGATTCGTATCTTTATAATAATTGTTTTCACTCGTAATATATTTATATGCTTCCGTCAAATAAGTCTTGGTTAACGCAATCGTCATTAATCCGGACGACAATACTTTCGCCGCTGTATTTGCTTTACGCACACCCTCTGTCATGGCATGATTATAATCCATAGTGATTTTTGCAATTTCTGTTATGGTATATTCATAATTGTTTAAGTTATAACTTGACTGGTTGTTGAGTTTTGCTTGCTCATCGCTTGAAAGCCATCCAATTTTATGTACAGGACCACCTTTTTCCGGCTCATTTACTCCCTCGAAATGTGTGATATCCGGTAATGCCTCTGATAACAGACGATAATATTCAACCTGCACATTCATAAACACCTCATACTCTGGTGTTCCAGGTTCTGGAAATGCATATTTATCTGCACGAATCAATTTGTCACTACCATTTTCTCCACTTTCAACCTGTGCATGACTATAAGTTCTTCCACTCGCCCCGACAAACTTTGGAAAATCCTTTGGAATCAATGGACCTTGGAGTGCAACAATCTGTTTCACTCCATTATCCTTCAATTTAGCAACAAATGTTCGCACCGTTTCCAATTCAGTTTCCTTCAAGGAAACCGTATATCCACCATTTCCATCTGGGATTGCTTCCCCTATATTAAGCATCCAAGCACGAAAAACTTCTGCACCGAAAGCCCCTGTCATATCTGTCACAAAATTGATGGTAGCATAGTTTACCTGTCCACCGTCCAGTTCCCAAACTCTCTCTCCTATACCATAACGTGCTCTTCATGTATCGAAGTCACCATTACTTAAAATATGTTCACGAAGTAACGTAGTATCACCACTATCACCATCTGAGAGTAGACTATCTTTATTAAGATCAGAAGCCAGTTTTTCTGCAGTTGTATACGGCCATCTCTCTTCTTCTATATCTGTGGTGTATCTCTTTATACTAACCAAATCTGCAACATTACAAATAGCATCCTTATTCGCATCGCCTAGTTTATAAACAACTACCCTTTGACTATTATCTTCTGGAACAGTTTCACCGATAGAATACGTTACACCATTTGCTTCGTATGTGTTTCCTCCATCAGTAATCTCATAAACCGTGTTTTTACCTTCTACAGTCACATCTTCCGAAATTCCCATATATAAACCGGGAGTAACACCTGCGAAGGTTTTTGAGCCTACATACGTTCCGTTTGCATATACGCATACCATCCATGAGTTCGTAGTAACCTCATCAAAAGTCATTCTCAGAATAATATCTTGATTAAACGAAATCGCTTCGCCACGCATTGTTACACTGGCACTAGCACCAATGCCTCGGGCTGATAAATTCCATGCATCTTCATCTGTTGCTCTCAACCAAAATCCAACATATCTTTGTGTGTCAATGCCACCTACACTGATTTGATGATTCTTAATTTCATTAAAATTCACCTTGCCGCTTATTGCAATATCATCCAGACTTTTGATGCTACTATTATCAGGTAAAGCATATAAATATGTTGTATAACCTGTAAAAGAATAGCTGTTTGCTGATTTAGTCCAATCACTAAACAGCATCTCTGTATATCCACTTAGCACCGTAACCTGTTGTGCCAGCGTAGTACGGTCTACAGAATATGCAATAGATGTCCCTGGTGTGGCTGTCCCACAGTTATAAGTACCCTTTAACTCATCATTGATATATACCGCTATATACCAATTACTTTTTTCTTGATAAAATGCCGCACGGAATTTCATATCTTGATTCTTCAATGTTGCCCACTCTGTAGCAGCGATTACTGTATATGCTGTCGTAGTTCCATTTATCCCTTGTGGTGTCACCTTCTTGTTATTTCCACCGATTCGAAAATATGCACCACTAACCCCATTAAAGTTTACTGTTCCACTTACTGCAACTTTATCAAGTGATGTGACATCACTTCTTCCATCTATTAATTTGTACGCATTAGTACTATACATATTTTTTTGTATAAGCGTTCCCCAGTCACTGAATTTCATCTCTGTATTGATATCCGTAACCCTAACATGCTGTGCTCCTGTAGTAGCATTAATAGAATATGCCAGAGATGTTCCCGGTGTGGCTGCTCCGCAATTATAAGTACCTTTGAATTCATCATTGATATATACCGCTATATACCAATTACTTTCTTCTTTATAAAATGCCGCTCGGAATTTCATATCTTGATTCTTCAATGTTGCCCACTCTGTAGCAGCGATTACTGTATATGCTGTCGTAGTTCCATTTATCCCTTGTGGTGTCACCTTCTTCGAATAAATGCACCTGTGACTCCATTGAAATTTACTGTTCCACTTACTGCAACCCCATCAAGTGTTGAAACACTACTGCTTTTGGCATCTATTAATTTGTACACATTAGCATACGCATTACTTACACTCGTTCCCCAATCACTAAATTTCATCTCTGTATATGTTTTTTCTGCGTTCTCGTCCGCTTGAACCTCAAGCCCGACACCCGCAAACGTCTGAACAAGCATTGCCAACATTAGCATACCCGCCAATAAAGTTTTTATTTTTCTTTTCATAGCTTATCCCTTTCTATTTCTTTTTAATAAATATCACCCCATGTGATATCATCTTTCAGAATGCCTTCATCATCCTGATTATTGTCATTCTGCTCTGCTTTCTCTGTCGTATTTGTATCTCCGGTTTGAGAAGTGGTTCCTGATTCATTTCCCCATGAACCGGATGCATCAGATGAATCCTTCGTGGCAACATCATCTGGTTGTAAAACTTCAAGTTCGGAATTGTCATTTCCCTTGCCACTTACATCTGTTTCATCTTTATCTTCCGAGGAATCGGTATCCCCTTTGTTCTGCTCTGTTTGGATATCTGTATCCCTGCCACTCATCTCTTTAGAATTCCATATAACAAGAATAATAATTCCCACAAGCAAAGCAATGCATAACACACCTGCGATAATTACTTGTTTCTTATTGAACTTCATATTTCACATCCCACGTATTTGTTATCGTAACTTTGGTCGTATCCCAATCACAAAATTGAAGCATCTTCATAGAAAAAGTTGTATCTGCTTTAGGTTTTTTGAATCGGATATTTGCGTAAATGGTTTCTTCAGTGTTATATTTGCCGGCTGTTGCAGCATTTCCTATCATTTTGATGGTCTTATTAGCAGTATCCGGAGAGAATGACATTTCCGGCAATACTCTTCCTGCTTCAAAAAGCACATTTCCCTCGTCATCCGTAACAAGTTCCAATGTATTATCATACGTCATATTCACCGCACCTGCTGCCACCTGCTTACCATCAAGAAGATTCACAGGTACGCTGATGTAATCCATATATTCATCTTCAATATGTACATATTTCGCAAGTCCTTCTACTTTCGTTCCGTCCATCGTATACCAGTATGGTCTGACATAGATGATCTTGCTCGCATTACTTGGTGTATCAATCTTGCTCAGTTTCCATACACTCAGATACTCTGATTCACCACCAAATATCTCGTTGGCGGTTTTTGATACATTGTTTACCATAGCACCCGTATAAACTTGTGTTGTCTCCAGTGGATTATTATTATTCAAAACCGGTACGCTATTTGCTAACTCAATTTCGAAGCCTACCTTTTGATAATTTGTAGAATCTAAAGAAGACATCACACGAACATACATAGGGCTTTCTGAAATATTTTGAATGGTGTTTTCATTTATTCCTGCCGAGTTTTGTGCCTTTACGCTTAATACTTGCGCCGGAACAAATTTAGCATATGCCGTTCCTGTATAATCACAATCAGCATCCTCATCCGTATTAAGTTCTGTACTCTTCAACGGTGCATAATAACTTGTTGCACCTCCATTTACATACGCTTCTGCTCCTTCGTCGCTCGCTGCTGCTACCTTAAACCAACCGCCAAATACATAACCGGCTTTGACCGGTGCCGTTTTGCTGTCTGCATTCCAATAGGTAGTAATATCGTAACTATCTTCGTAGATAACCTTGTCCTCTGCCACAGCAGCTTCTGCCTGTTTTGGACAAACTAGAATTCCTGTCGCCGTCATCCCGAATACTAGCGCACCTGCCGTCAGTTTTTTTATGAAACTCATTATGTCTCTCTTGTTCATAATATGTATCCCCCTTTTATTGATTTCCCCAACCACCAGGAATTTCCGTAGAAGGTAGATTGGTGTTTTCGTCCACAACCCCTCCTGGTGTGACTGTATTTGATGTTCTAATAACATCTGCTTCTTCAAATTTCAAAATCTCCATTTCTGGGTTTTTATATAACATTTTCTTTTACCTCTCCTTAACATAAAAACAATTTAACTTATAACTCATACTTCCACACTTGTTTTGGACTATATCACACCTATCAAAATCAGATGGTAAAATAAACCATTCTGCTCCGTCTTTATGAAGTGGTCCAAATAAGTTGCGATTTCCTATGGTAAATTCCACATCAATCCGGTTGTCACCTTCTGTTGCATAAGAGGAGATGTCAATCTGTTTGTCAAAGAACAACTGTCCTGCATACTGCTCATTTACCCATACCTTTGCTGAAAGATATTCTCCCTTCACACACAGGCTTACTTCCTTTTGTTTTAGATTACACACTTGTGTAAGTGTCACTTTGTCTCGTAAAAATGGGAAACCATCTGTCACCAGTTCGCTGACACGTTCAGGCGGTTTTCCTATATAAAATTCTCTGCCACACATATGTGTTGCATGATGGCTTTCAAAAGCTGCGTCACTATATACACCAAACTTTCCTTTTAAATACACAGCTTCAATCTCACCCTCATATGCAATACAATTTTTCAAGGTTTCTGTCACATTCTCGCCGAACAGAGCATAATATGTATCTTCGCTCTGATGCCAATCCATACTCACTTCATAAGAATTGACTCCCAGCTGAACATGTTCCGAAATGTCTGCTAATAGGAAAGAAGTGTCCTCTTCCCACTCTGCTGCGAATCGGATACTGTGTCCATTCACCTTGCATTCCTTTGTATTATCTCTTTCAGCCAACAGATATAAGGATTTTGGGATCTCTTTCACTGTAAAATCATATTTCAACCAAAGTTTTCCATCATATCGCTCTCGGAGCAGATTTTGAAAGAGGGTATTCACATAAATTGGTTCACTGTATTGCATACCATCTTTTGAATACCGCACGGTATCAATCGGCAAATAATTTTCTTCGAACTGAACTTTTGCATCGTGAAATACCAGTTCCACTTCTTCCAATTCGTTTTGACTTGCCATTTCATATGACGGGAACAATAGCAATGACTCACTTTCGCGTGCTGTAATATCCAAAGGAACTACTTCTGTATCCATTGTATCTAAGTTTAATTTAACGAAGGAACTATACTTTTCCTTGAATTTAAAAGACTGCAGATAAGTTTTTTCCTTCGATACATTTTGTATAAAGATGACCGGCTTTCCTTGGAATATGCGATATGCATAATAAAGGTCATTGTCTGTATTCTCTACCTGAAAATCATGTGCTTCAACAATCTCCTGCAGTGTGATATTGCTTTGCAAGTATTCGTAGGCGTATGGTTCTCCTTCCACATAAGTTGGTACTGCATCTACCAGAAGCACCTTACCACCTTTTTCAACATATGTTTTAAGTAACTTTTCGGTATGTTTTCCCATAGTATAGATAGGTGGCAAAACAAGGTAGTCATAAGTACATTCACCACACCCTATCTGTTCTCCTGTCACAAATCCATGTTCTTCCAAAATGGTTTCATCTAGAAAGTGATATGGAATTCCCCTAGAAGAAAACATCCTGCATACACTACGAAGTCCATCCTCCAAATCTTGAATACCAAATTGCGGACTGGCTCTTACTTGTTGAAACTCCAGGTAGGCACTTCTTATTGGATGCAAGATTGCCACCTTCACCGGTTCTTCTCCTGTTGCCAAGAGATATCCAAGTTTTGTAAAATAATCATTAAATTTCTTAAAGTCATCTCTTACCCAAGGATTTACTTTTTGAAAATGAACCGGATAGTCTCTCTTTCGCTGTCCATGTTCTGAATATGGCATCAAATGATGACACATAAAATTCACACCGTTTGCGTATTGATATCCTGCGATTCTGCGAAGTTCTTGCGGCGTTGCATTCCAACCACATCCAGCAAATGTTTCCGTCATAACATGTTCTTTTCCTAATTGTCTTGCAACACTTCCTACCTGATGTGGTCCTATTTCAAAGATGGTATCAGTACCCAGCCAGTCAATACCCGGTATATGCATATATTCATAGAACGGCATAATTCCACCGCAACACATTAACTGATTTCCCAAAGTGTTTTCTTCAATATAATGTCCGGTAAACCCCACCTGATTATCCTCACACCACTGATAGATGCTTTTTGCAAACGAATCTATCATTAACCTCTGCATGGCAAGCCAGTATTTGTATCGGAAAGAACGATATCCTTCTTTCTTTACAAATAGAAGCCCTAGTGTATCCATAATATCTTCGTTATACTGCTCTTTAAAATACTTCGCCACCATCGGTGAATAAGGCGTTCCACCTCCTCGATAAAACTGTGGCTCATCGGTAAAGAATCCTTTGAATTTCGATGAGAATTGTTCTCCCAAATACGCTTTATATTTTTCGTGTGTCAGTTCAATAAATTGTCTTACAACTTCCGGATTCAGAATGTCAACAGTTGACACGGAAACTTTAATATAAAGATTTAAATATTCTCCATCCTGTAGACCATTATCAACTCGTGTAAGAGTATTTTGGTCTATGATGTAAGACACATCTGCATTTTCATCGTATACACCTATCTGATGAACAAGATAGCGGTCTCTGTTCTTTTCGTCTTCAAGAAGTTTTCCGCCTGCAAAACCACTTGGCCATCCGTTTTCGTCATATCCCCACGCATCCATTTGGAGTTTCTCTGCCTCATCGCAGCAGACAGAAACACACTCCATCCATTCATCCGACATGTAGGGGGTTTTTAACCCCCCTCTGGCGTGCATAAAAAAACCGCCAAGTCCCATGTCTTTCATCCATCGGATCTGTCTGCGCAGTTCTTCTGGCTCCAATTTGTCATTCCATGACCAGAAAGGAACGGCTCTGTATTCATTTGGAATCTCATATAGTAACTCTTCGATGCCATGCATTATTCCAAGCCCATTTCCTTTCTCCATGTGTCATTTCCATATCCAAATAATGTAAAGTCCAGTCCTGCATTTTTCACAGTATCTCCTAACCCTTCTACGGTAACTAACGGATTGACTCCCAAATACAAACCTGGTTCTACATCTTCACAGGTGTAACTTCCAACATACACTCCGTCAGCATATACACCGATGGTCCATATATTAGCTGCTTCCTGCCAAAATGTCATACGCACATTAACTTCATCTTTGAATTTTCCTGCTTTACTTAAAAGTGTTCCTGGCTGATTTGTTCCGCCTATTCCCTGCGGTGCTACAAGCCACCAGTTTTCTTCTACGGCTCCTAACCAAAAACCACCATTTTTCAACTTCTCTGTACCACCCACGGCAATATATTTTCTGGATGCTCCGTTGAAGTTTACTTTGCCACTAATAGCAACACCATGCAGGCTTGTAATATCATCATGACCTTTTAAGCGATAGATGTCCATTCCTGAAACAATACCACAGTAGATGCCCCAGTCTTCAAATCTTAATTCCGTATATACCTTGTCGTCAGGAGACTGTGCTGCTTGCATTTTGATTGTCACATTGTCATCACATGCAAGATACATACCCGGATTCGCCGTTCCGCAATCGTAACTTCCTTTGTATTCATTGTTAATAAAAACTCCCAGACTCCATTTTCCTGTGTCTGCGTCTCTATCGAAAGTCACACGAAGTTCAAATTCTTTTGCTTTTAATTCGTTCCATTCGGTTTTATCCAATATCGTGCGTGGTGTAGCATCTCCGCCAATTGACTGTGTTACCAATTTAAAGCATCCGCCATTGTCCATGAATGCAAAACCTGCATGTTTCGCGCTTTCATTTCCCCCAATTCGGAATATTGCTTTTTCGATTCCGTTGTAGTTCACAGTTCCACTAACTGCCACTCCATCGAGACTGGTAAGAGAACCAGCATTTGCCAGGCGATATACATTGAATCCATATAATTTCCCTACTACCGCTGACCACTCACTCAAAGTCTTTTCTGTATATTCTCCACTTGGCTCTGTTGGACCTATAGGAGTTGATGAAGATGTCATGTCTACTGTAAATTCTTGTGGAACTCCGATGTATAATTTCAGGTTCTCTGTCGCACTTGAAAAATCAAAGGTATTGCTTCCTACCAGCACACCATCTGCGTATACGGTAACCGTCCATGTCTTTGCAGTTGTATCATGGTCAAATGTAACTCGAAGATTAATTTCCTGATTAATCTTAAACGCTGCATTCTCGAACTTATACTTACCTTCTACACCCGTAGCTGAAACATTTGCTATTCCCTGCGCCATCAGTTCCATTTTTCCTTCGCCTGCGCTTTTAATCCATAAACCTGCGTGGTCCAGCTTATCCGTTCCACCAAATGTGAGGTATTTACCTGTGACACCATTAAAGTTAACTTTTCCACTAATAGCTACTCCGGCAAGACTATTAATGGCACTTGCATCTGTCAGTTCATACTTGTTATATCCCATGCCATTCGTTCCTGCCTGTTTTCCCCAGTCACTAAACTTCATCTCGGTATAGGTTGGGGTCACACTTGATGGTGTCATGTCCACGGTAAACTCTTTTGGAATACCGATGTATAATCCCACATCTCCTGTTGCGCTCGAAAAATCAAATGTGTCGCTTCCCAATAAAGTACCGTCTGCATATACCATCATTGTCCACTTCTTATTTGTTTTGTCATGATCAAATGTCACTCGAAGCGTGAATTCTTCATTCAGTTTGAACGCCGCATTGGTAATTTTAACCTCGTTCGGTTGCACACCAGCAACTCCCTGACACATCAGGCTCAGTGCTCCTTCCCCTGATACCTTAATCCAAAATCCGCCATGAGTAAGTGTATCGGTTCCGCCAAAAGTCAGATATTTGTTTTTTGTGCCATTAAAATTGATTTTTCCACTAATGGCAACCCCGTCAAGACTCGTAATTGCTGTTTTATCTGTTAATTCGTACTTTCTAGCACCTAATCCTGTTGTTCCCTTTTCTGTCCAGTCGCCAAACTTCATTTCTTTATACTGCTTGGCATTTCCTGCATCGACAACCGATACATACCCAGCAATACCATTCAAAGCAATTACCAACGAAAGAACTGTAGCAAGTAAAGCCTTCATATAGCGCTTTAATTCTATCTTCATATCTTTTTTCCCTTTCTTAAGATTTTTTCCAAACATTCTCTACTCTACGATAACCAATGCCCCATCACCTGCACGCATTTTTAATGTAAGTGCACTTCCGCTTACATAACTGGTTTCTGCATCTTGAATCACAGTCAGTTTATGAGTGGCATTAAATGTAAGTTGTATGTCTTGTGCATACTCCTGATCATAGTTTGCAACATAGAACGCTGTCTTTCCCTGATAGTTAAAACATCCAACCATAGCATCTCCGGAAACGTCCGTTAACTCTCTCCACGATTTCCCTTCTATGATACAGTCAAAATCTTTTGCATATTTACAGTCATCATTTGCTTTGTCTCCGCTGAGGATAACACCTTTGTTTACCGAATTCATCAGTACTTCATCAATTACCTGAACGTGTTTTACAATATCTTGTGTGTAATAATACCAACGGTTCTTATTACCAAATACACCGATACATCCATTACGTTCAAAGTCCATAGAAGGATCATTCGAATAAGCAAAATAATATGGCTGTACGCCTGGGAAAATCACGATCCCCTGCATACCAAATGCAAGACATACATTAATATGCCAGTCATAGGCTCCTTCTTCTGGATAGTATCCCTCTGTATCAAAACGTTCTAGTCTGTCATTCCATTGACTTCCTGCTCCAAAAAAAGCCCACCACGGAATATTGTTTTCTTTTGCATTTTGCCATACAACTGCAACATCAAAGAAAAACATGTCCAAGTGGTCGCGATATGCCTTAATTAGCGGATACTTGTTCATCGCAAGGTATTGTGGCTTCATTGTTTCACAGAATTCAGCAACATATTGTTTATAGCGTTCTCTATCGTTCGGATCATTCAAAGTAGGAAATACCTGATGATATGCTGGGATCCCCAACTCCTGATTAATCATTGGTCCTATTTCTGCATAGTTGGATAAGAATTTCCTATCATCACCTCTATCAGCAAAATAATATGGTGTCTTTGCTTCATCAACAAGATGAACTCCGCCAAATGCAGGATGATTCATATATTCAGAAAGTCTTGTTGTTACATTTTCTAATGTTGCAGTACCATCCATGACCATATTGATAATCTCATCGTCTCTTACATAATATGCCATGTTATATTTTTCACATAAATCCATAGAGTCAAAGATAATCTTTTCATTCGTATTATACTTATCAGCATTTTGGAACAAAACATTGATTCCCATTTCCGATAGAGCACTCCACATTTCATCTGTAATCATATACGGAACCATTTGGCCATCTTCACACAATGCAGATGTTACATAAGGTCCCCATTGAGTGCCTATTGGCATAACGTCTTTTCCACCTATAATGTCATAAGAGATGGCTGGAGATTCTTCTGCTTCCAAAGGTTCAATAGAAGTCTGTGCTGTCTGTGCACACCCAAAGAGTGATGACGACAAGAGAATTATCGCTAGCCCCAAGCCTATTCTTCTATATCGTTTATATCTGGACATCCTGCATATCCCCCTTTCGTTTTTTAGTGACTGCTAAAACAATGATAAATGCTATAACACATACAAATGCCACAGTCGGTATGATATAATATGGACTAATAGTTGAAGAGGCTTCTTCAGCAACATCTTCTCTATAGTCAAATCCTATCTTGTGATATTCGAAATCCTCCGGCACTTCATAAACAGCACTCTTAAAATCTACGTCAATTGTCTTTGCATCTTTATCCTTATTAATAAGAGTTAAGTTATCTATGGAAAGATTACAGTTTGCTCCCGTTGTCCAAATATGTACATATCCTAATGGTGTCTGATTTGAAAGATTGTAACTAAGGATTTCTGTGAAGTTTGTTTCGTTAATCCACTTCACTGAAGCTGTCACTGTTCCATCAATTACAGAAACACGAATTGTAAAATCTTTTGTACATTCTGCATTATAGAAATCATATCCTTTATCCGCTCCGTTTCCAATGTGTTTATAGTTCAAAGAAGATGCTTGGGATTTGTTGTTAAATACAACCATATCAGTTGAGGTCGTATAACCATATCCGCTGTAATCTGTTGCTTCATCTCCAAATGACACTGCAAAATTGTCGTTCTTAGGAACAAGAACATTACCTTGATCATCTGTCTCGTTTACACGTTGCAAACCAATAACATCAAATGTCAATTCAAAATTTGAGTATTGATATAAACTTCCAAGATAAGATACACTCATGTTTTGGAATACCATGGCGCGATTTCCATTGTTCTCTCTGATTTCCATTCCGTAAGGAACATATTTACCTGTTGTAAATACCATGTTTGCTGTCAATGAATTGATGTTAATTGATTCATTTTCAAAATCTTCATATACATCGACATTTTCCGGTCTGTCGTAATTGTATGCTTCAAATGTTACGTCTGAAATTGTAACTGCACACCCGCCAGTCTGCATAAACCCAACTCTACCTTCACCATCTACACTAATTTTGTCATTGCAGAGTGTACGTCCGTCTACTGAAACTTTTAATATAGATTCTGCTGAAATGGTAGCTTCCACTTTTGTGCTGCTTCCAAAGCTTATAGATGCTGTAGTAACTTCTGTTTTGTTTCCATCCTTGTCATAAACTACAACAGATGTTTTTGTTCCGCCATCTCTTGCAAACTGTATCTCTATATTCCCTGGCTCTCCCATTGAAGCTTCGATACTTGTTAGCCCCAAACCAAGAGTAAAGATTCCTTTGTCTGGAATTTCTTTTAAATTCATAACTGCCTGAGTTTTCACAATATAATCGTGATAACCTGTATTCTTCGCAATAACTTTTGCGATTAAAGATGTACTACTTTTACTGTCTCTCGAGAAAACTAATTTCCCGTCTTCCGCAGTGACACGCCCATCGGAAGCATTCCATTGTGATGTGTCTAACTCAGTTTGAAAAGAAGACTTATCGACAGTCAGGGTACTTGAACCCGCCTTTACAGGTGTGACGCAAAAGTACGTTGCTAACATAACACAACTTAACATTCCGACAATGTACTGTTTCATTTTTCTATGTTTCATTATCTTCACCTACTCACCGATATTAGCTAACCATGTATTCTTATAATTACTTTCCACTTTATCAAGCAATTTCTCCCATGCCTGCGTTGCATTTAATCTGTCTGTTGCGTTGTTTGCACAGAATTTATCAAATAAGTTAAGTCCTGCATAAGCTGTAGCTCCTCCTAAGTAAAAGATCTTATGTTGTCCTTTGATATAAGTTGTTGCCGTCTGCTCCGCTGTCTCTACAAGATGGGCATTTGCTTTTTCAAAATCATTCCAGTCTGAAATATCAATTTCTCCAGAATCTAGTGAAAGAGGAAGTGGCATATGCAATGTATCTGTATAAATCTTATAGCCTTCATCTGAGTATATGAATTTAATAAATTCTTTTGCTCCTTCTTTTGCATTAGAATATGTAGGAATGAACATTGAATGTCCTGAATAGTTGCTAGAAATCGTATTTCTTGCCTTTCTTACACATTCCCAATCACTTGCTGAAATTACAAGATCATCTACTTGATAGGCATCTCCAGTCTGGTACTCAGAAATATCTTTGTCTCCATCTGTAACAGCGTCGATAGCAGAAATAACTTTCCTTAATTCTACGTCACTTGTGATAGTATCCAATTTATCAATGATGCTAGATATAACAGGCGTTTTCATGATTTCAAAATCTTCTAATCCACCAACACTCTTCATCTCATTTGCAATCCAGCCACCAGTAACCATCATCGCACAGTCACCTTGCAAAAATTTTGTCTGCATCGTTGTAATTTCATATGTGTTTGATCCTGAAAGAACATAATCAGGTGTAAGAATTTTTTCCATTACTTTTAATACTTCGTAACGGCCGTCTTCTTTGGTAAAGATTGCTTTACTTGGGCTATTGCCATCTTCGTCTTTACATCCGTAAAAGTTATTTACAAAGTAATCTTCTCCGTCATACTGCATTCTCCATATATCCGATACATATGTCCAATAACTTGCATTTTTAAAATGACAGAATGGGACTATGTCTTCGCCAAACAATGTATCGCACACATTTACTAATTCATTCGTAGTACGTGGAGCTGTATTGATTTCTGCTTGTTCGAATAACTTTTTGTTATATACGATACCCGTTGCAGCTCCACCATATGTTAATTCATATACATTCCCATCACTTGCCATTTCCAATTCCAGATAAGAAGGGTCAAATTTTTCACGAATTGTTTTGCTTTCTCCCTCTACTTGAGAATCCAACACATCATTCAATTGTTCTGAGTACTCATAATTGTATTCCGCATCTGACATATACAAATCAATGGTATCTGTATTTACATTACCAAATGGAGCTTTTACAGCGGTATGATCCGCAGAACTCTTTATAGTAACTGTATACTGTGGATATTTGTCTTCAAATGCTTCTACCATATTATTAAGCCAATCAATTCCAAGCCCTGAATGCCAATATGCAATTTCGATCTCCGTGTCAGAACCACCTTTTGCACTTTTACCATTTCCACAAGCCGTCATACTTGTAACACCAAGTGCTACTACCAGCGTTATTGCTAATACTTTTTTCATCTTTCTCATCTTTTCTTATTCCATCCTTTCTATTAACCTTTGATTCCACCTACTGATACATTGCTTGTAATTGTCTTATTAAAGACAATAAACAATATCAATGCAGGAATTACAATAATAATACATGCTGCAAATAGAATATCTAATCTCGCCCGATACATCATTTCCATATTAAACTGATACACTCCAACCGGAAGAGTTGGTAAGTTTGGTAAATATACCAAATGCGCTTCATAACTATTCCATACCTTAATCCATCTTGTTAGAAATAAAGCACCAAAAATTGCACGCGCCTGAGGAAGCATGACTTTAAAATAAATTTGGAAGTGGCCAGCACCATCCATCATTGCCGCCTCTGCATATGTCCATGATAAGTTCTTAAAGAATGCCATGTAATACAAAAACATCATATTAAATCCACTTGCTGATGTAATTACTTGCGCATAAGAATCAATAACTCCTAGGTTGGCATACAACTCATATACAGCCCCTGAATTTCCGTATATTGGAAGTGTAATAATAATTAATGTTATTGTGTACACTAAACCACTTCCTTTAAATTTGTACTTTGAACAGGCATATGCTAACGTACACGCTGTAAATTGCAAAAGGAGTGCATCCATAACAGAGAACCACACACTGTTTGCAAACATACTCAAAAATCCTTTTCCATTAATTTCAAATGTTTTGAAAACTTCTATGTAATGTTCAAAATGCCATTCTTCCGGCAAAGAAAACGGATTCATTACTATCTCGGTATGTGTCTTACATCCGGAAATAAATGACCAAACCAATATGTAAATATAGCTCAGTGATACCGCTAAAAACAGAAGAGATACTAATGAGTACAATATAATCTGACTTGGCGATTTTCGTTTTGTCCATTTTAATCCTCTCATCAATTGTCCCTCCTAAAATTCTACTTCTTCAAATGCTTTATCGGTCCATTTACGAACGGTAATAGATAAAATCACCGCAATCGTTGTGAGTACTAATCCCGCTGCTGACATATAGTTAAACACACCCGACTTATAAGAACCACCAGAACCGTTTAATAACTGCATATACATCCATGAATCGATTGTATGCGTCCCGTATTCACCTCTGGTAAGCAACCATACCTGTCCACTGGAACCGAAGATACTGCAGGTCAAAAGAACCATTTGCAATGCTACTGTCGGCCACACCATCGGAACAATAATTTTGGTAAATTCTGTCCACCAAGTAACGCCGTCTATTTGTGCCGATTCCAATACATCAGTTGGTATTCTTGCAAAAGTCCCTCCCCAGATAATCAAATCTCCCGGGAAGCCCAACCATAACATATGAGCCCAAATTGTCCATTTTGCAAATCTACTATCAGAAAGTAATTCCGGCACTTTCTCTAGTCCCATTACATCGCCTATCCATTGTGCAATAAATCCATTTGGTCCAATTAAATTGGTAAAAACCAAGGAAACGCACACCGAAAAAACAATCATTGGTAAGAAAAATGCTACTCTGTAAAAACCTGCTCCCGGTATCTTTTTGTAAATAAAATAAGACACCAACACTTTAAACGGAAATACTGCTACTAATATCAAGAATGTAATCATAGTATTTTTAACAGCTTCCATAAATTGAGTTCCATTTATAACTTCTTTATACAAACGAACAAAATGTTCCAACGTAAGTGCACCATTTAAATCTGTAAATGCCATTTTAATACTTGAAAAATTTGCCCCTAAATAGAAAATGATAAAATTCGCAACGGGCACTACTGTACAAAACAAAAGAAATATTATTCTTTCCCTCTCTGCCTTTTTTCTAGTTTTTTCCTGCATCTTGTTTCCTCTTTCTGAATTGAATTATACTTATCGCCACAGTTCCGACTACCATAGCCGTACATGCAACACCTGTAACAATCAGTGCAATCATTCCATCATTTTGAGATAACATTTTTAATATTTCCCAAGAAGGTTCACCATCCCATGACGCATATAATGTCATGGACTCTGTTACAACCGAATTAAAATCATATGCTTTTCCTTCTGCATCAACCCACCCTAAGAACTTTCCTGTTCCATCTGTCGGATCTTCCGGCTGTGCAATCTGATATCCAGTCTGTGCATTAATGTTTTCTGTTGAGATTTCTTTACCGCCTACCTGCTTTGTCATAAATGTCACTTTATAGTCCCGCAAGCGAATATATTTATTTCCCTCTTCGTCGCGGAAAAACTCATACGCATATTCGTATTCGTCTGTCTGTTCACCTACTGTAACACTAAGCACTCCATTCTCAATCTTATAAGTACCTTGTACAGACGTATCTCCTGTGACATCTTTTTGGATAACGTTAGATTCATCATTCAGAATTACCATACTGTCATTCGCTTTACAGTAGTAAGTTGCAAAGCATTGTGAATAATCTTCCAACTCACCTACATGTGTTACCTTGACACCCTTATTAGTTTGGATACCTAAGTTATTTCCTTTTTCGTCATAACACTTTACATTGGTAAAATCCGCCGATACCTTACACTCTTGCCCAATCCACATAGCCACATAACCAAACTTAGAGTCATATGTTCCGTAGTAGTTGGCAAAAGAGAAGTAATCCACTGCACCATTTGGCATTGTCCGTTTCACTAACACATCAAACTTTTCTTGGCCGCGTACAAATCTCACTACATAACTTGCGCCTTTCGTAATCAGCTTCGTTGGTTTCTCATCTGAATTAAGATCATAATTCAGATAACCCATGTTATTGCCATGCGGGAAATATGCCGTAGGTGCATTTGTAAATTCGGCACCACTCTGTGTGACACCTTTCGCATCTACATTACTGACAGTGTATTCTAGTGTGATAACATCACTGTCTGTAAACTTGGAACTTCCAAAAGCCAAACATGCAACTTCACTGACTGAGAATGAATAGCTATGGTTGACGCTCTTCGTATTCATATCAGAAATCTTGATATTCATTGCCTTAGGTGCATAAATACCTAAGTCATTTCCCTTTTCATCATAGCATCGGATATTAGATAAACTAGCTGTCAAACTTTCGCCCTTAGTACCGGTAAGCCAAACACCAAAATATGGGGCTTTCGTTTTTATTTCTCCTGCCGAAAAAGGAAATTGAATATAAGAACTTTCCGTTCCCTTCGCCTTTCCTGCTACATATTTGAGCCCACTTTCTGTTACTTCAAAGCGGAACAAATATGTCCATCCTTCTTCGCAGAGCAGAGATTCATTCGCATAGTGCATGCCGCCTTCCAAATAAGGAAAGGGTGCATCTTGATTTTTCGTCACTAACAAACCGCTTTGATTAGTATCATTCTTTTCCAAATCAGTTACGGTGTAGTGAAGAAAATACTTATCTCCGACTTCCCATTTCACCGGTGTTTTATTCCCGATATAAATCTGCGTTGCATCACGGAAACTTGCTTCATAATCTACTGTGCTATGCTGAATGTTTTCTTCCGCATTTACATTGAACGAAGTAAGCAATAATAGTGTGCAAAACAACATACTTAATAATCGTTTAAACTTTACTTGCATTTAAACAACCCTCCTTGTGCATATTTGTATAATTATGTTTTAATTTTATCATTTCTTCTTGAATATTACTTGTCTTATTTTTTTTATTTGTGTGTTTTTTTACAATCGCTTCCAACATCTTCCATATCCCATTTGCCTCTTAATACAAGTTTATTTCTCGAAATTCTGCATTTTGTTTTTGTCTTTTTTTTTGATTTAAATGAATTCTTTTGTATTTTTTTATAAATAAATTGCATTTTGACAATCGTTATGAGATAATGATTTTATCAAATTTTATGAGGTGACAAATATATGCAAAAAAGTTCTCTCCTTACATACTGTTTTCAAGAATTAGAGCGTATTACAGATAATTATTCAGGATTTACTTTTACATCTATCAGCAGTCTTTTGCATCATCACAAGGATTTCTACGAATTGATTTTGGTGACAAAAGGGGAATGGCAGCACACAATAGGCAATACAACTACCATCCTACCAACTGGTTCCTTACTTCTCTTCAAACCTGGTTGCACACATGTCATCTTTTCAGAAACAACAAATAATACACATCTGGTCTTTGGTGTTAAGAAGGAGTATTTTGATGAATTCATAATGCGCTCATTTCCGAGTTTTAATCTTGAACAACTACCAGACTGTCTTACAAAACCTATCTCAATAGAAAAGCGAAAATATATTGAGTATTTAGCCAAAATGATACGCGAATCTTCCGGTTCACCGCAGATTATGGCGGACGAGGTACTATTTTCTTGTATATCAGACTTTATATATAGCACCCAAAATCCGAGCCAAAACACCTATATTTTAGATATCATCCAAAAGTTGAACAGTTACATTTACCTAAATGATTCTGTAACGGATATTTGCAGTCATTATCCTATAGCACGCTCCACTCTGTTACATCAATTTAAGGATGCAACAGGTATGACAGTCGTACAATATAAAGCACAGCAAAAATTGAATTACGCGTGTCATCTTTTGAAACATTCGACAATATCAGTCAGTGGCCTTGCTAGTCAATTACAATACGACAGTCTCAGTTACTTTGTACGTTTATTCAAAAGAACATACGGTATGACGCCAACCGAATATCGTAAATCTTTTTCCAATCCATCAGGAAACAAAACTTTTTAAATGAAGTTTGCCACAATGAGTAAGCGTGTCAAAAGTTCACTAAAAAAAAGTTCCCAAAAAATTATGAACAAAAACATTTACTTGGAATTCCCCTGCTATTGAGAACATTTTTCTATTTTTTATATCTATAAAGAATCTCGTCCAAATACACCAGTAAATGTAATTGTTCTGTGATAGAATAATTCTTCCAGTAGGTATTTCACTTGACCTGTCACTGTGACCAGTACCACCTGTTACTCAAGGGGTGTAGTTTTGCACCACCTACTCCGCGCTTTGCCTTAATCTAACTCTTTTGCTACTCCACAATCAAAATAATCGGAAACAACGTCGATACATGTCCTTCCACTGCATACTGAATCCCGATTGTACATTCATGTCTCCCCTTAGACAATTCCTTATTAAGTTCAATGCAATTCATCTCATATCCCGGAGCAATCTTTTTCGACTTATAGATACTCTCACCTTCTTCGTCGAATATCTCAAACACGATAGAATCATGATTGTTCTCTACATTCTTGATATTGAATGACTTGCTTACCTTTCCTTCAAAAGTTGCCCTGGTAGAAAAGTTGACATTCATCATCCCTTCTTCCACCAATGTATTGACCGCCTCCTGTTTCATAAAGTCTTCAATCTCGGTAATGGCATTCATGTTTTTCTCAAACTCTGTTACGAATTCCTCTATTTCTTCTACTGCTTTTTTGTTATGATAATCCACCGCACAACGAACACCTATTGACATTATTAAGAGGATTACGACGACCAAGATAATCTTGGTCGCTGGCCTGCGCTTATTGTTTGTCTTTTCTGCTTGTTTTCTATCAGTCATATTTCCATCCCCTACATCTAGTTATAAGCAAATTTTAGTTGCATGGAAAATGCTCTATGCGAAGGCAGTGCAGTTTCAAATGCACCTCTTTCCACCATAAACTCCAGTACCTGACTTTCACCACTTGTCAATCTGATTTCTTCTTCAGTAAACGTTGCTGCACCGGTTTGTGTTGTCTGCGGTTCTACCAATTTCACCTCACCCGGTTTTCCAACATAAAACTTGATTGATTTTGAATCATGTAGTAAAGCCTTCACATCTTCATTTTCCCCAAGTAGATGCCAACCGGAATTAGACGCACTCAAATATACTGATTCAAGATGCACACCTGCAAGCGTACTATTATTGGTAATTCTCCAGTTTGTTGGATATGTGTTCGTCCCATCATAGTTGAATACAATCGGTAATTCACTTGGTACAGTCATGTCTAAGTTGACATCTGTTTTTTGCACCTCAAATGACACGGTTACATCTGCTGCATTTGCTGAAATTGTTGCTCCAAATAATAATGTCATTGATAATACCATTGCTAAAACTACATTCATTTTCTTTGTCTTTCTCATAATAATTTCTCCTCGTTTCAAATGTGCGATTCTATTAAATGTTTTGCAAAAATATAATGCTGAAGTACAAGCGAATCGTATTCTTCCACTTCAGAATTGTATTTTTGTAATGCGAGCCGGATATTCTCGATGTCTATTGGATTTTCTACTTCTGCTTCTATAAGGCAATCCTTTAATTCTAGAATTCCACAATAGATGGAATATTCCGGCTCTAAGATTTCATTTGGTGCTCTTGGATATCTGACATTGTACTCACACTCGGAGCTTCCCATAGGATCTGTTCCCAATCCACCACTCTCCTGCATCATAACTGCCTTGATAAGTTCCACGTACTCTGACATCCCATACTGGTCGGCATATTGTTGAATCAATGGCTCATAAGAAAGAACTTCAGAACTAAACAGTTCCGCTTGTTCAGACTCATCACCACCTGCTATAGCGAACCAAGCACCAAATAGTACAATTATCAGCAAAATAAAAACAGCCACCCATCCTCCTGCAATAATCATTGATATTAGGGATTTGGTAGCTGTAAAAGTTGCCTTTACGACATTTACAATCGCCTTGGATGTTTCTTTGGTTGCTTTCTCTGTATTCTTTATTGTCTGCTTTGCTTTACGCATTGCCTGCTCTGTCTTCTTGGCAGATGCTTTTGCTGTTTGATACGCATTTCGTGTTTGATGCGGTATCTCTTTGATGACTCGCTCCGTGCCATATGCAACCTTTTCTTCTGCATATGATACCGGTGTTTGTGCATGGCGTTGTTGCTCTTGCATTTGTTCCTGTAGATTGCTTTCTTTGGCTCGCATGCTCGCTTGTCTCATGCGTTTCATTCCGTGTATGCTCTTATCTAGCACCTTGATGTCCTTGTAGTTTTCTCGTGTTTTGATTTCTCGGCTCATCCTCTCACCTCCTAGTCACATAAAAACAACCACTATGGAATGTGATTCATCACTCCATAATGGCTAGTTCAAACTTGATGTTCTATTTGATTTTTGCTACATACTTTTGGTCACCACTAGTTGGTTTGTTTGGAATGGTCATTTCCAATTCACCACTGTCTAATAATGCATTGATTATTTTTGTTGCACTCTTCCTTGACTTATACCCTAGATATTGTTTTATTTCGCTTGTGCTTCTTGGCACCTCACAGAATAAAACAATTTCCTTACACATAGCATCATAATCTTTTTTCTTATTATCTTGGGTATTTTCTTGCCCAAGTTCTCTCCTTGATTCCTTGATTTCTGTTGTTTCCATACTATTTCCTCCTCTGTCATATTATAATTCGGCCAACAATTTCCTTCAAAAAAAATTGTGCCTATACAATAGACACAATTCCCATCTAATTCTAACGCCTAATGATTCTTTTCCCAATCATCACATGCACCTTCTAATTTCTTAAAATCACAACAAGTCTTTTCTAAAAATTGATAATTCTTAGATTGCTTGTCGTTTCTGTTTCTATAAACAGATATGGACTTTGCATTAATATCAGGCCAATTCTTTCTTATCTGTCGTTGCTCGTTTGCTAAGTATGTATCAACCAATGGATCAATCTCTATTCTTCTAATCTGGTTTCTAGGAACCGGAAACATATTGTTATGTAATAAATTCGCTATTTCCTTTCCACCCACCTTAATAAACGTTGTAATATCTGCACTTCTCTTTTTCTTTCCTCTGGCAACTCTTTCAGCCGTAGTCTGAGAAGTCAACGGAACAACGTAGAATCTGTTATTGATTCTAATCGCCAATCCCACAAATTTACGGTTAAATTTCATACTTACACGCCAGTCAAAACCTTGCATATATTTCACATAATCTTTATTAATTTCGCAAATCATCGGTTGCGTACATTTCAAATCATCTTCAAGTAACTTCATATTTCTCCTTTTGAAAATAGCCGCTATGAAAGCGGCTATTCCTATCCCACTAGGTAGGGAAACACCTATTTTGAGTCGTCCACTAAAGCAGGACCACGCTCATTTTGAATCGTCCACTGAAGCAGGACCACGCTCATTTTGAATCGTCCACTAAAGCAGGACCACGCTCATTTTGAATCGTCCACTAAAGCAGGACCACGCTCATTTATTTTCACTTAAATTATAAGTGTGGGAACAATAAATGTCAATATTCGTTTAGAAAAATCGCAAAATATATTGCGAAATATCGCAACATTTTTTTATTTTTTCAAAAACCCATTATCATTTATCGAAAATATTTTTCCCAATATTATTATATGCATACTTTATATTCATATGTCAAATTAATCAAATCAAATAACAACGAAACAGAAAATTTTAAAATTTAAGTGGCTAGCCACCGCCATCTATTTTCTTTTTCGGCTGGTAAACTGCTGGTAAAATTTAGGGGATAGGGTGTGGGAAGGGGGATGTGAGAACTTCATCCCCTCTAACGAATAAAGCCACTTCCCCCTTGGCGGAGAATTGCTATCTTTCTCTGCTTCTTTCCCTTTTCTTCAGACATAATTGAGAAAATCACATCTTCATTTAATCTTTTGTCATCAGAAAACTTACGCATCTTAATCGCTTGTGCATGGCTTGGA